>NZ_JACAPN010000018.1:113043-448835 GCF_013385665.1 Pseudomonas sp. D4002
GTGATCAGGCGGTACACGGCCAGTACCAGGTTGTTGGCGACCAACGAATCCGCAGTGGAGAAGAAGCCGAGGTTGCGCATCACGATGCGACGCTCGTCGTCGGTCAGGCCTTCGGGGTTTTTCCACAGGGCGATGTCGGCGGTCATGTTGACCTCTTGCGGCATCCAGTGGTTGGCGCAGCCGTCGAGGTACTTCTGCCAGGCCCAGTCGTACTTGAAAGGTACGAGTTGGTTGAGGTCGGCGCGGCAGTTGATCATGCGCTTTTCGTCAACGGCGACGCGGGCGGCGGAGCCTTCGAGCTCGGCGAGGCCTTCGGCGACGTCGAGTTTGTCGAGGGCGGCCTTGGCGCGCACGATGGCGGCGGAGTCATTGGCGGTGACGGCGCGGGCTTCGATGGCGGCAGCAGCGCCGGCGCCGTCGAGGCGGTCCATGTTGGCTTCGGTGGCGTGGCCGGCGTTGGCGCCTTTGGCAACTACTTCGCCGTCTTCTTCTTTGTCGAATTCGTCCCAGCTCAGCATGACGTGTCGTCTCCTGCGTGAGGGCTCTAAGGTGCCCGTGTGAAACCGGATGGTGGGGTGTTCACACGGCCCAAAGGCCGCGGTGGATCTTAAGGAATCGTTTGTTGCAGCTAACGCACGCATTAAACGGAATCAGGGTTACGGGTGTTCTGCTTGAGGCTTGAGGGGCGGAGCAATGCTTGCTGGCTCCAGCGGGGGCCTCAGGTCTGGCTCTTCGTCCCAGTGTAAAGGGATATTGCAGGCCCGATTTACCCGCGCATTATAGGGAAAAATTCGACTTTGTGTTGCGGCGGATGGTCTCGGTGAGCGGCCAAAATGGTGGTGTTTGCAGCCAAGGTCCGGGTTTACAAGGCTTTGCCTGGCTTGGATTTTTTTGACGGGCGGTAGGCGTTTGTTTCAGCGCGCCGAACTGGGGCAGATTCGGTCTGGAAGTTCTTGCGCCGTTTGGCGCAAGAACGGGTCGCGGGGGGTTACTGGGCTGCGGCTTTGATGCTGGCAAACATCTGCTTGCCAGCCTTGGCGGGGTCCGCGTCTTTATTGCTCATGAAGTTGCTGACCACATCAAACACCGCCCCTTGCACCGCCTGGGACGTGGACATGTTGAAGGCCATGCTCGGCTCCAGCGTGCCGGCGTTCTCGGCTTCGGCGAAGTCCTTGGCGGAAGCCTGGGCACAGCTGTCGAACTGGCTCATGTCCAGGCCCTTGATCACCGGGATGGAGCCTTTGTTCTGGTTGAACACGCTCTGGAATTGCGGCTCCAGGGCGATCTTGGCCAGGTCGTCGCGAGCCGCGTTGTTGCCCGGCGTATCATTTTTACTGGACGGTTTGAACATGGCCAGTGAGTCGATGGTGTAGCTATAAATGCCTTGTGAGCCGGGGAAGGGCACGCATTCATAATCGGCCCCGGCTTTTTTACCCGCCGCGGTCCACTCACTCTTGGCCCAGTCCCCCATGATTTGCATGCCGGCCTGGCCATTGATGACTTTGGCGGTTTCCATGTTCCAGTCCTGGCCTGCGCCGTTGGGGTCCATGTAGGTCCTCAGCTTGCGCAGCGCGACGAAGACTTCGGTCATTTTGGGGCCGGTGAAGGTGGCTTCGTCGTTGTCGATAAAGGCTTTCTGGAAGCCATCGGCGCCCAGGATGCTGAGCACCAGGCCTTCAAATACGGTGGTGTCCTGCCAGGGTTGGCCGCCGTGGGCGATGGCGATGAAGCCGGCGGCCTTGAGTTTGTCGCCGGCGGCGTAGAGTTCTTCCAGGGTGGCCGGGGCTTTGGACACGCCGGCTTTCTTGAGCACCTCGGGGTTGATCCATAACCAGTTGATGCGGTGGATGTTGAGCGGTACGGCGACGTAGTGGTCGTCGAACTTCATCAGTTGCGCAATGCTTTCGGGCAGCAGGCTGTCCCAGTGATTGGCCTTGGCGACGTTGTCGACGCTGGTCAGCAGGCCCAGCTTGCCCCACTCCTGAATGTCCGGAGCTTTGATCTGCGCGGCAGAGGGCGGGTTGCCGGAGACGGCGCGGCTCTTGAGGACGGTCATGGCAGCAGCGCCACCGCCGCCGGCCACGGCACTGTTTTGCCAGATGAAGCCGTCTTTCTCGATCAGTTGTTGCAGCACCTGTACAGACTTGGCTTCCCCGCCCGAGGTCCAGTAGTGGACGACTTCAACAGTGCCTTTGCTGTCGGCTGCGTGAGCGGCGAACGTGCAAAGGCTGGCGAGGGAGATGGCAACGGCAAGGCGATGGGGGATTTTCATGTGGGATAACCCTTTTTGTTGTTTTGGGGAGCGGTGCTTATTCCAGCCCCAGCCCTTTGCGGCCGAGGGTGTTCAGTTGCGGCGTCATGAAGCGGTCTTTCCACTCTTTCTCGTAGTCCTCCCGGGCGAAATCATCCGGTGAGGCCCCTTGCTCGAACGCCCTGAGCACATCCTTGGCGTACCGCAGGTTTTTCGGGCACATGGGCGCGGCGGGCACGTACATCACGTTGCCCCAGCCCTGTTGATTTTCGACGGGGGCGACGCTGTGGATTACGTCGCAGTGCCACCACACCGAATCGCCGGCCTGCACGTCCGGAATCGGGGTCATGCCCTGGACCAGCAGCGGGTGCCATTTCTCTGAAACCGGCAGCACCTTGCCCGGCGCAACGCCGCACAATTCATCTTCGGGGACGTCGTCCAGCAACGGGCGCAGCAGCATGTAGGCCATGGCCTTGGGGATCGGCAAGGTATGCAGCACGCCCTGGTCGGCCTGCATGTCGCACAGTGCGGTCCAGCCCTGGAAGGTGCGGAAGGCCGAGCATTTCACCGTGTCCTTGTAGGCGTATTCATCGACTTCGGTGCGATGGGCGGCGTCCCAGGGGTCGTAGGACTTGAAGTCGTTGCGGTAGATCTTGTCGAACACCTTGAGGTAGGCCGGGTGCAGCCAGCGTTCCAGGGCGCCCGAGTCGGTGTGCGGGCCAAGCCCTTTGGAGGTGGTGCCGGGTGGGCGGCGGCGGACGCGGTCGGGGTACAACGCATTGATGTCTGGGTCGAACCATTGCCGGCCTTGGGAATTGATGGTCCACAGGCGGTTCAGGAACGACTGTGCGGCGCCCATGCGCTCGTGTTGGCGCAGTTGCATCTGGGCGTCGGACCAATAGATCGGGAATATCTCCGGGCGCGAGGCTTCGAGGTTACCGAAGAAATTGTCGGCCGGGCCGCGATACACCTCGTCGAAATGGTTGTGGTCGAGGTAGTCCAGCAGGCTCTTGTCCCACCCCAGCACTTGTTCCCTGGGGAAGTGGTTGCGGATCACCAGGCAGCCCCGGCGCTTGATGAGGGCTCGTTGTGCTTCGGTGACCTGGCCGGTGGCGATGGTTTCAAAGTCGAGTTCGGGCCAGGCAGACTGCTGGGCCTTGATCGAGGCGATTTCAGCCCTGATGAACTCGCTGACCTCGGCGAACAGCCCAGGCACGTCGCCGATCTGCGCGCGCAGGGCCTTTTTCATGGCGACGATGCTGCGCTTGTAGTCGTCCGGCAGCTCGGCACATTCGAAGGTGTGGTAGTTGCTCATGGGGTGACCTGTCTTGTTGTTGTGCATACAGGTATGGAATCACCCCGGCCTGCTTGGGCGGCAGCCTGATTTGGAGCGTTGAGTAGTACGATTATGGCGTTTGTTTCGAGGCGTATAGAAGAATCGGCTTATTGAAAGTGATGCCCGTGTTGAAGCCGAAACTGTGACGGCGTCATGCCCTTGTGCGCCTTGAACTGCCGATTGAACAACGCCTGGGAGGCATAGCCGACCTGTTCGGAAATCGCGCTGACCGCCAGGTTGCCCTGCATCAATAAGGCGCAGGCATGTCCGATGCGTAGCCGGACGATGTAGTCCAGCGCCGTGCAGCGTGTGTGTTTGCGGAACATGCGATGGAAGGCTGAAACGCTGACGCAGGCCATTTGCGCCAGCTCGGGAATGCCGACAGGTTGCGCATAGTGGCCGTGCAGGTAGTCCAGAACGCGGCGGATGCGCGCGTCTTCAACGATGTGAGGGGCGGCGTTTTCCGTCGCGATGCGCTGCGCGGTGATGTCCCGGGACAATGTGTTGAGCACGGTGAGCAACGAGATCAGTCGCTGGGAAGCGTCTTGCTCGACCATTGCTTCGATCACCGGGCGCAGCGCCCGGGACGTAGCATCACTGAAACTCAACGCTTGTCGCGCAGCAGCCAATAGCGCTCGCGTCGACCCCATCTCCGGAAACAGCTGCACCAGCGAATCCGCCCAAGCCTCTGAAAACCAGATAACCAAGGCAATGTGCGGTTTGGCGGGGTCGATCAACTCGACGGAAGACCAGCTATGGGGAACGTTCGGGCCCACCAGCACCAGGTCGCCATCATCGTAGAGCGCCACATCATTGCTGATATAGCGGTGCCCGCGACTGTTGAGGGTCAGGGTCAGCTCATATTCGGGATGGTGGTGCCATTCAAACGGAATCGCCTCCGGTAGACGCCTGTTCAGCAGGGTCCAGGAGGTGTTCGCCTCGGTTGGGATTTTTTCGAAACTGGCTCGCATGAATGCATCCTGCCTTGCAGGTGGGGTGGCGGCGCCACAATCGTAGCATTCGATTCGAGGGGGGGCGCTCTTTGCCGCAAGAACGATTTCTTGCGGCGAATAAGATCAGGTTCAGTTCAAACTAACGAAGTTATTATCCGTTAGAGCAACCGTTACCCATGACCTGATATTGAAGAATATGACGCTGACCTTGTGAGTCTTCATATTCCATCTTTACCGGTACTACTTGGCATACATCCGGGACTTCACTCATGGACACTACTTTGGCGACGTCCAGATGGGTGCTGTAAGTGTAATCCTCAACAATCGGGGTGCTCTGGCTGGCTACGTCAGTCGGGGCTTCGTCGGCCAGGGCGGCGGTGGCGCACAAGCTGCTAAGGGCCATAACTAATAACGCTTTCATTTGACTATTTACCTTTTGGCGGTCGAAAGGGGTCACGGGGCCCTTGTGAGGCCACGTGTGTAACTTGATTGGGAAGTTCGGATTAACGTTGCCTTCGTGGGGGCTGTTACGTTGTTAATCACAGTGCCTTGATGGCGAGGTTGATTTTAGGCGTCCGAGTTATATTCATATACCCGTGCTTTTGATAAACACTATTGGTGGTTTTTGTAACAATCGCGAAATGAAGGTTTTTTCAGAAACCTGCAAAGCGCCACGGGCCGCGGGCCAGAGCGCTGCCAGGGGATAGGTGGGCAATTTGTAGGGGCTTGTTACTACCATCGTCGAATGGTTCTATAGGTCCGGCCCGGCTACAACAGGGCCATACAACAACAACTATGTCACCGAGGTAAGAAAGATGAGTGCGGCTTCTCTGTACCCCGTTCGCCCCGAAGTAGCAGCCAATACGCTGACCGATGAGGCGACCTACAAGGCCATGTACCAGCAGTCGGTGGTCAACCCCGACGGTTTCTGGCGCGAGCAAGCCAAGCGCCTTGACTGGATCAAGCCTTTCACCACGGTGAAGCAGACCTCCTTCGACGATCACCATGTCGACATCAAATGGTTTGCCGACGGCACCCTCAACGTTTCCTACAACTGCCTGGACCGCCACCTCGCCGAGCGTGGCGACCAGCCAGCAATCATCTGGGAGGGCGACGACCCTGCCGAAAGCCGCACCATCACCTACCGCGAGCTGCATGAAGAAGTCTGCAAGTTCGCCAACGCCCTGCGCGGCCAGGATGTGCACCGCGGCGACGTGGTGACTATCTATATGCCGATGATTCCCGAAGCCGCGGTCGCCATGCTGGCCTGTGCCCGGATCGGTGCGATTCACTCGGTGGTGTTTGGCGGGTTCTCGCCAGAGGCCCTGGCCGGTCGGATCATCGACTGCAAATCCAAGGTGGTGATCACCGCCGACGAAGGCATTCGTGCCGGCAAGAAAATTTCCCTGAAGGCCAACGTCGACGACGCCCTGACCAACCCGGAAACCAGCAGCATCCAGAAAGTCATCGTGTGCAAGCGCACCGGTGGCAACATCAAGTGGAACCAGCATCGCGACATCTGGTACGAAGACCTGATGAAAGTGGCGGGCACCGTGTGTGCGCCGAAAGAGATGGGCGCCGAAGAAGCGCTGTTCATCCTTTACACCTCCGGCTCCACCGGCAAGCCGAAGGGCGTGCAGCACACCACCGGCGGCTACCTGTTGTACGCAGCCCTGACCCACGAGCGCGTGTTTGACTACCGCCCGGGCGAAATCTACTGGTGCACCGCCGACGTCGGCTGGGTCACCGGCCACACCTATATCGTCTATGGCCCACTGGCCAACGGCGCGACCACGCTGATGTTCGAAGGCGTGCCGAACTATCCGGACATCACCCGGGTGGCGAAGATCGTCGACAAGCACAAAGTGAACATCCTCTACACCGCACCGACCGCGATCCGCGCCATGATGGCTTCCGGCACCGCCGCCTGCGAAGGCGCCGATGGCAGCAGCTTGCGCCTGCTGGGTTCGGTGGGTGAGCCAATTAACCCGGAAGCGTGGGACTGGTACTACAAGAACGTCGGCCAATCCCGTTGCCCGATCGTCGATACCTGGTGGCAGACCGAGACCGGCGGCAACATGATGAGCCCGCTGCCGGGCGCCCATGCGCTCAAGCCGGGTTCGGCGGCGCGCCCATTCTTTGGGGTGGTACCGGCGCTGGTGGATAACCTCGGCAACCTGATTGAAGGCGTGGCCGAGGGTAACCTGGTGATCCTGGATTCGTGGCCGGGCCAGGCACGTACGCTGTATGGCGACCATGACCGGTTTGTGGACACCTACTTCAAGACCTTCCGTGGCATGTACTTCACCGGTGACGGTGCGCGCCGTGACGAGGATGGCTACTACTGGATCACCGGTCGGGTGGACGACGTGCTGAACGTCTCCGGCCACCGCATGGGCACCGCCGAGATTGAGAGCGCCATGGTTGCGCACCCGAAAGTCGCGGAAGCGGCGGTGGTGGGTGTGCCTCATGACATCAAGGGCCAGGGCATCTATGTGTATGTCACGCTGAAAAACGGCGAAGAGCCGAATGAAGCGTTGCGCCTGGAGCTGAAAAACTGGGTGCGTAAAGAGATCGGGCCGATTGCTTCGCCGGATGTGATCCAGTGGGCACCGGGCTTGCCGAAGACCCGTTCGGGGAAAATCATGCGCCGGATCCTGCGCAAGATTGCCACCGCTGAATACGACGGGTTGGGCGATATCTCCACCCTGGCGGATCCGAGTGTGGTGGCGCATTTGATCGAGACGCACAAGACCATGAACGTCGCGTAAGGCGGGTTTGTGGGACATAGCCCTATTCGGCGTAGGCCGGGTGGGGCTTTTTTGTGCGATCGGACAGGCGACCTATAACCCCTGTGGGAGCGGGCTTGCTCGCGAAGGCGGTGTATCAGTTAGTGGTGTGCTGGCTGACACGCCGCCTTCGCGAGCAAGCCCGCTCCCACATTTTGATTGCATTCCAAGATTGGTCATTCAGTGGCGCGACTTACACAAGGCCAATAAATATCGGATTGTGTTGTAGGAAGTTTCTGGATGTTACCGAACCCGGCAAATGTGTAACCCCACGCCCAAACATGAGGCAAAGTGCTACGCCCATGCCCCGAAAACCCGCGTCTTAGACGCCCTGAAAAATTAGATCCAACGCTACACTTGCCGTGCTAGAAGGGTTTGCGAATAATAGGCCCGCAACTTGCAGCGTTAACAGGTTTAATATCTTTTGCCTCTGCATAAAATCAAGAGGCTGTCAATGTGCTGGAACCGCTTTCTCGGTGCTTCTGTAAATTGTTGTCGCATTGAGGAAATATCGGCTTCCGGCCTGTCGTTAGAATGCCGATCACTCGCTCGTCGTCGCCGATGCTGAACTGGCGCAGGACGCAGCACCGCTATTCGGTTTCACTCATTCGCATCGTGGGCCCTGGCTCATACTGCTGTTTTGCCCTATACCGATGGAGTCCCAAGATGAAGAAACTCGTGCTGTTGGGCGCCCTGGCGCTGTCCGTGCTGTCCATGCAGGCTTTCGCCGAAGGCAAGCCACTGAAGATTGGTATTGAAGCGGCTTACCCTCCGTTTGCCTCCAAGGCACCGGACGGCAGCATCGTCGGTTTTGACTACGACATCGGCAACGCCCTGTGTGAGCAGATGCAGGTCAAGTGCACCTGGGTCGAGCAGGAATTCGACGGCCTGATCCCGGCGCTGAAAGTGCGCAAGATCGACGCCATCCTGTCCTCGATGTCCATCACCGACGATCGCAAGAAGTCCGTGGACTTCACCAACCGCTACTACCTGACCCCAGCTCGCCTGGTATTGAAGGAAGGCACTGCCGTCAGCGACAGCCTGGATGAATTGAAAGGCAAGAAAATCGGCGTGCAGCGCGGTTCGATCCACGACCGTTTCGCCAAGGAAGTGCTGGCTCCCAAAGGCGCCACCATTGTTCCTTACAGCTCGCAGAACGAAATCTATCTGGACGTAGAAGCCGGTCGCCTTGATGGCACCGTGGCCGACGCCACCCTGTTGCAGGAAGGCTTCCTCGACACGCCAGCCGGTAAAGGCTACGCGTTCACCGGCCCGGCCTTCACCGACGCCAAGTACTTCGGCGACGGTATCGGCATCGCGGTACGTAAAGGCGACAAGGAAAACCTGGACCGCATCAACGCTGCAATCGCTGCGATCCGTGCCAACGGCAAGTACAAGGCAATCCAGGACAAGTACTTCAACTTCGACATTTACGGCCCAGAAGCCAAGTAAACCGTCGCAGCTGTCTGTCCAGAATGGCGCAAGCACCAGGATCTCTGAAGTTTGCGCCATTTTTTCATCCCCCTTTTCGAGGACCTGAATCATGTTGAAAGGCTACGGGGCTGTCATCCTCGATGGCGCTTGGTTGACGCTTCAGCTCGCCTTGTCGTCCATGGCCCTGGCCATTGTTCTGGGTCTGATCGGGGTCGCGTTGCGCCTCTCGCCGGTGCGCTGGTTGGCCTGGCTGGGCGACCTGTACTCCACGGTGATCCGCGGGATCCCCGACCTGGTGCTGATCCTGCTGATTTTCTACGGTGGTCAGGACCTGCTTAACCGCGTTGCGCCGTTGCTCGGCTACAACGACTACATTGACTTGAACCCCTTGGCCGCCGGTATCGGCACCCTGGGTTTCATCTTTGGCGCCTACCTTTCGGAAACCTTCCGTGGCGCCTTCATGGCCATTCCCAAGGGCCAGGCCGAAGCCGGCCTGGCGTATGGCATGAGCCCGTTCCAGGTGTTTTTCCGGGTGATGGTGCCGCAGATGATTCGGCTGGCGATCCCCGGGTTTACCAACAACTGGCTGGTACTGACCAAGGCCACCGCATTGATTTCGGTGGTGGGCCTGCAAGACATGATGTTCAAGGCCAAGCAGGCGGCAGACGCCACCCGCGAACCTTTTACCTTCTTCCTCGCAGTGGCGGCGATGTACCTGGTGATCACCAGCGTGTCGTTGCTGGCCCTGCGTCATCTTGAGAAGCGCTACTCGGTAGGCGTAAAGGCGGCTGATCTATGATCTTCGACTACAACGTCATCTGGGAGGCCATGCCGCTGTACCTCGGCGGCTTGCTGACCACCCTGAAACTGCTGGCCATTTCGCTGTTCTTCGGTTTGCTCGCGGCCTTGCCCCTGGGCCTGATGCGCGTGTCCAAGCAGCCGATCGTCAACGGTGTTGCCTGGCTGTACACCTATGTGATTCGCGGCACGCCGATGCTGGTGCAGCTGTTCTTGATCTACTACGGCCTGGCCCAGTTCGAAGCGGTGCGCGAAAGCTTCATGTGGCCACTGCTGTCCAGTGCGACCTTCTGCGCCTGCCTGGCGTTTGCCGTGAACACCAGCGCCTATACCGCCGAGATCATCGCCGGCAGCCTCAAGGCCACGCCCCACGGCGAGATCGAGGCAGCCAAGGCCATGGGCATGTCGCGCTACAAGCTGTACCGCCGGATCCTGCTGCCATCGGCCCTGCGCCGGGCGCTGCCGCAATACAGCAACGAAGTGATCATGATGCTCCAGACCACCAGTCTTGCGTCCATCGTCACCCTGATCGACATCACCGGTGCCGCACGCACGGTGAACGCCCAGTACTACTTGCCGTTCGAAGCCTATATCACTGCGGGTGCGTTCTACCTGTGCCTGACCTTCATCCTGGTGCGCCTGTTCAAGTTGGCCGAAGGCCGCTGGCTGAGCTACCTGGCTCCACGGAAGCATTGATATGGAACGTATCGATCACCTGTTGCCCTGGGGTCACCTGGGCTGCGAACGCCAGCTGACGGTGTTTCGTTTCGGTAGCGGCGAGCGCAAGGCTTATATCCAGGCCAGCCTGCACGCGGATGAATTGCCCGGCATGCGCGCCGCCTGGGAGCTGAAAAAGCGCCTGACGGAACTGGAACAGCAAGGCGCCCTCAACGGCGTGATCGAGCTGGTTCCCGTCGCCAATCCGATGGGCCTGGGGCAACTGCTGCAAGGCAGTCACCAGGGCCGTTTCGAGATCGGCAGCGGCAAGAATTTCAACCGCGACTTCGTTGAGTTGAGCGAGCCGGTTACCGAGTTGCTCAACGGCAAGCTGGGGGATGATCCTCACGCCAATGTGCGCTTGATCCGCCAGGCCATGAGCGATGCGCTCAATGCGTTGCCGGCGCCGAGCAGCCAGTTGCAAGGCATGCAGCGGGTGTTGCTGAGCCATGCCTGCACCGCCGACGTGGTCCTCGACCTGCATTGCGACGCCGAAGCCGCGTTGCACATGTACGCGCTGCCGCAACACTGGCCGCAGTGGCGTTCGCTGTCGGCGCACCTGAATGTGAAGGTCGGCCTGCTGGCGGAAGATTCCGGCGGCAGTTCGTTTGACGAAGCCTGTTCGCTGCCGTGGCTGCGGCTGTCCCGGGCGTTCCCCGAGGCGCAGATTCCCCTGGCATGCCTGGCGACGACTCTGGAGCTGGGTGGCCAGGCCGATACTGGCCGTGACGAAGCGATTTTTCACGCCGAAGGCATCCTGGCGTTCCTCGCCGAGCAAGGCCTGATCCGTGGTGAATGGCCCGCGCCGCAGCACGAACCCTGTGAAGGCCTGCCTTTCGAAGGCACCGAGTTGTTGTTCGCGCCCCACGCCGGCGTGATCAGCTACCTGCGTAAAGCCGGTGACGTAGTCGAAGCCGGCGACCCGATATTTGAAGTGATCGATCCCTTGTCCGACCGCGTGAGCATTGTTTGCGCGGGCACGCCTGGGGTGCTGTTTGCCGTTGAACGGCTACGTTATGCCCAAGCGGGTTTCTGGCTGGCCAAGGTGGCGGGGCGCGAAGCGCTGCGGCACGGGCGCTTGCTCAACGACTGACCAACTGTTTTTGTGAGAACCGACCGCATGTACAAACTTGAAGTCCAAGACCTGCATAAACGCTATGGCAGTCATGAAGTGCTCAAAGGTGTTTCCCTGGCCGCCGCGGCCGGTGATGTGATCAGCATCATCGGGTCCAGTGGCTCGGGCAAAAGTACCTTTTTGCGCTGCATCAACCTGCTGGAGCAACCCCACGCCGGCAAGATTCTGCTCAATAACGAAGAGCTGAAACTGGTGGCCAACAAAGACGGCGCCATGAAGGCTGCAGACCCGAAACAGCTGCAACGCATGCGTTCGCGACTGTCGATGGTGTTCCAGCATTTCAACCTGTGGTCCCATATGACCGCGCTGGAAAACGTCATGGAAGCACCGGTGCACGTTCTGGGCATGTCGAAAAAAGACGCCCGGGAAAAGGCCGAGCACTACCTGGCCAAAGTCGGCGTGGGCCATCGCAAGGATGCGTTCCCTGGCCACATGTCCGGCGGTGAACAGCAACGCGTGGCGATTGCCCGTGCCCTGGCGATGGAGCCTGAGGTGATGCTGTTCGACGAACCCACCTCGGCCCTTGACCCGGAGCTGGTGGGCGAAGTGCTCAAGGTGATGCAGGACCTGGCCCAGGAAGGCCGGACCATGGTGGTGGTGACCCACGAAATGGGCTTTGCCCGTGAAGTCTCCAACCAACTGGTGTTCCTGCACAAAGGCATCGTCGAAGAGCGTGGCAACCCGCGCGAAGTGCTGGTCAACCCACAGTCCGAGCGTTTGCAGCAGTTTCTTTCCGGCAGCTTGAAGTAAACAGAACTGCTTTTATGCACTGAATTAGTGCAAGCTTCACAATCCTGAGGTTGCCCAATCCCCTGTGGGAGCGGGCTTGCTCGCGAAAGCGGTGTATCAGTTGATACATCCGGTGACTGATCCACCGCATTCGCGAGCAAGCCCGCTCCCACATTTGGATCTTCACCCGCTTTAGAGATTTGTGTTGGTTTACGGGCTAGCATTGGCCTTTGTCTTCATTACTGTTACTCGCTTCGGATAGCACTCCATGACTGCCCATCGAATTGGTTTCCTGATTTGGCCCAGCACTAAAGCACTGACGCTTGCGCTGGCTGAGGAGGCCTTGCGCGTTGCTCAGCGGGTGCATCCGGACGTGGTGTACGAACTCTCGTTTTTGCAGGCCGAACCGCCAATCGACGGCGCCTGGCAACTGCCGGGTGAGCCCTGGGCCGGCAAGCTGGAAGGTTTCCAAAAGCTGTTCCTGCTGGCCGATGAGCCACCGACCGTCATCGCCTCCCAGCTCAGCACCGCCCTCAAGCAACTGGTGCGTGCCGGGTGTGTGATCGGCGGCCTGTCGGCCGGTGTGTATCCGTTGGCTCAGCTCGGTCTGCTCGACGGCTATCGCGCCGCTGTGCACTGGCGCTGGCAGGACGATTTCGCCGAGCGTTTCCCCAAGGTCATCGCCACCAGCCATCTGTTCGACTGGGACCGTGACCGCCTGACCGCCTGCGGTGGCATGTCGGTACTCGACCTGCTGCTGGCAGTGCTGGCCCGTGACCACGGCGCCGAACTGGCCGGTGCCGTCTCGGAAGAACTGGTGGTAGAGCGCATCCGTGAGGGCGGCGAGCGCCAGCGCATCCCACTGCAAAACCGTCTGGGTTCCAGCCATCCAAAGCTGACCCAGGCGGTTTTGCTGATGGAGGCCAACATCGAAGAGCCGCTGACCACCGACGAAATCGCCCAGCATGTGTGCGTGTCCCGACGACAGCTCGAGCGGATCTTCAAGCAATACCTCAATCGCGTCCCCAGCCAGTACTACCTGGAACTGCGCCTGAACAAGGCCCGCCAGATGCTCATGCAAACCAGCAAGTCGATCATCCAGATCGGCCTGTCCTGCGGCTTCTCCTCGGGGCCGCACTTCTCCAGCGCCTACCGCAACTTCTTCGGCGCCACCCCTCGTGAAGACCGCAACCAGCGCCGCAGCAGCAGCCCGTTCGAATTGTCGTCGGTGCCGTCCGAGCGCGGCTAGGCATCAGTGCTCGGCCGGCATCTCCAGGCATGACGCTGTTCCTGTGCGCGGATGAGATCAACAGCAGACCAAAACGGCCATCGGCGACGGCATTGGATAGTTGTGCCTCACCGACCGCCCAAAACCGGCCCGGGCGGTTTAAACTGCGCCATTGCGATGCTATTTGTCGCATTGGCGTAAACCCGCGAAAATCGCGGGTTGGCGCTATAAGAAGTTGTCGCTTGGCGGCAAGGCCGCGCTGAAAACTGTCCTTACAATCCCTGCATCGCCCGCCAGTTTCAGGCAGGCGTTCCTCTTCAGGAGACTCCGATGTCCGTTGAGCAAGCCCCGGTGCAACGTGCCGATTTCGACCAGGTCATGGTTCCCAACTACGCACCTGCCGCTTTCATCCCCGTGCGTGGCGCAGGTTCCCGCGTATGGGACCAGGCGGGCCGAGAGCTGATCGACTTTGCCGGCGGCATCGCGGTCAACGTATTGGGCCACGCCCACCCGGCGCTGGTCGGTGCACTGACCGAACAGGCCAACAAGCTGTGGCACGTGTCCAACGTCTTCACCAATGAGCCGGCCCTGCGCCTGGCCCATAAGCTGATCGACGCCACGTTTGCCGAGCGTGTGTTCTTCTGCAACTCCGGCGCCGAAGCCAACGAGGCCGCCTTCAAGTTGGCCCGTCGTGTCGCGTTCGACCGCTTCGGCACCGAGAAATACGAAATCATCGCCGCGCTGAACAGCTTCCACGGCCGTACCCTGTTCACCGTGAACGTGGGTGGCCAGTCGAAGTACTCCGACGGCTTCGGTCCGAAGATCGTCGGCATCACCCACGTGCCTTACAACGATCTGGAGGCGCTGAAAGCCGCCGTCTCGGACAAGACCTGCGCCGTGGTGCTGGAGCCGATCCAGGGCGAAGGCGGCGTGCTGCCGGCAGAACTGTCGTACCTGCAAGGTGCCCGCGACCTGTGCGACGCGAACAACGCGCTGCTGGTGTTCGACGAAGTGCAAACCGGCATGGGCCGCAGCGGCGAGTTGTTCGCCTATCAGCATTACGGCGTCGTGCCGGACATCCTCACCAGCGCCAAGAGCCTGGGCGGCGGTTTCCCGATCGCGGCCATGCTGACTCGCGAAGACCTGGCCAAGCACCTGGTGGTCGGCACCCACGGCACCACCTACGGCGGCAACCCGCTGGCGTGCGCGGTGGCGGAAGCGGTGATCGACGTGATCAACACCCCGGAAGTGCTGGCTGGCGTTAATGCCAAGCACGACTTGTTCGTTTCCCGTCTGGAGAAGATTGGCCAGCAATACGGCATCTTCACCGAAGTGCGTGGCCTGGGCCTGCTGCTCGGTTGCGTGCTGAGCGATGCCTGGAAAGGCAAGGCCAAGGACATCTTCAACGCCGCCGAGCGCGAAGGCTTGATGATCCTGCAAGCCGGCCCGGATGTGGTGCGTTTCGCCCCGAGCCTGGTGGTGGAAGATGCCGATATCCAGGAAGGCCTGGACCGCTTCGAACGTGCGGTGAAAAAGCTGACGCAAGCCTGATGGACCGTTGGGTGCCCGGCGAGTCGGGCGCCCAACACAAATTTTGTATGCCGGACTCTTTAGTTGAAGCTGTGAAGATCAAATGTGGGAGCGGGCTTGCTCGCGAATGCAGTGGCTCAGTCACCTGAAATGTTGAATGACACACCGCTTTCGCGAGCAAGCCCGCTCCCACACTTGACCTCACTGATTTCAAGATCGTGTCCGGCATTTTTTCCTGTGAGTTTTCGAGTTAAGGAGTGACACCATGCTGGTGATGCGCCCCGCGCAAATGGCTGATCTGGGCGAGGTACAGCGTCTGGCTGCGGACAGCCCGATTGGTGTCACCTCCTTGCCGGATGATGTCGAACGCCTGAGCGACAAGATCGCTGCGAGCGAAGCGTCCTTCGCCGCCGAGGTCAGCTTCAACGGTGAAGAAAGCTATTTCTTCGTCCTGGAAGACACCGACGCCGGCAAGCTGGTGGGCTGTTCGGCCATCGTTGCCTCGGCCGGCTACTCGGAACCGTTCTACAGCTTCCGTAACGAGACCTTCGTGCACGCTTCCCGCGAGCTGAAGATCCACAACAAGATCCACGTGCTCTCGCAGTGCCATGACCTCACCGGCAACAGCCTGCTGACCAGCTTCTACGTGGTGCCGGAGCTGGTGGGTTCGCCGTGGTCGGAACTCAACTCCCGTGGCCGCCTGCTGTTCGTGGCCGGCCACCCGGAGCGCTTCGCCGATTCGGTGGTCACCGAGATTGTGGGCTACAGCGACGAGAACGGTGATTCGCCGTTCTGGGACGCCATCGGCCGCAACTTCTTCGACCTCAACTACGCCGCTGCCGAGCGCCTGTGCGGGTTGAAGAGCCGGACCTTCCTCGCCGAGCTGATGCCGCACTATCCGATCTACGTGCCGCTGTTGCCCGACGAAGCCCAGGAAGCCATGGGCCAGGTGCACCCGCGGGCGCAGATCACCTTCGACATCCTGATGCGCGAAGGCTTCGAGACTGACCATTACATCGACATCTTCGACGGCGGCCCAACCCTGCACGCACGGGTCTCGGGCATTCGCTCGATCGCCCAGAGCCGTGTGGTGCCGGTGAAGATCGGTGAGATGGTCAAGGGTGTCGGCCGCCAGTACCTGGTGAGCAACGGCCAGTTGCAGGATTACCGCGCGGTGATGTTGGAGCTGGACTACGCGCCGGGCAAGCCAGTGACCCTGGACCTGGAAACCGCCGAAGCCCTGGGCGTCGGCGAAGGTGCCAGCGTTCGACTGGTAGCGGTTTAAGAATGAGTTTCGCGGGTGGCTTGCAAGGCGGCCCGTTTGAGGAGATAGCATGATCGTTCGTCCCGTACGCAGCAGCGATTTACCGGCCCTGATTGATCTGGCGCGCAGCACCGGCACCGGCCTCACCACCTTGCCGGCCAACGAAGAGCGCCTGACCCATCGGGTCGGCTGGGCTGAAAAGACCTTTCGCGGCGAAGCCGGGCGCGGTGATGCGGACTACCTGTTCGTGCTGGAAAACGACGAAGGTCGCGTGGTGGGGATTTCCGCCATCGCCGGTGCAGTCGGTCTGCGCGAGCCCTGGTACAACTTCCGGGTCGGCCTGACGGTCAGCGCCTCCCAGGAGCTGAACATCTACCGTGAAATCCCGACGCTGTTTCTGGCCAACGACCTGACCGGCAACTCCGAGCTGTGCTCGTTGTTCCTGCACGCCGATTACCGCAACGGCCTTAACGGCCGCATGCTGGCCAAGGCGCGCATGCTGTTTATCGCGGAATTCCCGCAGCTGTTCGGCAACAAGATCATCGCCGAGATGCGCGGCATGTCCGACGAAGCCGGGCGCTCGCCGTTCTGGGAAAGCCTGGGCCGGCACTTCTTCAAGATGGAATTCAGCCAGGCCGACTACCTCACCGGCGTGGGCAACAAGGCGTTTATCGCCGAGCTGATGCCGAAGTTTCCGCTGTACACCTGCTTCCTGTCTGAAGACGCGCGCAACGTGATCGGCAAGGTCCACACCGACACCGAGCCGGCCCTGAGCATGCTCAAGAGCGAAGGTTTCAGCTACCAGGGCTACGTCGACATCTTCGACGCGGGCCCGGCGGTGGAGTGTGAAACCACCAAGATCCGCGCCGTGCGCGACAGCGAAGCGCTGGTGCTGGCGATTGGTACGCCGGGCGACGACGCCACGCCGTTCCTGATCCATAACCGCAAACGTGAAGATTGCCGCATCACCGCCGCGCCGGCGCGGTTGGCTGCGGGCACCCTGGTGGTCGATCAACAGACCGCCAAGCGCCTGCAACTGATCGCCGGTGATCAAGTGCGTGCCGTACCGTTGTCCGCTGCCCGGGAGTCGAAATAATGAATTCGCTATACATCGCAGGTGAATGGCTGGCTGGCCAGGGTGAAGTGTTTGAGTCGCTGAACCCGGTGACCCAGCAGGTGGTGTGGTCGGGTAATGGCGCCACCGCCGAGCAGGTCGAGTCCGCCGTCCAGGCCGCACGCCAGGCGTTTCCGGCCTGGGCCAAGCGTTCGTTGGAAGAGCGCCTGAGCGTGCTGGAAGCCTTCGCCGCCAACCTGAAGAGTCGTGCTGACGAACTCGCCCGCTGCATCGGTGAGGAAACCGGCAAGCCTTTGTGGGAATCGGCGACTGAAGTCACCAGCATGGTCAACAAGGTCGCGATCTCGGTGCAAAGCTACCGCGAGCGTACCGGCGAGAAGAGCGGCCCATTGGGCGACGCCACTGCCGTGTTGCGCCACAAGCCCCACGGTGTGGTGGCGGTGTTTGGCCCCTACAACTTCCCGGGTCACTTGCCTAACGGGCATATCGTGCCGGCCTTGCTGGCGGGTAACACCGTGCTGTTCAAACCGAGTGAGCTGACCCCGAAAGTCGCCGAGCTGACCGTGCAATGCTGGATCGACGCCGGCCTGCCGGCGGGCGTGTTGAACCTGCTGCAAGGCGCGCGGGAAACCGGGATCGCCCTGGCGGCGAATCCGGGCATCGACGGTCTGTTCTTCACCGGCTCCAGCCGCACCGGCAACCATCTGCACCAGCAATTCGCCGGGCGCCCGGACAAGATCCTCGCGCTGGAAATGGGCGGCAACAACCCGCTGGTGGTGGACGAAGTGGCCGATGTGGATGCGGCCGTGTACACCATTATCCAGTCGGCGTTTATCTCCGCTGGCCAGCGTTGCACCTGTGCCCGTCGCCTGCTGGTGCCGGAAGGCGCCTGGGGCGATGCGTTGCTCGCACGCCTGGTGGCGGTGAGCTCGACCATCGAAGTCGGCGCATTTGACCAAACGCCGGCGCCGTTCATGGGCTCGGTGATTTCCCTCGGTGCTGCCAAGGCGTTGATGGATGCCCAGGAATTGCTGTTGGCCAATGGCGCCGTGGCGCTGTTGGAAATGACTCAACCCCAGGCCCAGGCTGCGTTGCTGACGCCGGGGATTATCGATGTGACCGAGGTTACGGAACGCGCTGACGAAGAGCTGTTCGGCCCACTGCTGCAAGTGATCCGCTACGCTGATTTCGAGGCGGCGATTGCCGAGGCCAACAACACTCAATACGGCTTGGCGGCCGGGTTGCTGTCGGATTCCGAGGCGCGTTACCAGCAGTTCTGGCTGGAAAGCCGCGCCGGGATCGTCAACTGGAACAAACAGCTGACGGGTGCTGCGAGCAGCGCGCCATTTGGCGGGGTAGGGGCTTCGGGCAACCATCGCGCCAGCGCCTATTACGCGGCGGACTATTGCGCGTACCCGGTGGCCTCCCTTGAGACCCCGAGCCTGGTGCTACCGGCGACGTTAACCCCGGGTGTGACGCTGATCTAAATGTGGGAGCGGGCTTGCTCGCGAAGGCGGTGTGTCATTCAACATTTCAGGCGACTGAACCACCGCTTTCGCGAGCAAGCCCGCTCCCACACTTGATTTGTGGTGTGTTCAAGTAATTTGATGCCTATAAAAATACAGATGTTCGTGGAGCCTCGCCGATGAAATCCTGTGAAGTCAATTTTGACGGTCTAGTGGGGCCGACCCATAACTACGGCGGCTTGTCCTACGGCAACGTCGCGTCCCAAAGCAACAGCCAGCAGTCCTCCAACCCGAAGGAAGCGGCGCTGCAAGGCTTGGCGAAGATGAAGGCCCTGATGGAAATGGGCTTTGTGCAAGGTGTGCTGGCGCCCCAGGAACGTCCGGATGTGGCCGCCTTGCGCAACCTCGGTTTTGCCGGCACCGACGCACAAGTCATCCAGCAGGCCGCCAAGCAAGCCATGCCGCTGCTGGTTGCCAGTTGCTCGGCGTCGAGCATGTGGGTGGCCAATGCCGCGACCGTCAGCCCGAGCGCCGACACCTTTGACGGCCGCGTGCATTTCACCGCCGCCAACCTCAACTGCAAATACCACCGCAGCATCGAACACCCGACCACCAGCCGCGTGCTGGGGGCGATGTTTGCCGATGGCAAACACTTCGCCCACCACGCCGCGTTGCCGGCGGTGGCGCAGTTTGGCGACGAAGGCGCGGCCAACCACACGCGTTTCTGCCGGGACTATGGCGAGGCGGGCGTAGAGTTTTTCGTGTTCGGCCGCAGCGCGTTCGACACCCGCTACCCGGCGCCGCAAAAGTACCCGGCACGCCAGACCCTCGAAGCCTCCCAGGCGGTCGCGCGCCTGCACGGCCTGCGGGACGACGGCGTGGTCTACGCCCAGCAGAACCCGGCGGTGATCGATGCCGGTGTGTTCCACAACGATGTGATCGCGGTGGGCAATGGCGAGGTGCTGTTCTATCACGAGGATGCCTTCCTCAATACTGAGCAGATGCTCGGTGAATTGCAGGGCAAGCTCGGCAAGCTCGGTGGCAATTTCCAGTCGATCTGCGTGCCACGGGCCCAGGTGGGTGTTGAAGACGCGGTGCGTTCCTACCTGTTCAACAGCCAGCTGCTGACCCGCGCCGACGGTTCGATGCTGCTGATCGTGCCGGAAGAATGCCGCGCCAACGAGCGTGTCTGGCAGTACCTGCAAGGCCTGACGTCCTCCGGCGGGCTGATCCGCGAAGTCAAAGTCTTCGACCTCAAGCAAAGCATGCAGAACGGCGGTGGCCCGGCGTGCCTGCGCTTGCGTGTAGCCTTGAATGAAACCGAACTGGCGGCGGTCAACCCAGGGGTTATCATGACGGCGCCGTTGTACGACACGCTGACCCAATGGGTCGACAAGCACTACCGCGACAGCCTGCGGGAAACCGACCTGGCTGACCCGCAATTGCTGCTTGAGTGCCGGACGGCACTGGATGAACTGACGCAAATCCTTAAACTGGGCTCGGTTTATCCTTTCCAGATCAATTAACGCCGCACGGCTGAGAACTATTTATGACCACCGACACCCTGAAACTGATCCTTGAAGACACCGACGGCACCCAGCTGGAAACCTCCTGCACCCGCGTCGCCGTGGTGTGGCAGGGCAAGGAGATCTGGATCCAGCACGACGGCCGTGGCCAACTGCTGATCGGCGTGGACGTGGAAGAAGGCGACGCGGAATACGCCAACCTGCTGATGCGCCCATTGGCCACCAACCTGATGAGCCTGCAACTGGAAATGGAACCGGCCGACGTTGAAGGTGATGACGACGATCACGTCCACGGTCCTGGCTGCAACCACTAAGGAAGCTGCGTATGCTCGCCCTCGGCAAACTGCTTGAACTGACCCTCGCCGGTCGCGAACCGGCGCAAAAAATTCAACTGACTGTCGACGGCGTGCAACTGCGCTGGCTCAGTGAGGGCGCGCTGGAAGTGCGGCCTCCTGAGGCGCGGGACAACGGCTGCGACGTACTGCTGTCGTCCGGCATCCATGGCAACGAAACCGCGCCAATCGAATTGGCCGATCGCTTGCTGCAGGGCATTGCCCGTGGGGAGATCAAGCCCCGTACCCGTATCCTGTTCCTGTTCGGCAACCCCGAGGCCATGCGCCGTGGCGAGCGTTACCTCGAACTGGACGTCAACCGGCTGTTCAATGGCCGTCATGAACAAAACATCGGCCCTGAAGCCATGCGCGCCGCCGAGCTTGAACAGTTGGCCCGCACCTTCTTCAGCGTGCCTGGGCGTAGCCGTTTGCACTACGACTTGCACACCGCCATCCGTGGCTCGAAGATCGAGCAGTTCGCACTGTACCCGTGGAAGGACGGTCGCCAGCATTCACGTCGTGAACTGGCGCGCCTGCGAGCCGCCGGCCTGGAGGCGGTGCTGTTGCAGAACAAGACGTCGATCACCTTCACGGCGTTTACCTATGAGCAGCTGGAGGCCGAGTCCTTCACCCTGGAGTTGGGCAAGGCCCGGCCGTTCGGGCAGAACCAGGGCGTGGACGTATCGCGCCTGGAAACCCGCCTCACGCAGATCATCGAGGGTAACGAGCCGGCCACCGAGAGTCTGGATGGCCTGCAGCTGTTCAGCGTCTCCCGGGAAGTGATCAAGCACAGCGATACCTTCGTCCTGCATTTGCCGGCGGACGTGGAAAACTTTTCGGAGTTGGAGAAGGGTTATCTGCTGGCCGAGGACATTGCCAAGACCCGCTGGGTGATCGAGGAGGAGGGCGCACGCATCATCTTCCCGAACCCGAAGGTCAAGAATGGCTTGCGAGCAGGGATATTGATTGTGCCGACCACGGATGCCGGCCTGGCCTGAACCCCGAGACCGACTCGGTCAAATGTGGGAGCGGGCTTGCTCGCGAAGGCGGTGTATCAGTCAGACATGTATTGACTGACACTCCGCTTTCGCGAGCAAGCCCGCTCCCACATTTGCTTTGCAGTGTTGCTTAAACCGCGAGAGCCCGTGGCTCATTGCGACGCAGTGCGCGAACCTTGTGCAGGGTGTCGGCGCAGGTGCGTGCCGCTTCCTGGCCCTTGTGCACGAAGTGCTCATAGAAGAACGTATGGTGCTCGCTGCCCGCGTGGAAGTGGTGCGGGGTCAGGGATACCGAGAACACCGGCACTTCGGTTTCCAGCTGGACCTGCATCAGGCCGCTGACCACGGACTGGGCCACGAACTCGTGACGGTAGATCCCGCCGTCCACCACCAGGGCGGCCGCGACGATACCGGCATAACGGCCGGACTTGGCCAGCAGCTTGGCGTGCAGGGGCATTTCAAAGGCGCCGCCGACTTCGAAGAAATCGATGTCCGATTCCTGGTAGCCCTGGGCGATCATTTCGGCGAGGAAACCTTTACGGGATTGGTCGACAATATCCTTGTGCCAGCAGGCCTGGATAAACGCGACGCGCTCGCCGTGATGGTTTTTGCTTTTGCTGTCGATTGCGGTGGGTTGCATGTTCTGACTCCTGTTTAAGAAAAAAACAGGGCGTTATGAATCGAATGGGATTTAAGGGTACGCACAGCGGGCTCATGTGAACATGACGTCAGCGCGGCCCTTAGGTGCCAATCCCGTTCTCTCTTCATCCGGACTATGACCGTCGGCCCCGGGATCACACCGGGTCTGCTGACCTTGTCGCCGTCCTGCCGAGGCAGTTCGAGGCGCCAAGCGCTCGCGGGCTATGCACGTTGCGTGCAATTACCGCCGGTGGGGAATTACACCCCGCCCTGAGAACGTTGCCGCCAGAACCCTGGCGGCGGAGAGTTTTTATCATGGTTTTTCAGAAACTGCACGGTTGGTTTATCGATAACCTATATCGGTTTGTTTGGTTGGTATTCGATTGTGCAAGCACGGGGCTTGATATTCCGCGGGTTTGCCCGCAGTAATCGTTAACACAAGAAACGCTCCAATCCGCTAGAGGCTAGTTTGATGAACGTGATTGACCTGCGCAGCGACACAGTGACCCAACCGACCCCTGGCATGCTCGAGGCGATGGCCACTGCCGCCAGCGGCGACGACGTCTACGGCGAGGACCCGAGCGTCAATCGCCTGGAAGCCGAACTGGCCAGGCGCCTGGGTTTTGCCGCCGCGTTGTTCGTGCCCACCGGCACCATGAGCAACCTGCTGGCGTTGATGGCGCACTGTGAGCGTGGCGAGGAATACATCGTCGGTCAGCAGGCCCACACCTACAAATACGAAGGCGGCGGCGCGGCGGTTCTCGGCTCGATCCAGCCACAACCCCTGGAAGTGCAGGCCGACGGTTCCCTGAACCTGGAGCACCTGCTGGCGGCGATCAAGCCGGACGACTTCCACTTCGCCCGCACCCGCTTGCTGGCGCTGGAAAACACCATGCAGGGCAAGGTCCTGCCGCTGGAATACCTGGCGGCCGCGCGAGCCTTTACCCGGGAACACGGCCTGGCCTTGCACCTGGACGGCGCGCGGCTCTACAACGCGGCGGTCAAGCTGGGTGTGGATGCGCGGGAAATTGCCCGGCACTTCGATTCGGTGTCGGTGTGCCTGTCCAAAGGCCTGGGCGCGCCTATCGGCTCGGTGTTGTGCGGCTCCACGGCATTGATCGCCAAGGCCCGCCGTTTGCGCAAAATGGTCGGTGGCGGCATGCGCCAGGCCGGTTCGCTGGCGGCGGCGGGGCTGTACGCCCTGGATCACCAGGTGCAGCGCCTGGCCGACGACCACGCCAACGCCCAATGGCTAGGGGATGAACTGCGCAAGGCGGGTTATACGGTGGAGCCGGTGCAGACCAATATGGTCTACGTCGACATCGGTGATCGAGCCCAGGCCTTGAAGGCGTTTGCCGCCGAGCGCGGGATCAAGTTGAGCGCGGCGCCTCGCCTGCGCATGGTCACGCACCTGGACGTCAGCCGGGCGCAGATCGAGCAAGTGCTCGCGACATTTGTCGAGTTTTCCCGGAAATGACAGTGCAGACCGTCTAATTGACTGTTTCTATCACATAAACACGCTGTACCACGGGCAAAGGGCCGATATAATGCGGCCCTTTGCCGTCGCTCCGTCTGATGACGTTTAGCACTGGCCTTTGGCCGCAGCCTCCGTGGAAGAACCTAATGAAAAGCGCAGAAATCCGTGAAGCCTTCCTTCGCTTCTTCGAAGAGCAAGGTCACACCCGTGTCGCCTCCAGCTCCTTGATCCCAGGCAATGACCCAACCCTGCTGTTCACCAACGCGGGGATGAACCAGTTCAAGGACTGCTTCCTGGGCCAGGAAAAGCGCGCCTACACCCGCGCCACCAGCAGCCAGAAGTGCGTACGCGCCGGCGGCAAGAACAGCGATCTGGAAAACGTGGGCTACACCGCCCGCCACCACACATTCTTCGAGATGCTGGGTAACTTCAGCTTCGGCGACTATTTCAAGAAAGACGCGATCACCTTTGCCTGGACCTTCCTGACCGGCGTGCTGAAGCTGCCGAAGGAAAAACTCTGGGTGACCGTCTACGCCACCGATGACGAAGCCTACGACATCTGGACCCAGCAAATCGGGGTGCCGGTCGAGCGCATGATTCGCATCGGCGACAACAAGGGCGCGCCTTACGCGTCCGACAACTTCTGGACCATGGGCGATACCGGCCCGTGCGGCCCGTGCACCGAGATTTTCTACGATCACGGCGCCGACATCTGGGGTGGCCCACCGGGCTCGCCGGAAGAAGACGGCGACCGCTACATCGAAATCTGGAACAACGTGTTCATGCAGTTCAACCGCACCGCCGATGGCGTGTTGCATCCGTTGCCAGCGCCGTCGGTGGACACCGGCATGGGCCTGGAGCGGATCAGTGCGGTGATGCAGCACGTTCACTCCAACTACGAGATCGACCTGTTCACCAACCTGCTGAGCGCTTCGGCGGCGGCCATTGGCTGTGCCAACGACAACCAGTCGTCGCTCAAGGTGGTGTCGGATCACATCCGTTCCTGCGGCTTCCTGATCGCCGATGGCGTGCTGCCGTCGAACGAAGGCCGTGGCTATGTGCTGCGCCGCATCATCCGTCGCGCCTGCCGTCACGGTAACAAGCTGGGCGCCACCGGCAGCTTCTTCTACAAGATCGTTGCCGCGCTGGTGGCCGAGATGGGCGATGCCTTCCCGGAACTCAAGCAGCAGCAAGCCAACATCGAGCGCGTGCTCAAGGCTGAAGAAGAGCAGTTCTCCAAGACCCTGGAGCACGGCCTGAAGATCCTCGAGCAGGACCTGGTCGAGCTCAAGGGCACCGTGGTGCCGGGCGACGTCGTGTTCAAGCTGTACGACACCTACGGTTTCCCGATGGACCTGACCGCCGACATCGCCCGCGAACGCGAGCTGACCATCGACGAGGCCGGGTTTGAGCGTGAGATGGAAGCCCAGCGCGTCCGTGCCCGTTCCGCCAGCTCCTTTGGCCTGGACTACAACACCCTGGTAAAGGTTGATGTGGCGACTTCGTTCATTGGTTACGAAGCCACCGTTGGCTCGGCCAAGATCGTGGCTATCTATAAGGACGGCAAGTCAGTTGACGTGCTGAACGAAGGTGACGAGGGTGTTGTGGTCCTCGACCAGACCCCGTTCTACGCTGAATCCGGTGGCCAGGTTGGCGACTGTGGTTTCCTGAGCTCCACCTCCGGTCGTTTTGAAGTGCGCGACACCACCAAGACCGGCGGTGCGTTCCTGCATCACGGCGTGCTGGTGCTGGGCAACCTGACCGTCGGCGCGCCGGTGGACACTCAGGTAGATGCCGACGTACGGCATGCAACTGCCTTGAACCATTCTGCCACTCACTTGCTGCACGCTGCGTTGCGTCAGGTGCTGGGTGAGCATGTGCAACAGAAGGGTTCGTTGGTCGATAGCCAGCGCCTGCGTTTTGACTTCAGTCATTTCGAGGCGATCAAGCCTGAGCAGTTGAAGGCCCTGGAAGACATCGTCAACGCCGAGATTCGCAAGAACACCCCGGTGGAAACCGAAGAAACCGATATCGAGACCGCCAAGCAAAAAGGCGCCATGGCGCTGTTTGGCGAGAAGTACGGCGACGAAGTGCGCGTATTGAGCATGGGCGGCAGCTTCTCGGTGGAGCTGTGTGGCGGTATCCACGCCAGCCGTACCGGCGACATCGGCCTGCTGAAAATCATCAGCGAAGGCGGCGTGGCTTCCGGCGTACGTCGTATTGAAGCGATCACCGGTGCTGCGGCCCTGGCCTACCTCAATGCGGCAGAAGAACAACTCAAGGAAGCGGCCGGCCTGGTCAAGGGCAGCCGCGACAACCTGATCGACAAGCTCTCCGGCGTACTGGAGCGCAACCGTCAGCTGGAGAAACAGCTGGAGCAGTTGCAGGCCAAGGCGGCCAGCGCGGCGGGCGACGATCTGTCGGCTTCCGCCCTGGACGTCAAGGGTGTGAAAGTGCTGGCCGTACGCCTGGACGGTCAGGACGGCAAGGCGCTGTTGGCCTTGGTCGATCAGTTGAAGAACAAGCTCGGCCGCGCAGTGATCCTGCTCGGCAGTGTCCATGAGGAAAAGGTCGTTCTGGTTGCCGGTGTAACCAAGGACCTGACTGGCCAACTCAAGGCCGGTGATTTGATGAAGCAAGCCGCCGCGGCAGTGGGCGGGAAGGGCGGTGGTCGTCCGGACATGGCGCAAGGCGGTGGTGTTGACGCCGGCGCCCTGGACGCGGCCCTGGCCCTGACCGTGCCGTTTGTCGAGGCAGGTATTTAAGGCGCTGTTAATGAGCCCGTGGTCTAGTCGCGGGCTCAGTCAGTGCTGGTTGATTGAATAACAGGCGCCCCTTTACGGGCTGAGGCGGCTTAGAAATGGCTTTGATCGTACAGAAATTTGGAGGCACCTCGGTCGGCTCTGTCGAAAGAATCGAGCAGGTCGCCGACAAGGTTAAGAAATTCCGCGATGCCGGCGATGACCTGGTGGTGGTGCTGTCGGCCATGAGCGGCGAGACCAATCGCCTGATCGATCTGGCCAAGCAAATCAGTGGCGATCAGCAACCGGTTCCCCGTGAACTGGACGTGATCATTTCCACCGGTGAGCAGGTGACCATCGCATTGCTGGCCATGGCGCTGAACAAGCGTGGTGTGCCGGCGGTGTCCTACACTGGCAACCAGGTCCGCATTCTTACGGATAGCGCGCACACTAAAGCCCGCATCCTGCAGATTGATGACCAGAAGATTCGCGCTGACCTGAAAGCCGGTCGTGTGGTAGTTGTCGCCGGTTTCCAGGGCGTCGACGAGCACGGCAACATCACCACCCTCGGTCGTGGCGGTTCCGACACCACCGGCGTGGCCCTGGCGGCAGCCCTGAAGGCTGACGAATGCCAGATCTACACCGATGTGGATGGCGTCTACACCACTGACCCGCGGGTTGTGTCCGTGGCTCAGCGCCTGGACAAGATCACCTTCGAAGAGATGCTGGAAATGGCCAGCCTCGGTTCCAAGGTGTTGCAGATCCGTGCCGTTGAGTTCGCCGGCAAGTACAACGTTCCGCTGCGCGTACTGCACAGCTTCAAGGAGGGTCCGGGCACCCTCATTACTATTGATGAAGAGGAATCCATGGAACAGCCGATCATTTCCGGTATCGCTTTCAACCGTGATGAAGCCAAGCTGACTATCCGTGGCGTGCCAGACACCCCGGGCGTGGCTTTCAAGATCCTGGGCCCTATCAGTGGCGCGAACATCGAAGTCGACATGATCGTGCAGAACGTCTCGCACGATAACACCACCGATTTCACCTTCACCGTGCACCGCAACGAGTACGATGCGGCGGAGCGGATCCTGCAGAACACTGCGAAGGAAATCGGCGCCCGTGAAGTGGTCGGCGATACGAAGATTGCCAAGGTGTCGATCGTGGGTGTGGGCATGCGTTCCCATGCGGGTGTTGCCAGCCGCATGTTCGAAGCCCTGGCCAAGGAAAGCATCAACATCCAGATGATCTCCACATCGGAAATCAAGGTGTCGGTGGTGATCGAAGAGAAGTACCTGGAACTGGCTGTACGCGCACTGCATACCGCTTTTGAGCTGGACGCTCCGGCCCGACAGGGCGAGTGATGCGTTGCCAGGAAGGCGCGGTTATCCGCGCCTTTCATTTTTTTGTCGGGCGCGTGGTGAAGACCTGTTCTTTTACCTGCGCTCGACAATACTTAGGCGTGTAGGGCTATGGCCATTTGGTTGTAGGTCGAATGCCTTTTTTTTGCAGACTGTTGTTCCCGAAATGAAATGCGTGAGGAGAAAGGTATGCTGATTCTGACTCGTCGATGCGCAGAAAGCCTGATTATTGGTGATGGCGAAATCACCGTGACCGTGCTCGGCGTCAAAGGCAATCAAGTGCGTATCGGGGTTAACGCTCCGAAAGAGGTGGCTGTCCACCGCGAGGAAATCTACCTGCGGATCAAGAAAGAGAAGGACGAAGAACCAAGCCATTAATTTTTATCGTTTTTTATGTTTGCAAACGGGGATGAAGCTGGTTAATATACGCCCCGTGTTGCGGAGAGCTGGCCGAGTGGCCGAAGGCGCTCCCCTGCTAAGGGAGTACACCTCAAAAGGGTGTCGGGGGTTCGAATCCCCCGTTCTCCGCCATTATTTGCTTAGTACGTTGCAATCTGGTTTTTTCGCTAAGTTGTTGAAACTAAACGAAAAAATAGCTTTACATAGAGATTGAACGGCCTATAATGCGCGGCAACAAATGCACTCGTAGCTCAGCTGGATAGAGTACTCGGCTACGAACCGAGCGGTCACAGGTTCGAATCCTGTCGAGTGCACCATTTAAGAGTTAGTTGCAGCAATGCAGGTAGCTTGGCTTCAACCAGTTGTGATCTGGTCTAAAAACACAATCTGCACTCGTAGCTCAGCTGGATAGAGTACTCGGCTACGAACCGAGCGGTCACAGGTTCGAATCCTGTCGAGTGCACCAAACAACAAAAAGCCCGCCTAGTGCGGGCTTTTTGCCGTCTGGGGTTTTTATTTCCCGGGGCGCCTTTTTCTCCCGCCCATGTGTTTTCCTCTCAAGCTGCGTCGTCGCAGTTCATATGTGTGGCCAATGCTCAGCTTTGTGTCGCAAGCGCTTGTTCTTTCCAGTTTTTTGACGTTAAACGCGGCCGCCCGGTGTATCATTGCGCCCGTCAGCCCCGCCGGGGCTTGTGGAACACCTCCATGGACTTACCCAGTAGTTACTCAGTACCCCGTTTTACCAATCATGAATTGACTGATTGATCCTTCCGGCGTGCCCCGCTGCTGGGAGTGGAGTTCGCCTATGACCGAAGTTGAAGTAAAGAAAACACAAGAAAGCCTGCAGGATCGCCTGGCTCAAGTCGTCGAGCTGCTGCAGCGCCAGCGCGTGGTCGAAGACCTGACGCATCGCCAGGAAGGCGCGAACAATGACCGGGTCGAGAACCTGGTCCACCGGCAAAACCTTGTCGAGTTGCAACGCAAGCTCGATGACCTGCACTCCGCCGACGTTGCCTACATCCTCGAAGCCTTGCCGCTGAATGACCGCCTGACCCTTTGGCAGTTGGTCAAGGCTGACCGCGACGGCGACATCCTCCTCGAAGTATCCGACTCGGTCCGTGAAACCCTGATCGCCGACATGGACGATCACGAGCTCCTGGCGGCCGCCAAGGACATGGATGCCGACGAACTCGCTGACCTGGCTTCCGAGCTGCCGCGTGACGTCGTCCATGAGCTGATGGAAACCCTCGATGGCCAGCAGCGCGAGCGTGTGCGATCGGCGTTGTCCTACGACGAGGAGCAGGTCGGTGCGTTGATGGACTTCGAGATGGTCACCATCCGCGAAGACGTCAGCCTGGAAGTGGTTCTGCGCTACCTGCGCCGGTTGAAAGAGCTGCCAGGCCACACCGACAAGCTGTTCGTGGTCGACTACGAAGGGATCCTCAAGGGCGTACTGCCGATCAAGCGCCTGCTGGTCAATGATCCGGACAAGAAAGTCGCGGACGTCATGGCCAGTGACCCGGTGAGTTTCCATCCGGACGAAGACGCTTACGACGCAGCCCAGGCGTTTGAGCGTTATGACTTGATCTCGGCCCCGGTGGTCGACAAGAACGGCAAGCTGATCGGCCGTCTGACCATCGATGAAATGGTCGACCTGATTCGTGAGGAGAGCGAAAGC
Organism: Pseudomonas sp. D4002; assembly: GCF_013385665.1. Classification (NCBI taxonomy): domain Bacteria; kingdom Pseudomonadati; phylum Pseudomonadota; class Gammaproteobacteria; order Pseudomonadales; family Pseudomonadaceae; genus Pseudomonas; species Pseudomonas sp. D4002. The sequence goes on from NZ_JACAPN010000018.1 coordinate 142,897, forward strand.
GAAGTCCTCAACATGGCCGGTCTGCGGGAAGAAGAGGATATTTTTGCGTCGGTCTGGAAATCCCTGCGTAACCGCTGGGCCTGGCTGGCGGTGAATTTGATTACCGCGTTTATTGCTTCACGGGTGATCGGCCTGTTTGAAGGCTCCATCGAGAAGCTCGTGGCCCTGGCTGCGCTGATGCCGATTGTGGCGGGTATTGGCGGTAACTCGGGTAACCAGACCATCACCATGATCGTCCGCGCCATGGCGCTGGATCAGGTGGGGACCGGGCATGGCAAGCGTTTGATGCGCAAGGAGCTTGCGGTCGCGCTGATCAACGGCCTGGTGTGGGGCGGTGTCATCGGTATCGTGGCGTACCTGCTGTATGGCAGCTGGTCGCTCGGCGTGGTCATGACGGCGGCCATGACGCTTAACCTGCTGCTGGCAGCGTTGATGGGGGTTCTGATTCCAATGACCCTGGTGCGCCTTGGACGAGACCCGGCGATGGGCGCCAGTGTGATGATCACGGCCATGACCGACAGTGGCGGCTTCTTCATCTTCCTGGGTCTGGCAACCATCTTCCTGCTTTGATCCCTTCCATGGATCGGGGGCATTTGCCCCTTGATCCTTTCCTGACCAAATCCCGGGCAAAAAAAAGCCAGCGCATGGCTGGCTTTCAGCTTTCAGTTGCCAATCAGTTGGCTTCTGCAGCTGTCTCAACGTCGTGGGCGATCAGCGAGACGAGAGCATTTTGCTGGCGGTGGGAGAGCTGACGAAAACGCTGCAGCAGTTCGCGTTCGTGCAGTGACAGCTCGGGGCTGTCCAGGCGCATGCTCAGCTCGTCGCCCAGCGCACCTTCCTGAATCAGGCTTTGTTCCAGGCGTGCGATGATTTCAGAGTTCATGCTGCGGTGATGATTGCGAGCCACCTCGGCAATGCGTTCCCGCATTCCGTCTGGCAGACGTACGACGAACTTGTCAGCCGTACGGCTGGAATAAATTGCCTGTTTCAATGGGCGCATATATTTAACCGGTTAGTTCAGGGGAGCGGTTTTTGGAATTGGCCGCAAGATGCATGTTAGGACAAGGTTTGCTGCCAAATGTTCAACCTGAATTGCAAAGAGGCCGCATCATGCCTCAGATTTGCCAGTTCCTTGGCGTCAATTCTGTGACAAATATTGAACCGGCTACCGGCTTTATGCCAGTACTCATTTCAAAATTTGCGGACTGGTTGGAAAACTTTCCGCGGACGCACCCAAATGAGTGTTGAGCCCGCAGACCCTGGGCGCAAAAGGCTTTTCGGGCGCACATCCTATAGCAATATGGCCTTTTGCCCTTAACTTTAAGATTAGTGGCAAATTGCCAATTTACGAATGCGGAGCGACATATGGTCGGCTGTCCGGACGGACAAGCCGAGGCGTGGCAGCGATTTTAGCGAGGGCGACGAGCGGGGGGGGATTCAGCGCAGTACGGGATCGAATTTGATGCGGCGACCAATGAAGACTGCCAATACCCACAGGCTGCCAAACACGCCGGCGGCGACGAAGGAGACTGTCTGTACGTCTTGCGACAATACGTTCAGGCCGAGGCCGGCGGCGGCGAGTGCCAGGGTCAGAAACAGCCAGGCGGACTTGTTCATGGGATGCTCCGGTAAGCGGTTCAGAAAACCCAGTGTTCAGTGGCAGGAGCAGCTTGAGTGCCCTGGGTCAGTTGCAGTGGGGATTGCATGTTCGGCTTCATGACAGCCAGTTGCGGGCGCTGCTGCAGGTGGTGGGGAATCGCCTGGCTGACCTGCGCGGCGTCGTCGGAAGTGGTGGACTGAAAATGGAACATCACCAGCGCAGCCAGTGCAACGGTATTGAGGGCTAGTAGAAGTGCGCTGTTCATGTGCATGTTCTCCGCAGATGGCTGGGCCGGACTGTATTTGTAGAATAAAGGATTGCAGGTGTCGTGCCAGTCTTTAATTGACAATAAATCCTTTAAAATCAAACATTTATATAGTGTCCAGATTGCCATGCTGTTGCAATTTGCAATGATGGCATTTTGGGGGAGTGCATTTTGCACGATGGTCCGAACCGTCCGTAATCGTTGAGCGGAATACCACCGGCTGTCACTGGCATGGGCCTACACTCAAAAAGCCAACGGACGACATGACAAAATTCACCTGCGCCGTTAACATGCACGCCGTCCGTCGCCGTGCCCATCGCCGGTTGGCTGTCATTAGTCCCAGTAGCTCAATTGGATAGAGCATCCCCCTCCTAAGGGGAAGGTTGGCCGTTCGAACCGGCCCTGGGACACCACTTCACCGTTGCTGCCCATGCGGCCTCGACGTCCGCAAGCCCCGATCAGATTTATCTGGCGGGGCTTTTTTGTGGCCGGGCGTTTGAGTGCGGCAGACTTTTCAAACACCAACCGAACCTTGCCCGCGTTTGAGGTTCACACGGGAGGCAAGAACGGGGCGGCGCAAGTATTCGTCTGCATCGTGTACCTCGCGGGTGACTGGCGAGCGTCTGACACGTAGCCAATTGGCATGAGCAAAATATTCCCCGGCAACCGCATGTTTTGGCTGTCCGGACCCGACGACCCGGGACTATCATTCCGGTAGTCCTGACACCCACAGCAAGGAGCCGCTCGGAACGCCGATGCGCCAGATCTGGAAACCTTTTCGAGCCCTTTATTTTGCTTCCCTGATGATGCTGATAGGCTCTGGCCTGCTCAGTACTTACCTGGCCTTGCGCCTGGCGGCAGATCACGTCGACAGCCTGTGGGTCGGTGCGTTGATGGCCGCCAACTATTTTGGCCTGGTGTTGGGGGGCAAGATCGGTCACCGCCTGATTGGCCGCGTCGGGCATATCCGGGCCTACGCCACCTGTGCCGGGATCGTCGGCGCGGCGGTGTTGGGCCACGGGCTGATCAACTGGCTGCCAGCCTGGATTGTGCTGCGGATGATTGTCGGCCTGGGCATGATGTGCCAGTACATGGTCATCGAGAGCTGGCTTAACGAACAGGCTGAAGCCAAGCAACGCGGTGCGGTGTTCAGCGGCTATATGATCGCCTCGTACCTGGGCCTGGTGCTGGGCCAGTTGATCCTTGTGATGCACCCGCAGTTGGGGCTTGAGTTGCTGATGCTGGTCGCGCTGTGTTTTGCGCTGTGCCTGGTGCCGGTGGCCATGACTCGCCGCATTCACCCGGCGCCGCTGCATCCGGCGCCGATGGAGCCGCGCTTCTTTATCAAGCGGGTGCCGCAGTCCCTCAGTACGGTGTTGGGGGCCGGGCTGATCGTCGGTTCGTTCTACGGTTTGGCGCCGCTGTACGCGTCTCAGCAAGGGCTGACCACCGAGCAGGTCGGCCTGTTCATGGGTAGCTGCATTTTCGCCGGGCTGCTGGTGCAGTGGCCATTGGGCTGGCTGTCCGATCGATATGACCGCGCGCTGTTGATTCGCTGTTTCGCCTTGTGCCTGGCGGTGGCCGCGTTGCCGTTGGCGATCATGACCCAGGTACCACTGGAAGTGCTGTTCGTCGCGGGCTTTCTCTGTTCCCTGGTGCAGTTCTGCCTGTACCCGCTGGCTGTGGCGTTTTCCAACGACCACGTCGAGGGTGATCGCCGGGTGTCGCTCACTGCGATGTTGCTGGTGACCTACGGCATCGGCGCCAGTGTCGGCCCGCTGTTGGCCGGTGTGGTGATGAAGCTGTTCGGCAGCCATATGCTGTATGCGTTTTTCAGCGTGTGCGCATTGATCCTGGTGTGGCGCATCCGGCCCAAGGCGGTCACCAACCTGCATCAGGTGGACGACGCACCGCTGCATCACGTGGCGATGCCCGACAGCATGTCCAGCTCGCCCCTGGTAGCGTGCCTCGATCCGCGAGTGGACGAACAGGTGGTGCAGGACCAGATGCAGACCGCAGTTGTGGATCCCGAGCCGGAAGTCGATCCCGAACTGGGTCAGCCGGAGCCTGTCACCGAGCCACCAGAGCATCCGGACCCGGATGATCACCCCCACGACTTGAGCAGGGCGCGCCCCTGAAAGCAAAAACGGGCAGCCCCCTTGAGGGACTGCCCGTTTTTTTGTCGCGACCTTTATTGTTTAAAGGTCGTCGTCCTTGTCAAACCGCCGCGCTTCACGCTGCAGTTGATACACAAACCGCTCGACCTGGCGCTGCACCAGTCCGCTCATGTTATGAAAACGTAGGCCGGCGAAGGTGGTGTTGATCCTTTCTTCGAAGTGCAGGTAACGCAGTTCTACCGAGGTGGTCATGCTGCCAAAGGGTAGCGCGGCGATAAATCGGTCGTAGACCTGGCCCAGTTGCAGGCGCTCGGAAATATCCCCTTCGAAGCGCAATTTGCAGCCGGTGGCGGAAATATCCAGCAACTTGCCGCTGATGGGGGCCTTGAGTTTGTCGCCGCCCAGTTCGACGCTCACCAGTTGCGCCAGCTTCAGCGCCGCGCGGAAGGCGTTGCGACGCTGATGGTAAATCACCTCGCCAGGCATGCTGCCGCGGTAAATACGGTGGCCGCCGGCTTCATCGAGGGTCAGGGTGCCGTTGCTTTCCCAGGCTACCCGCACCCCCTCGTGAAAACCTTCGATCCGGAAAGCTTCGCCATTCTCGAGGTAGCGTTCGCCGTCGCGCGGGACCATTTCGTCCAAGGCCAGTGTCTTGCTGTCCCGGTCGATTTCCACCAGGTAGCTTTGAAACCGCTGGTTGCGTTCATGGAAGGTGATGATCAGCGGATCATGGCTTTCTTGCAGCATCCGCAAGGTGCCAGCGATTTCCAGCGGCGTGGTGAGTACCTTGGGTGGCTGCGGAGCATCTTCCGCGTTAAGGGTGTTGAACACGGTTCTTCCATCTCCAGACAAAATACGACTACACGCAAGTGCTGTCATTTTGCCAGTATGTGGCGCGACTTGGATAGGGCGCGCTCAAACTGGTTTCAGGCTTGGCTGCGGGTGCTTGGCTTGGCCAGGCGTGAGGTGGAGCCTTGAGCGTTGTAGAGAGCCGGAGGCTCGCCGCCGTGGAGGATACGCAACTGATTGGCGGTCGTGGCTTGCTGAAGCTGGATGGCCTGGCCGTTGAGGAGGTTGGTTTCCTGGCACAGGGTCAGCAACTGGTTGAGTTCTTTGCTCTGGGCCAGCAACTGGTCGCCCACCGTGGAGTGGCTGGCGAGTTGTTCCAGGCCCTTGTGGTCGGCCGTGAGGCCCAGGCTGATCAGAATCTGGCTGCGCTTCTTGCCGTGCTGTTCCAGCAGGACGATCAGCGATTGCTTGCGCGCCAGGATTTCTTCCAGCATGCGCATGTCCCGGCCGTACAGGGCCAGTGATTCTTCTCGAAGGAGCTCCAGCAGCTGCTGTGCGGGAGGCAGGTCTTCAATGATCAGTTGTAGCAAGTTTTCGTCGTGCATGGCTGGCCTTGGGGTTTAAGCGTCCAAAAGCCTGGCGCAGGCCTTTGCCTAGCGCTCGGCTTCGAAGTTAAGCAGTTTGCTGGCTACACGGTTGCTGTCGACCTTATAGCTGCCATCGGCAATCGCCTGTTTCAATTCGGCCACACGGGCTTTATTGACAACTGGCTGATCGCTCAGCGAGTCAGTGACCTTCTGCAACTGTTGAGCCTCATTGCTCAGGTGTACCGATTCCCCGCTTTGGCTCGCACCGGCCTGTTCTGTCTTGGCAGGCAGAGGCTGGGACTTGGCTTCAACGCTGTCTTTGGCACCGTTGGTGCGCGAAGAACCGGGCGTTGGCAGGGCGTTATTCAAACGACTGAAATCGATGACCATGTTAAAAAAACCTCTGGGTATTTGGACGCTTGCCATGTTTTCGGCCATACCCGGACAAACTTTAGGCTCGATTGACAATAAACCTATGCGCGATGCCGCTTTGCGCACAGTGTAGGAAAAGCTGGCGTCCGATGCCAGTGATCTATAAAGCCACCTCAACCTGCCCCGGCGCAGTCACCCGGGCCTTGATCACGCGGTTGGAATTCAGGTTCTTGACGCGAATCTGTTCACTCATGCCGCCGTTGGACAGGGCTTCCCCCGGCATTTTTACATTCAGGCCACCGCTGCTGGCGGAAATCACCACCTGGTCACCTTTGCGCACGACTTCGGCCTGCTCGAGATGGACCAGGGTAATCACCTGGTCGGCGACCATTGGTCGGGTAAGTTTCTGCCCGAGTGCCTGGTCAAGGGACGTGAGGTAGCTCTGGGTGATCATGCTGATGTCGCGCTCGCGCATCGCGACGTCATCATAACCAATGATTCCGGTACGTTTCAGCGGGCGCGTCACCACCACCACTTCGCGAAACAGTTTGACCTGGGCGGGCACGAACACCGTCCAGGGCGAGGCGCCTTCGCAGCGCACTTTCACGGTCACGCGCCCGATGGGCTGGGCGGGGCTTTCCAGGGAAGCTGTCAATTCTCTGTCGCACATGGGCATGCGCAGGCGCGGATCCAGCTGGTTGACCTGGATTTCGTAGCGGCCCGGTGTCTGCGTCGTGGCCAGATAATCTTCTACAGTGAACTCAAGAAAGCCTTGAGTGACGCCGATAAGCAGATCAGGCAAGGTGACGTTATCGGCGCGGGCCGGCTGGCCCGTAGCCAAGGCAAGCAACGCCATCGAGACGCAGAGCAATCTGCGGTACTGTGGGGATCGGAGGCGTCGGGAAACTGTCGTTTTGATGTCCATGGCCAATAAAAAAGCAAAGCTCGTGCCGTTTAGTGTTGGGTACGCGTCGTACCCCTAAGTTTTAGCGTAGGAGTCTGGGCATGGCCGGTGTAATGGATTCAGTGAACCAGCGCACACAGCTGGTGGGGCAGAATCGCCTGGAGTTGCTGTTGTTCCGTCTGGACGGCAAGCAGCTGTACGGGATTAATGTCTTCAAGGTTCGCGAAGTGCTGCAGTGTCCCAAGCTGACAATAATGCCCAAGTCCAGCCCGGTGGTTTGCGGTGTGGCGAATATTCGTGGCGCGACCATCCCGATTCTTGACCTGGCAATGGCCACCGGTTCGGCGGGGTTGCAGGACCGCGAGAGCCCGTTCGTGATCATTACCGAGTACAACACCAAGACCCAGGGTTTCCTGGTGCGCTCGGTGGAGCGCATCGTCAACATGAACTGGGAAGAGATCCATCCGCCGCCCAAGGGCACCGGTCGCGATCACTACCTCACGGCGGTGACGCGGGTCGACAACCAGTTGGTGGAAATCATCGACGTGGAGAAAATCCTCGCCGAAGTGGCCCCGACCTCCGAGGCGATATCGGTGGGTGTGGTAGACGCCGAAACCGCGCACAAGGCGATCTCGCTGCGGGTGCTGACGGTGGACGACTCTTCGGTTGCGCGCAAGCAGGTGTCCCGTTGCCTGCAGACCGTTGGGGTCGAAGTGGTCGCGCTCAATGACGGTCGCCAGGCCCTGGATTACCTGCGCAAGCTGGTGGATGAGGGCAAGAAGCCGGAAGAAGAATTCCTGATGATGATCTCCGACATCGAGATGCCGGAAATGGACGGCTACACCCTCACGGCCGAGATACGCAACGACCCACGCATGCAAAAACTACATATCATCCTGCATACTTCGTTGTCGGGTGTATTCAATCAGGCGATGGTCAAGAAGGTCGGTGCCGATGACTTCCTGGCCAAATTCCGCCCTGATGACCTGGCATCCCGGGTAGTCGACCGGATCAAGGCAGCAGATCACGGCTAGGGGCCTTTTCCCTGGCGGTCACACGATTTAAGAGGCGGTATCATTGTCTACGGGTAATTTGGATTTCGAACAGTTCCGGGTCTTCCTGGAAAAGGCCTGTGGCATATTGCTCGGTGAAAACAAGCAGTACCTGGTATCCAGCCGTCTCAACAAACTGATGGAGCAGCAAGGCATCAAGTCCCTCGGGGAGTTGGTGCAACGGATCCAGGGCCAGCCACGCAGCGGGCTCAAGGAGATGGTGGTCGACGCCATGACCACCAACGAAACCTTGTGGTTTCGCGATACCTATCCGTTTGAAGTGCTCAAGAACAAGGTGCTGCCCGAGGCGATCAAGGCCGCTCCCGGCCAGCGCCTGCGCATCTGGTCGGCCGCCTGTTCGTCGGGACAGGAACCGTATTCGATTTCGATGGCCATCGATGAGTTCGAGCGGACCAACATGGGCCAGTTGAAGGCCGGGGCGCAAATCGTGGCCACGGATTTGTCCGGCACCATGCTCACCAACTGCAAGACCGGCGAGTACGACAGCCTGGCGCTGGGGCGCGGGTTGTCGCAGGAGCGCTTGCAGCGTTTCTTCGATCCCAAGGGAGCAGGGCGTTGGGCGGTCAAGGCGCCGATCAAGAGCCGGGTGGAGTTTCGTTCGTTCAACCTGCTGGACAGTTATGCCAGCCTGGGCAAGTTCGACATGGTGTTTTGCCGCAACGTGCTGATCTACTTCTCGGCCGAGGTGAAGAAAGACATTCTGTTGCGCATCCACGGCACCCTCAAGCGTGGCGGTTATCTGTTCCTGGGGGCTTCCGAGGCGCTGAACGGTTTGCCGGATCATTACCAGATGGTGCAGTGCAGTCCTGGAATCATTTACCAGGCCAAGTGATGAGTGCTTGAACAAAAAGGGAGGCCTGCACAGGCCTCCCTTTTTTTATGGTCGCAAAGCGGCAAGCCCTCATTGCCGCTTTACTGGCGTTTCGCGGAAACCCTTTGCCGCTTTTCTGGCATTGCCGCCGGCAATTCCCTCGCAAACCCTTGATTTACGGGGCTCAAGCAACTTGGCATGGCCCTTGCTAAATCCTTGTTACGAAAAGCAGGTCAGCCCCTAAAGGTTTCCGCCATGAGCATCAGCTTCGATAAAGCGCTCGGTATCCACGAACAAGCACTGGGCTTTCGCGCCCAGCGTGCCGAAGTCCTGGCCAACAACATCGCCAACGCCGACACCCCGAACTACAAGGCTCGGGACCTGGACTTCTCTGCCGTGCTCGCCGCCCAGCAAGACAAGACCAAGAACGGCACCTTCGCCCTGAACATGACCAACAGCCGTCATATCGAGGCGCAAGGCCTGGGCAATGGTGACGAGTCGCTGCTGTATCGCACGCCGATGCAACCGTCGATCGACCAGAACACCGTGGACGCCCAGTTGGAGCAATCGGCCTACGCCGAGAACTCAGTGAACTTCCAGGCCAGCTTCACCCTGCTCAACAGCAAATTCAAAGGGCTGATGTCAGCCCTGCGTGGAGAATAAGCCATGTCCCTCGCCAGTGTTTTCAATATTGCCGGTAGTGGCATGAGTGCGCAGACCACGCGCCTCAACACCGTCGCCAGTAACATCGCCAACGCCGAGACCGTGTCTTCGAGCATCGACCAGACCTACCGTGCCCGGCACCCGGTGTTCGCCACCATGTTCCAGAGCGGCCAGAGCGGCCAGGGCGGCCAGAGTGGCAGCGGCGATTCGCTGTTCCAGAACCAGGATGCCGCAGGCCAGGGCGTGCAGGTGCTCGGTGTGGTCGAAGACCAGAGCAACCTCGAAGCCCGCTACGAGCCGAACCACCCTGCCGCGAACGAAAAAGGGTACGTGTACTACCCCAACGTCAACGTGGTCGAGGAAATGGCCGACATGATTTCCGCCAGCCGCTCGTTCCAGACCAACGCGGAAATGATGAACACCGCCAAAACCATGATGCAGAAGGTCCTGACCCTGGGTCAGTGATAAGGGGCGCCAAATAATGGCCATTGTTGATAACAGTTCGACGAACACGGCAGTCCAGGACCTTTTTAATTCCAAGGTCAAGACGGCGACAGATAACACCAGCGTCGGTGACGCCGCCAAGTCGGCGACGGGCAACCAGGCGATGGGCAAGGACGCGTTCCTGCAATTGCTGGTGACCCAGCTGAAAAACCAGGACCCGCTGTCGCCCCAGGACAATGGCGCGTTCGTCGCACAGTTGGCGCAGTTCAGCAGTCTGGAAGGCATCAACAACCTGAATGACTCGGTGAATGCGATTTCCAGCAACTTCAGCTCCTCCCAGGCGCTGCAGGCTTCGTCGCTGGTGGGGCGTTCGGTCATCACCCAGACCGACAAGGCGATGGTGGATACCAGCAAGAGCATGACCGGTTCCGTGGCGGTGACGGCGGCGACGGGCAACGTCTCCGTCAAGATCACCGACAAGGATGGCAACGTCGTTCGCACCATCGACATGGGCGCCCAGAGCGCCGGCAACTCCAGCTTCGTCTGGGACGGCAAGACCGATGCGGGTGAGACGGCGCCACCCGGCACCTACACCTTCAATGCCACCACCAAGAATGACAAGGGTGACTCGGTGGCCCTCGCCACCTCGCTGCCGGCAACGGTGACCAGCGTAACCCTGGGTACGAACGGCGCTGAAATGGTGCTGAACCTGGCGGGCGGCCTGGGCAGTATCAAGCTGTCGCAAATTCAGACTATCGGTACATAGAGCCGGCTAAATACGGCAAAAGGAGAGAACAATGTCTTTTAACATCGGCCTTAGCGGCCTCTATGCGGCCAACAAACAACTGGACGTGACGGGCAACAACATCGCCAACGTCGCGACCACCGGCTTCAAGTCGTCCCGTGCGGAATTCGCGGATATCTACGCGGCTTCCAAGCTGGGTACCGGCCAGAACAGCATCGGCAATGGCGTGAACCTGGCGGCCGTGTCCCAGCAGTTCACCCAGGGTGACGTCAACAACAGCGGCGGCACGCTCGACATGGCGATCCAGGGCGGCGGCTTCTTCGTGCAGAAGGGCAGCGACGGTTCGCTGGAATACACCCGCAACGGTGCGTTCCGGGCCGACAAGGACGGCTACATCACCAACAACACCGGCACCTCGCGCCTGCAAGGCTACGCAGCGGATGCCGATGGCAACATCCAGAAGGGGGGCTTGACCGACCTGCAGCTCAACCTGTCGTACCTGCCGCCGAAGGCTTCGAGCAAGGTGGATTCCACCAGTAACCTGAACTCCTCCGAGACGGCGATCGACCAGACGGCGCACCCGTTTGATCCGACCAAATCGGACAGCTTCACCACTCAATATTCCACCACGCTGTACGATACGCAGGGCAACGCGCATCCGATGGTGCAGTACCTGGTGAAGACCGACTCCAACACCTGGAAGTCCTACACCCTGATCGATGGGCGCAACCCTGACGGCTCGCCGATCAGCGGCACCGGTACTGACGTGAAAGCGCCAGTCGCCTCGACGCTGTCGTTTGACACCTCCGGCAAGCTGACCGGGATCGTTACCCCGCCAGCCACCGCTTCCAATACCACCCTGACCATTTCCGACTGGAAGCCGGGCGGCCTGGTCAATGGTGTCTGGACGCCTAACGGTGCGGCCGCCAACGCAGACGGCGTGGCCGTCAACATGGGGAACATCACCCAGTACAACTCCGCCACCTACCGCAACCCGCCGACCACCGATGGCTACGCCACCGGGCAAATCACCGGGCTGAAAATCGACGGCAGCGGCGTACTGTTCGCCACGTTCAGCAACCAGCAGAGCAAGGCCATCGGCCAGATCTCCCTGGCCAGCTTCAACAACGAGCAGGGCCTGCAGCCAGCCGGCGGCACCACCTGGAAAGAAACCTTCGCGTCGGGCCAGCCGGGTTTTGATACCCCGCAAGTCGGCACCCTGGGTTCGATCGTGGCCAACTCCCTGGAGAACTCCAACGTCAACCTGACCAACGAGCTGGTGGACCTGATCAAGGCCCAGAGCAACTATCAGGCGAACGCCAAGACCATCTCCACCCAAAGCACCATCATGCAGACCATCATTCAGATGACCTGATGTTGTCGCTTTAACTCGCTTTACCGAAAAGCCCCTCGCGTGAGGGGCTTTTTTTTGGATGTTCAGATAACGCCTATAGGTGGGGGCGTCACAGGCGGATACACGGCTGTCGGAACGGTACAAGGCCAGCCGGGCGATATCTGGAGCGGATTCAGTCAGGGCCCTGGCGGCAACTGCATCACTGTTTCAGCGATAAAAGCCGCCATGATGCACGTCGGCCAGAAGCCCACCGATGTTTTCAAGGAGGTGAAATACGTGCGCGAATCGCGACGGTGTTGTTCCAGGCAAAAGAAAACCCCCGATACGCCGTAGGCCTATCGGGGGTTTTTCAACCTTGGGTGGTTAGACCCAGGGTGTGCTCAGCTTATTGGCAAGCTTCGCAATCCGGCTCGTCGATCGCGCAGGCTTTAGGCACTGGCGCCGGGCCGGCAGGTGCGGCGAGAACCGAATCATCACCGTGGTTGCCGCCGCTGGAAACAGCGTTCAGCTTGCCGGTGTTGATGGTCGACTTCTCGGTGCTGGTGGCAGCCAGGGCACGGAGGTAGTAAGTGGTTTTCAGGCCACGGTACCAGGCCATGCGGTAGGTCACGTCGAGCTTCTTGCCCGATGCGCCGGCGATGTACAGGTTCAGCGACTGAGCCTGGTCGATCCACTTCTGGCGACGGCTGGCGGCGTCGACGATCCACTTGGTGTCCACTTCGAAGGCAGTCGCGTAGAGCTCTTTGAGTTCTTGCGGGATGCGCTCGATCTGCTGCACCGAACCGTCGTAGTACTTCAGGTCGTTGATCATGACCGAGTCCCACAGGCCGCGGGCTTTCAGGTCGCGAACCAGGTACGGGTTGATCACGGTGAATTCGCCCGACAGGTTCGATTTCACGTACAGGTTCTGGTAGGTCGGTTCGATCGACTGCGACACGCCAGTGATGTTGGCGATGGTGGCGGTCGGTGCGATGGCCATGATGTTGGAGTTACGAATGCCTTTCTGCACACGGGCACGTACCGGCGCCCAGTCCAGGGATTCGTTCAGGTCAACGTCGATGTACTTCTGGCCACGTTGCTCGATCAGGATCTGTTGCGAATCCAGCGGCAGGATGCCTTTGGACCACAGCGAACCCTGGAACGTCTCGTAGGCGCCACGCTCGTCGGCCAGGTCGCAGGAAGCCTGGATCGCGTAGTAGCTGACCGCTTCCATGGACTTGTCGGCGAACTCGACTGCAGCGTCCGAACCGTAAGGAATGTGCTGCAGGTACAGCGCGTCCTGGAAGCCCATGATGCCCAGGCCGACCGGACGGTGCTTGAAGTTGGAGTTCTGCGCCTGGGGTACCGAGTAGTAGTTGATGTCGATAACGTTATCGAGCATGCGAACGGCGGTGTTCACGGTGCGTTCCAGCTTGGCGGTGTCCAGCTTGCCGTTGACGATGTGGTTCGGCAGGTTGATCGAGCCCAGGTTGCAAACGGCGATCTCGTCCTTGTTGGTGTTCAAGGTGATCTCGGTGCACAGGTTCGAGCTGTGGACCACGCCCACGTGCTGCTGCGGGCTGCGCAGGTTGCACGGGTCTTTGAAGGTCAGCCATGGGTGGCCGGTTTCAAACAGCATGGAGAGCATTTTGCGCCACAGGTCTTTGGCCTGGATGGTCTTGAACAGCTTGACCTTGCCCGGGTATTCGGTGAGGGCTTCGTAGTACTCGTAGCGCTCTTCGAAAGCCTTGCCGGTCAGGTCGTGCAGGTCCGGTACTTCGGATGGCGAGAACAGGGTCCACTTGCCGTCATCGAAGACGCGCTTCATGAACAGGTCAGGGATCCAGTTGGCGGTGTTCATGTCGTGGGTACGACGACGGTCATCACCGGTGTTCTTGCGCAGCTCGATGAACTCTTCGATGTCCATGTGCCAGGTTTCCAGGTAGGCACATACAGCGCCCTTGCGCTTGCCACCCTGGTTCACGGCTACGGCGGTGTCGTTCACTACTTTGAGGAACGGTACAACGCCCTGGGACTTGCCGTTGGTGCCCTTGATGTACGAACCCAGTGCACGCACCGGGGTCCAGTCGTTACCCAGGCCGCCGGCGAATTTGGACAGCATGGCGTTGTCGTGGATCGCGTGGTAGATGCCCGACAGGTCATCCGGCACGGTGGTCAGGTAGCAGCTGGACAGCTGTGGACGCAGGGTACCGGCGTTGAACAGGGTCGGGGTCGACGACATGTAGTCGAAGGACGACAACAGGTTGTAGAACTCGATGGCACGGTCTTCTTTCTGCTTCTCTTCGATCGCCAGGCCCATGGCCACGCGCATGAAGAACACTTGCGGCAGTTCGAAGCGGATCCCGTCCTTGTGGATGAAGTAACGGTCGTACAGGGTTTGCAGGCCCAGGTAAGTGAACTGCTGGTCGCGCTCGTGGTTGATCGCCTTGCCGAGTTTTTCCAGGTCGAAGGTGGCCAGGATCGGGTTCAGCAATTCGAATTCGATACCCTTGGCGATGTAGGCCGGCAGGGCCTTGGCGTACAGGTCGGCCATCTCGTGGTGGGTGGCGCTGTCGGCGACTTTCAGGAAGCCCAGGCCTTCGGCACGCAGGGTGTCCATCAGCAGGCGCGCGGTGACGAACGAGTAGTTCGGCTCACGCTCGACCAGGGTACGGGCGGTCATCACCAGTGCGGTGTTGACGTCGGTCAGGGCCACGCCGTCGTACAGGTTCTTCAGGGTTTCGCGCTGGATCAGGTCGCCATCGACTTCTTCCAGGCCTTCGCAGGCCTCGGTGATGATGGTGTTCAGGCGGCCCAGGTCCAGCGGTGCAAACGTACCGTCGGCCAGGGTGATGCGGATCGACGGGTGAGCTTGTACGGCAGCTTCTTCGGCCGGGGAACGTACGGCACGTTCCTTGGCGCGCGAGTCACGGTAGATCACGTAGTCGCGGGCGACTTTCTGCTCGCCGGCACGCATCAGGGCCAGTTCGACCTGGTCCTGGATTTCTTCGATGTGAATGGTGCCGCCCGATGGCATGCGACGCTTGAAGGTTGCGGTGACCTGTTCGGTCAGGCGGGCAACGGTGTCGTGGATGCGCGACGAGGCAGCAGCGGTGCCGCCTTCAACTGCAAGAAACGCTTTGGTGATCGCGACGGTGATTTTGTCATCGGTGTAAGGAACGACAGTGCCGTTACGCTTGATCACGCGCAATTGGCCGGGCGCGGTGGCGGACAGATCCAGGTTCGAATCAGCGGCCTGCGGCACGGAGCCCTGCGGGTTCTCGCGAGTTGTGTCGGTTTGCATGGGGGGTTGTCTCCACATTCTATATTTATTTGGGCACCATCACGGTGCCCACCGTTCCGTCCTGAAGCACTTACAACAGGCCAGGGGCCTGGCATAACAACTTCGGGACAGGAGGAAGGGAGCTGTTCGCGCCGCTTCCATGCCGAAGTCTTCGGTTACAAGCCTTGGGGCTCTTTACCGTATTCCTGGTGGGTGACAGTTTCGTACTGCAACACCCGTACCGTTTTCGCCTGATCGGGGCAGAAAACGGCTGCCATCCGCGTGCGCGGTTTGGTCTTCTGAAAAAGGCTTAAGTTCACCAAACAGGAGCAAGAAAGAGCTTGAGTTTCTTGTCTGATTTGTGTTTGGTCTTTTCGCTGAAAACCCTACATGTAGGGTTTTTTTGGCGACGACCTACAAGATAATGCGTTTTGGGGGGCTTAGCAACGGACTACCTGTGGATAACGCTGTGGGTAAAATGTGTATGAAACGTGGAATGGCCGTGTAGGCCGCAGTACTGCTGCATTGCGCCGTTTGTCACCGAATATTCCGAGGTAAAAACAACCGGTTGGATTTTTGCGGGCGCGAACCCTATCACAAAAAAACACGATGTCCGAACGCATTTGCGCGCTTGTGGCAGAGGGCCGGCCCGTTGCTACAATCGGCGGTTATCCATACAGTTTATGCCTCGCCTACATGACAACTGTAGGAGCGGGCTTGCCCGCGAAGGACGTCAACGATGACGCTGGAAACCTGAATAAACGCGGCGCCCTCGAGTTTTCTCGGGCAAACCCGCCCCTACAATAATTAGAACCGAGGTAACGCATGGAGCAAGAAGCCTGGCAGGTATTGATTGTCGAGGACGACGAGCGACTGGCCGAGTTGACCCGTGACTACCTGGAGAGCAACGGCTTGCGGGTGTCGGTGGAAGGCAATGGCGCCCTCGCGGCGGCGCGGATCATCGCCGAGCAGCCGGACCTGGTGATCCTCGACCTGATGTTGCCCGGTGAAGACGGCCTGAGCATTTGCCGCAAGGTGCGCGAGCGCTACGACGGGGTGATCCTGATGCTGACCGCGCGCACCGACGACATGGACCAGGTGCTGGGCCTGGACATGGGCGCCGACGATTACGTGTGCAAACCCGTGCGTCCACGCCTGTTGCTGGCACGCATCCAGGCCCTGCTGCGGCGCAGCGAAAGCGTCGAGCCTGTACTCCCCGAAAAACAGCGGCGCCTGCAATTCGGCCCGCTGGTGGTGGACAACGCCCTGCGTGAAGCCTGGCTGCATGAGGGCGGCATCGAACTGACCAGCGCCGAATTCGACCTGCTGTGGTTGCTGGTGGCGAATGCCGGGCGGATCCTGTCCCGGGAAGAAATCTTCACCGCCTTGCGCGGTATTGGCTATGACGGCCAGGACCGCTCCATCGACGTGCGCATCTCGCGCATCCGCCCGAAAATCGGCGACGACCCGATCCACCCACGCCTGATCAAGACCATTCGCAGCAAAGGCTACCTGTTCGTCCCCGAAGCTGCGGCTGACCTGACGCCGTGAACTCAATCTTCCTGCGCATCTACGGCGGCATGTGCGCGGCGCTGATTCTGGTGGCGTTGCTCGGCGTACTGGCCTTGCACCTGCTCAATGAAGTGCGCAGCGGCCAGTACCGCGAGCGCCTGGCCCACGGCACCTTCGCGCTGATGGGCGACAACCTGCAACCCATGAGTGCCATCGAGCGCCGCCGTGCCCTGGCAGTGTGGGAGCGCTTGCTGGGTATCCCGCTGCAATTGCAGACCGTGGCCGAGGCGCACCTGGACCTGACCCAGCGTAGCCGTCTGCAACGCGGCCAGGTGTTGGTGGAGCAAACCGGGCCTCACGCGGCCAGGGTGCTGCGCTTGGTCAGTGACCAGGAGCAACTGTTGCTGACCGGTGAAGTGCAGCAAATCAGCGAACAATTGGCCCGCGCGACGATTTACCTGCTGGCCGATGAGCTGGTGCGTTTCCCGGTGGCGGAGCAACCGCAGAAACTCGCAGACCTGAAGGAAGCCAAGGGCTTTGGTTTCGAGATGCACCTGGTGATGCTCAATCAGGCCGATATGGACGAAGACCAGCGCCGCCGCGTGTCCGAAGGCGATACCGTGATGGCCCTGGGCAAGGGTGGGGATTCGATCCGGGTATTTGCCGGCATGGTCGGCACGCCGTGGGTCCTGGAAATCGGCCCGCTGTATCAGATGAATCCGTACCCGGCGCAATGGCTGATCCTGATTGCGCTGATCAGCCTGACCTTGATCGGCTTGATCGTCTATTTATTGGTGCGCCAGCTGGAGCGGCGCTTGAGTGGCCTGGAAGCCGCCGCCACGCGCATCGCCAAAGGCAGCCTTGAAGTGCGGGTGCCGGCCCGCGGCGCCGATTCGGTGGGGCGCCTGGCGGCAGCGTTCAATGGCATGGCCGAGCACCTGCAACGCCTGTTGGCAATTCAGCGCGAACTGGTGCGGGCGGTGTCCCACGAATTGCGCACCCCGGTGGCGCGCCTGCGGTTCGGCCTGGAGATGATCGGCGACGCGGCCACGCCTGAAGCGCGGCGCAAGTATATGGAGGGCATGGACAGCGACATCCAGGACCTCGATGGCCTGGTGGACGAAATGCTCACCTACGCGCGGCTGGAACAGGGGGCGCCGGCACTGAATTTCCAGCGGGTCGACCTCAATGCGTTGCTGGATCAGGTGATTGATGAACTGTCACCGCTGCGCCCGGAAATCAACGTGGCGCGGGGCATCTGCCTGTCCTCGGCGCATTGGGATGATGCATGGGTGGAGGCCGAGCCGCGTTACCTGCACCGTGCCCTGCAAAACCTGGTGAGCAACGCCATGCGCCACGCCCAGGGGCAGGTGCTGATCAGTTACCAGGTGGGCCAGGTGCGTTGCCGCATCGACGTGGAAGACGACGGGCCGGGCGTACCGGAAAGTGCCTGGGAGCGGATTTTCACGCCGTTCCTGCGCCTGGATGACAGCCGGACCCGCGCGTCGGGTGGGCACGGCCTGGGGTTATCCATTGTGCGGCGGATCATCTATTGGCACGGTGGCCGGGCGTTGATCAGCAAGAGCAACAATCTGGGTGGCGCGTGTTTCAGCCTGAGTTGGCCACGGGATCAGGAGAAGGTCTAGGCCTGGACGGCCACCAGGCTCAACAACTGCCCGCCATCCACCGCAAACTGCGCCTCCAGTTCCTTGCCATGGCACCATTCTGCGGACAAGTCCGTCAGCAACCGCAGCCGCGCATGGCCGGTATCCGACCACTCCAGCAACTCGGCATGCTCAAAATAAAAGCGCTTCTGCACGATCGGGTAGAGCGCCTTGAACAGGCTCTCTTTCGCCGAAAACGTCAGCGTCACCAGTTGCGCAACCTGCTCCCGCGGCCCGGCGGCCATGCGCAGCAATTCATCCGGTGTGAGGATCTCCCCGGCCAGGCGTTCCGCCCGCTCCAGGGTCAGCAGGTTCTCCAGGTCCATCCCCAGCCCGCGCCACTGTGTCTTGTGGGCGACGATGGCCGCTGCATGGCCGGTGCTGTGGGTGATCGAACCGCTGATGTGCGCGGGCCAGACCGGCGCGCGGTCCTCGCCGATCGCCGGCACGCAATCCAGCCCGTCCAGCTGTTGCAGGGCCGCGCGGGCGCACAGGCGACCGGCCAGGAACTCCGCCTGCCGCTTGGCCACCGAACGCTGGATGCTCGCGGGTGGCGGCACGGCGCTGCGCTGGAAATCGCCGATGGCCAGCAGGGCCGGGTCAAAACGGGTGCTCAGCAAGACCGTGCCGGGCAAGGCATCGGGCAACGGCCAATGGGCGTCAAGTGGGGTGCAGCAGGCGGGTAGGGAATTCATGCCGGGTATTTTGCCGAGTTGCAGGGCCGCTGGATAGCCTGCGGCCGGGGATACGTAAATAACTCTTTACACAGTAGCCGGCCTCGGTTCAGCCCAGGTTCAGAGAGTGTTCAGGGGGAGTTCAGGGGCGTCTGCGTAGTCTGGCCCCGTACCCAAAGCCCAAGCGTATGAGGTAGCACCATGACTGCGATCAAGAAGCTGATGTTGGCCTTAACCATGCTCAGCGCCACCGCTGGCGTCCAGGCCTCTGATTCGAGTTTCGCGGGTTTCTCCAAGGAGAAGAGCAAAAAGCCCTACAGCCTTCTCCAGCGGGTGAGCTTCGAGGATGCCGGTGAACAGGCGGCTCCATGGGGCCAGTCCCTGGGCCAGCACACCCCGCAGTCAGACTATCGCGTGGGCAACGAAAACCTGTCAGGTCACTTCAACGGCAGTAAATTGCGCCAGCAAGACCTGCAGGGCCGCTATGATATACCCCAGTTGGAAAGTTGATTTGCCTTGGAGAGCTTTATGAAATTGCTGGTTGTCGAAGATGAGGCGTTGCTGCGCCATCACCTGTTGACCCGCCTTACCGACAGCGGTCACGTGGTCGAGGCCGTCGCCAATGCCGAAGAGGCGCTGTACCAGACCGGGCAATTCAACCACGACCTGGCGATCATCGATTTGGGCCTGCCCGGCATGGGCGGCCTGGACCTGATCCGCCAATTGCGCGCCCAGGCCAAGACCTTCCCGATCCTGATCCTGACCGCCCGTGGCAACTGGCAGGACAAGGTTGAAGGCCTGGCAGCGGGTGCCGACGACTACGTGGTCAAGCCGTTCCAGTTCGAAGAGCTGGAAGCGCGGATGAACGCACTGTTGCGCCGCTCCAGCGGTTTCACCCAATCCACCATCGTCGCCGGGCCGTTGCTGCTGGACCTCAATCGCAAGCAGGCGTCCCTCGACGAACAGCCACTGGCGCTGACCGCCTACGAATACCGCATCCTCGAATACCTGATGCGGCATCACCAGCAAGTGGTCGCCAAGGACCGCCTGATGGAACAGCTCTACCCCGATGACGACGAGCGTGATCCGAACGTGATCGAAGTGCTGGTGGGCCGCCTGCGCCGCAAGCTGGAAGGCCCGGCGGGTTTCAAGCCGATCGACACCGTGCGTGGCCTGGGCTACCTGTTCAATGAGCGCTGCCGTTGATTCGCTCGCTACGTGTACGTTTGATGCTCGCGGCCACCATCCTGGCCGTGCTGTTTATGCTGGCCTTGTTGCCGGCCATGCAGGGCGCCTTCAGCCTGGCCCTGCAGGACTCCATCGAGCAGCGCCTGGCGTCGGATGTCACCACGCTGATTTCGGCTGCCCGGGTTGAAAACAATCGCCTGCTGATGCCTGCGCAGCTGCCGGACGAGCGTTTCAACCTCACCGACAGCCGCCTGCTGGGCTACATCTATGACCGCGAAGGCCATCTGGTCTGGCGGTCGCGCGCCACACAGGAAGAGAACATCAACTACAAGCCGCGCTATGACGGGCGCGGCAACGAATTTGCGCGGATCCGCGAGGCCAACGGCCAGGAATTTTTTGTCTATGACGTCGAGGTCAAGCTGCTGGGCGGCAAGAGCGCGGCGTTCAGTATCGTCGCCCTGCAACCGGTGCGTGAATACCAACTGACCCTCGAAGGCCTGCGGGAAAACCTCTACCTGGGCTTCGGCGCCGCCTTGCTGGTGCTGCTGACCCTGTTGTGGCTGGGCCTGACCTGGGGCCTGCAGGCGCTGCGCCGGCTGAGCCAGGAACTGGATGAAATCGAAGGCGGTACCCGGGAAAGCCTCAGCGAGCAACACCCGCGCGAGCTGCTGCGCCTGACCGGCTCCCTGAACCGGTTGCTCCACAGCGAGCGGGAGCAACGCACCCGTTACCGCGATTCCCTGGATGACCTGGCCCACAGCCTGAAAACCCCGTTGGCGGTGTTGCAAGGCGTGAGTGAAGACATGGCCCAGCGCCCCGAAGATCGGGACCAGGCCTGGGTACTGCAATCGCAGATCGAACGCATGAGCCAGCAGATCAGCTACCAATTGCAGCGCGCCAGCCTGCGTAAAAGCGGCCTGGTGCGCCACCAGGTGCGGCTGGAGCCGGTGCTGCAAAGCCTGTGCGACACGCTGGACAAGGTTTATCGCGATAAGGGCGTGAAGGTCGCCTTTGAACTGCCGGACGAATGCGACGTGCCGATCGAGAAGGGCGCCTTGCTGGAACTGCTCGGCAACCTGCTGGAGAACGCCTATCGCCTGTGCCTGAGCGAAGTGCGCATCACCTTGCAGGAAAGCCTGGAGGGCACCGAGTTGTGCATCGAAGACGATGGCCCCGGCGTGCCGCCGGACCAGCGTGCGCGCATCCTGCAGCGGGGCGAGCGGCTCGACCGCCAGCATCCGGGGCAGGGGATTGGCCTGGCGGTGGTCAAGGACATCATTGAAAGCTATGGCGCCCGGCTGACCCTTGGGGATTCACCGCTGGGTGGGGCTGCGTTCAAGATCCACTTCCCGGCTGTTTGATCTTTATTGGCTGTGCCGGCCTCTTCGCGAGCAAGCCCGCTCCCACATTCGATGGCATTCCCAAGGTGGAACTCGGTCAAATGTGGGAGCGGGCTTGCTCGCGAAGAGGCCAGTCGCATCAATACACACCTAGGTTTCTTGTGCTCTATAGGCCCCCGGCGTCAACCCGGTCCACTTCTTGAACGCCCGATGAAACGCCGACGGTTCGGAAAACCCCAGCTGCTCGGCGATCTCCTGCAACGACAAATCCGCCCGCCCCAAATGATAGATCGCAATGTCCCGGCGCAACTCATCCTTGAGCGCCTGAAAGCTGGTGCCTTCCTCCCGCAAATGCCGACGCAGGGTCTGCGGGCTGATATGCAGGTGCTGGGCGACGGCTTCGAGGTCGGGCCAGGGCGTGCGGTCGCGGCTCAATAGGCGGCGCAACTGGCTGCTCAGGCTGTCGCCTTCATCCGGCCGCGACAGCAGGTCGGCCGGGGAGCGTTCGAGGAAATGCTTGAGGGTGCGCTCGTCCTGCAACAACGGCAGGCTCAGGTAGCGGCTGGGGAACACCAGGCTGCTGGTGGGCGCCGCGAATACCTGCGGGCAGGGGAACAGCAAGTCGTACTCACCGGCGTGGGGCGGCGTCGGGTAGCTGAAGGTGGCCTGGTGCAGGCGGATGCGCTGGCCAATCAGCCAACTGCCGAGGCGGTGCCAGATCACCAGCAGGCATTCGCTGAGGAAGTGATCCGGGTCCCAGAGCTGCGAATCGTCCAGGCTCAGGCGGGCCATTTCTCCTTCACGTGTCAGACGCCAGCGCGGACCCTGCGGGAATAGGCTATAAAATAATAAGCCGCGTTCCAGAGCCTTCTCCAGGGTGCGGCAGTGAATCAGCGCGTGGCACATCATGGCGAAGGTGCCGCGCTTGCTCGGGCCTTCGGCGAAGCCCAGGTATTCGTCATCCAGCGCCAGCCACAGCATTTGCAACAACTGGGTGAATTGCTCGGGGGCGATGCGGGCGCGGGGCTCGCTCAGCAGTTCCGCAGTGATGCCGACCTGCTGCAGCAGGCCCGAATAATCGTAGCCGGCCCGGCGAGCACCGCCGAGGGCGGCCCGGGCGTAGTGACTGGCGATGGTTCGTTCACGCATGAGGGGCCTCTTCCATTGAGTGGCGGATGTTAGCCACCCCGGGCCGGTGCAACAAGGCGGATATCCGCCAAATTGTAGGACGAGATCAGGCGAGCAGGCGGAAATCCGCCACTGTCTGTAGGCATAACCTTAAGCTGGAAATCGCCCGAGCGCTGATGTCTAAAGGCCTTCAGGGAGTTTCAGCAGAAGTGGCACGACGCTTGCGATACAGAGCGCAGGGAGACCGCCTCGAGCAGGCTCTCAAACAACAAATCCCTCCAGTGCAGGAGGGTTCGCAATTCAAGTGTCGTGGGCAATGGCGGATATTTGCCACACGAGACGATTGAGGAACTTTGCAATGACGACTCGTCAGCCACTGTACAAATCCCTGTATTTCCAGGTGATCGTTGCAATCGTTATCGGTATTTTGCTCGGTCACTTCTACCCGCAGACCGGCGTGGCCCTCAAGCCACTGGGTGACGGCTTTATCAAGCTGATCAAAATGGTCATCGCCCCGATCATCTTCTGCACCGTTGTCAGCGGCATCGCTGGCATGCAAAGCATGAAATCGGTCGGCAAGACCGGCGGCTACGCGCTGCTGTACTTCGAAATCGTCTCCACCATCGCCCTGCTGATCGGCCTGGTCGTGGTCAACGTCGTGCAACCGGGCGCCGGCATGCATATCGACGTGGCTACCCTGGACGCCTCCAAAGTCGCGGCCTACGTGACTGCCGGTGCCGACCAGAGCATCGTTGGCTTCCTGCTGAACGTGATCCCGAACACTATCGTTGGCGCGTTCGCTACCGGTGACATCCTGCAAGTGCTGATGTTCTCGGTGATCTTCGGTTTCGCCCTGCACCGCCTGGGTGCCTACGGCAAGCCGGTGCTGGACTTCATCGATCGTTTCGCCCACGTGATGTTCAACATCATCAACATGATCATGAAGCTCGCGCCACTCGGTGCCCTGGGCGCCATGGCGTTCACCATCGGTGCCTACGGCGTAGGTTCGCTGGTGCAGCTCGGTCAGCTGATGATCTGCTTCTACATCACCTGCATCCTGTTCGTGGTGCTGGTGCTGGGCGCCATCTGCCGCGCACACGGCTTCAGCGTCCTGAAACTGATCCGCTACATCCGTGAAGAACTGCTGATCGTACTGGGTACTTCCTCGTCCGAATCCGCACTGCCACGCATGCTGATCAAGATGGAACGCCTGGGCGCCAAGAAGTCGGTAGTCGGCCTGGTTATCCCGACTGGCTACTCCTTCAACCTGGACGGTACTTCGATCTACCTGACCATGGCTGCCGTGTTCATCGCCCAGGCGACTGACACCCACATGGACATCACCCACCAGATCACCCTGTTGCTGGTACTGCTGCTGTCGTCCAAGGGCGCTGCTGGCGTGACCGGTAGTGGTTTCATCGTACTGGCCGCTACCCTGTCGGCTGTTGGCCACCTGCCTGTTGCCGGCCTGGCGCTGATCCTGGGTATCGACCGCTTCATGTCCGAAGCCCGCGCACTGACCAACCTGGTTGGCAACGCTGTTGCAACCCTGGTTGTGGCCAAGTGGGTCAAGGAACTGGACGAAGACAAGCTGAAAGTCGAACTGGCTTCCGGTGGTCGCGGTATCTCCGACACCCGTGAAGAAGACGACCTGGGCGTGGCCGAAGGCCCGGCTCCAACCGCCGTCAAGTAAGGCTGCAGCGTTTGTGAAAAACCCATCTTCGGATGGGTTTTTTTATGCCTTCGGGAAGCATCAGTCACTTCGGATGATGGTTTATGTGATTGCCGCCGACCGCCGGGTTTGCCTACTCTGTGGCCAATCGAATCGGAATCGGAGTCCGCATGTCAGGTCCCTTGGCGTCCCTCAAAGTACTGGATTTCTCCACCTTGCTGCCGGGGCCGTTCGCCTCGTTGCTGCTGGCCGACATGGGCGCCGAGGTGTTGCGCATCGAATCCCCCACGCGCATGGACCTGCTGCGAGTACTGCCGCCCCATGACCAGGGCGTGTCGGCCAGCCATGCCTATCTGAACCGCAACAAACGCAGCCTGGCCCTGGACCTCAAGCAGGCCGAGGCGGTGGCGATCGTGCGGCAACTGGTGGCGGACTACGACATCGTCCTCGAGCAGTTCCGCCCCGGGGTCATGGAGCGCCTGGGCCTGGGTTACGAGGCGTTGAAGGCGATCAACCCAAAGCTGATCTACGTCTCCATCACCGGCTACGGCCAGACCGGCCCCTACAAGGATCGCGCCGGCCATGACATCAATTATCTGGCCCTGGCAGGCATTGCCAGCTACACCGGGCGCCAGGACAGCGGGCCGTTGCCCTTGGGTGTGCAGTTGGCGGATGTGGGGGGCGGCTCGTTGCACGCGGTGATCGGTTTGCTGGCGGCGGTGATTGCCCGGCAGCACAGTGGGGTGGGGCAATACCTGGACGTGAGCATGACCGACTGCGCCTTCAGCCTGAATGCCATGGCCGGCGCCGGTTACCTGGCGTGCGGCGTGGAGCCGGCGTGGGAGAACCAAGTGCTCAATGGCGGCAGTTTCTATGACTATTACCGATCGCGGGAAGGACGCTGGTTGTCGGTGGGCAGTCTGGAGCCGGCGTTTATGCAGCAGTTGTGTACGGCCCTTGGCCGCCCTGAATTGGCGGCAATGGGCCTATCGCCCAAACCCGAGCAGCAGAAAGCCCTCAAGCTGGCGCTGCAGGTCGAGTTCGAGAAACGCAGCTTTGATGAGCTGTGTGAGCTGTTTGCCGGGATTGATGCGTGTGTCGAGCCGGTGCTGAATCTGAGCGAGGCCGTTGAACACCCGCAGTTGAAAGCCCGGGAGCTGGTCAGCCAGGTGCCGCGGGGCGATGGTTCCAGCCAGGCGCAAATGGCCTGCCCGCTGAAGTTTTCCGAGGGCTTGCCGGCGGCCAGGCACATAGGCGCGGCGGTGGGCGCTCACAGCGATGAGGTGTTGGCGGAGTTGGGCTTCAGTGCTCAGCAGATAGATGATTTGCGGCGTGCCAAGGTGATTCAGTAGCGCCTGGGCCGGCCCCTTCGCGAGCAAGCCCGCTCCCACATTCAACCGAGTTCCATCGTTGGAATGCGATAAAATGTGGGAGCGGGCTTGCTCGCGAAGGGGCCCTTAAATCCACCACAAACCTCACTCGACGCGGGTTTCCCCGGTAAACACCAAAGTCTGCCGACACCTGCGACACAAATACCGCCGCCCCTGGCCCACCAACCCGTGACGCTGGGGCGAAAACGGGAAGTCACTGTCGGCACACGGACAGCGGTAGATATACCGCGTGACGCGCCGCCGCTGGATTTCATAGGTGTGGCAGCGGTCCGGCGGCAGTTCGTAAACCCCACGCATGATCAGCTGCCATTCCTCGCCATGGGGCTGGATGCGCTCGCCGAACAATTGGTGGGCAATCAGGTGCGCCACTTCATGGGCGACTGTCTGTTTAAGGAAGTGTTGGCTGTTTTCACGGTAGAGCTGCGGGTTGAAGCGCAGCAGGTTCTCGTGCAAATGCGCGACACCGGCCTTCTGGCCCCGCAGCTTGAGGCTGACCTGAGGGCGTTTGAAGCTTCGTTTGAAAAAGGATTCGGCTTGCAGGAAACAATCTTCGACGCGGGTATTGAGTTGCTCGGGCATGCTGTACATATCTCCAGAGATGTCCAGTATGCCGCAAACAAGGGTGTATCCGAATCTGTCAGGCGCCGAATGGTCATGCATAACGCACAAAGCCACCTTGCGGTGGCTTTTCCTGCGGGTAAACCGCGTCAGTTGGTGTAGATCGGGCCTACGCCCAGCCCCCAGACGATCACGGTAAAGGCCATGATCGCCACCAGCACCACCAGGCCTACCGCCAGTACCGAGCTGGAAAACAGGAAGCCCTCGTCCGGGTGAATATTCATGAAGGTCGGCAGCCCCACGTACAGCAGATACACCGTGTAGCAAATGGCCGCCGTGCCCACCACCATGCCCAGCCACATATGCGGGTACAGCGCCGCCAGCCCGCCGATAAACAGCGGTGTCGCGGTGTAGGTGGCAAACGCCACGCAGCGCGCCATGCTGGGGTTGGCGTCATAGGTGCGGGCCATCCAGTGAATGAACGCGCCCATCACCGCCACGCCGCCGAGCATCGCCGCGTAGGACATGAGGGTCATCCACAACGCGCTTTCCACCGTCAGCATCACCGGGGCGCGGCTGCCGATGACCCAACCCACCTGAGTGGTACCGATAAAGGCTGAGACAGCGGGGATGGCCGCGAGAATCAGCGTGTGGGTGAGGTACATGTGGCCGATGCTTTCTTCTTTATCGCCACGAATTTCCCGCCATTCCTGATCGGGGTGGGTGAAAAGTCCCACGACGTGATGGATCATGCCAGTCACTCCTGTCGTTATTACCATCGCCCCCCAGCGGAGCGCCCACGGGCCAATTGGCCTGAAAGGTCTGGATATATGTGCGACCTTATGTCGCAGTATAGGAAGTGATGACCGGAAAAAGTGTGGGGCTTTAGAGCAAATTGCGCTGTAAACATTGGGCCTAATCGCGGCGGGGTCTGTTGATTGGAATGCGGTCAACTGTGGGAGCGGGCTTGCTCGCGAATGCGGTGGGTCAGCTAAATACCTGGCGAATGACACTTCGCGTTCGCGAGCAAGCCCGCTCCCACATTGGAACTCGGTCGTCCATCCCGGTAAAATACCCGGCTTTTCGTCACACACCTTTCGCGGATCCAAGCGCCATGGGCACTCTTACGGTCAACCAGAACAAACTGCAAAAACGCCTGCGTCGCCTGGCCGGCGAGGCAGTCGCCGATTTCAATATGATCGAAGAGGGCGACAAGGTCATGGTCTGCCTGTCCGGCGGCAAGGACAGCTACACCATGCTCGACGTGCTGATGCACCTGCAAAAGGTCGCGCCGATCAAGTTCGACATCGTTGCCGTGAACATGGACCAGAAGCAGCCGGGTTTTCCCGAGCATGTACTGCCGGCCTACCTCAAGGAATTGGGGATCGAGTACCACATCGTCGAGAAAGACACCTATTCGGTGGTCAAGGAGCTGGTCCCGGAAGGCAAGACCACCTGCTCGCTGTGCTCGCGCCTGCGCCGTGGCACGCTCTATACGTTTGCCGACGAAATCGGCGCGACCAAGATGGCCCTCGGTCATCACCGCGATGACATCGTCGAAACCTTCTTCCTCAACATGTTCTTCAACGGCAGCCTCAAGGCCATGCCGCCCAAGCTGCGGGCCGATGACGGGCGCAACGTGGTGATCCGCCCACTGGCGTACTGCCATGAGAAGGACATCCAGGCCTACTCCGACCTCAAGCAATTCCCGATCATCCCGTGCAACCTCTGCGGCTCCCAGGAAAACCTGCAGCGCCAGGTGGTCAAGGACATGCTCCAGGATTGGGACCGCAAGACCCCGGGCCGCGTCGACAGCATCTTCCGCAGTCTGCAGAACGTGCAGCCGTCGCAGTTGGCCGACCGTAACCTGTTCGACTTCACCAGCTTGCGTATCGACGAAAGTGCGGCGTCGCGCTTCGTCAACGTAGTGAACCTCTGAGTGTTTTCACCGCTCTGACAGACGGCGCTCCTGGGCGCCGTTTTCATTTCAATCCTTAGGAGAGGGCATGCGCGATTACAAGTGGCTGCACGAATATTGTCTGAACCGGTTTGGTTCGGCGGCCGAGCTGGAAGCCCACCTGCCTGTGCCCCTGACCCCGGCGAAACTGCGCAAGATCAGCGATGACCGCTACCTGTCGATCCTGTCGCTGCGGGTGTTTCGTGCCGGCCTGAAGCACAGCGTGGTGGACGCCAAGTGGCCGGCCTTCGAGCAGGTGTTCTTTGGGTTTGACCCGGAAAAAGTCGTACTCATGGGCGCCGAGCACCTGGAGCGGCTGATGCAGGACACGCGCATCATCCGTCACCTGGGCAAGCTCAAGAGCGTGCCGCGCAATGCGCAGATGATTCTGGATGTCGAGAAGGAAAAAGGCAGCTTCGGCGGGTTTATTGCCGACTGGCCGGTGAGCGATATCGTCGGCCTGTGGAAGTACCTGAGCAAGCACGGCCACCAGTTGGGCGGGCTGTCGGCGCCGCGCTTTTTGCGGATGGTGGGCAAGGACACGTTCGTGCCGAGCTATGACGTGGTGGCGGCGCTGAATGCGCAGAAAATCGTCGACAAGGTGCCCACCAGCCTGCGGGACCTGGCCACGGTGCAGGGCGCATTCAACCAGTGGCATGCCGAGAGCGGGCGGCCGATGTGCCAGTTGTCGATGATGCTGGCGTATACCGTCAACCACTAAGCCCGAAAAAACCCAGTGGGGAGAGAGCTTGCTGTGGCGAGGGAGCTTGCTCCCGCTGGGCTGCGTAGCGGCCCCAAAATCTTGGGAGCGCTTCGCACTCCAGCGGGAGCAAGCTCCCTCGCCACAGCAAGCTCCCTAGCCACAAAAAAGCTCCCTCGCCACGGATTCCCTCTCCAACAATCTCCCCAGCCACATTGATTGCGGCTTTGCCCGAAAAGTGTATTCAGGCAGGCAATCCTTCCCCCGCCAACCGCCGATTCAGCTGATGCCGGTACCGCACATACATCAACGCCGTGCAGAACACCGCCAGGCTCGCCAGCATCTCGAGCACACCAAACCACTGCCGGTTCGGGTCATAGGCCGCCAGCGCGCCCTTGATGAAATACAGGTTCACCACAAAGCACATCCATGAATGCCCGCGCGCGCTGCCCAGGATCATCCCCGGCGCCAGCAACAGCAGCGGCACCAACTCGATCAGCAGAATCACCCACGGCCGCGCGCCATGCAGATCGGCGAACGCCAGGTAGTAGGCACACAGCAGCCCCACCAATCCCAGGAACGCCAGCAGGCTCAACGCCCGCATCGCCTTGACCCGTGGCTCCAGCCAGGCCTGGGGCGGCAGTAGCTTAGGCTTCCTGGCCACGGCCGTTCTCCAGTAGCGCAGCGGTCTTCGCCAGGCGCAGGCCGAGGGCGCGGCACAGGGCGATCTCGTGTTGATCCAGCGCACGCTTGCCGTCGGCACCGGAATGGTGGCTGGCGCCATAAGGCGTACCACCGCCCTTGGTGTCGAGCAGCGCCTGTTCACTGTAGGGCAGTCCGGTGATCAGCATGCCGTGGTGCAGCAGCGGCAGCAGCATCGACATCAGTGTGGTCTCCTGGCCGCCGTGCAGGCTGGCGGTGGAGGTGAACACACCTGCCGGCTTGCCGACCAGGGCGCCGGTCAGCCACAGGTTGCTGGTGCCGTCGAGAAAGTACTTGAGCGGCGCGGCCATGTTGCCGAAACGGGTCGGGCTGCCCAGCGCCAGGCCTGCGCAGTTCTTCAGGTCGTCGAGGCTGCAGTACAGCGGGCCGTCGACCGGAATGTCCGGCGCCACGGCCTCGCATTCACTGGAGATGGCCGGCACGGTGCGCAGCCGCGCCTCAAGCCCGGCTTGCTCGATGCCCCGGGCAATCTGCCGGGCCATTTCGCTGACTGAACCGTTGCGGCTGTAATACAACACCAGCACATACGGCGCACTCACGAAACCAGCTCCAGGATGTTCTCCGGTGGGCGGCCGATCACGGCCTTGTCGGCGGTGGCGAGGATCGGACGCTCCATCAGTTTCGGATGAGCGGCGATAGCAGCGATCAACTGTGCTTCGCTGAGGCTGGTGTCAGCCAGGTTGAGGGTTTTATATTCGTCCTCGCCGGTACGCAGCAGTTGCCGCGCGCTGATGTTCAGCTTGCCCAGCAGGGCCTGCAATTGCGCGGCGTCGAGCGGGGTTTCCAGGTAGCGCACCACCGTCGGTGTGAGGCCACGGGCTTCCAGCAGTTCGAGCGCACCGCGGGATTTCGAGCAGCGCGGGTTGTGATAAAGCGTCAGATCGGTCATGTGCGGGTCGCATCTTGCGTAAGGTGGCGGGTATTCTACCCGCGCTGCGCCGCGTCCTTAAACCATGAGAGGCGATAGGCCGCAGCCAACGTTCATTTTTACGAAGGATTACCCCATGACGAGGCGACTGTTAGGCGCATTGGCAATCATCGGCACACTGCTGCTCAGCGGCTGTGGCAATGATTATGGCGTTGACCAATATGGTCAGAAAGTGGCCGCCGAACGCCTGGACAAGCAATGGCTGGTGGTTAACTACTGGGCCGAATGGTGTGGCCCGTGCCGTACCGAAATCCCAGAACTCAACGCCTTGGCCGAACAGCTCAAGGGCCAGTCGGTGGGGGTGTTCGGGGTGAATTTCGACAACGTCCAGGGTGAAGAGCTCAAGAGCGCCAGCGAGAAGCTGGGCATCAAGTTCACCGTACTGGCGCAGAACCCGGACGGGATCTTCGACATTCCCCGCAGTGAAGCCCTGCCGGTGACCTACATCATTGATGACAAGGGCAAGGTGCGTGAGCAACTGATGGGTGAGCAGACGGCGGAAGGGGTGTTGGCCAAGCTCAAGGCGTTGCGCGGATAAAAAATGTGGGAGCGGGCTTGCTCGCGAATGCGGTGTGACAGTCACCGGATACATCGACTGATCCACCGCTTTCGCGAGCAAGCCCGCTCCCACATTTAGACCTGCTGCGCCTTACAGATCAGCCTTCTTCCAGCCACAACCGCAACGGCTTGCCATCCGCCGGCCAGAAGCGGGTCTGTTCGATCGGCGAAATGTCCCAGCGCTGCACGCCCTGCAGGGCCTGGAAGAAGCGGTGCTCCTGCTCCATCAGCGCTTCGGCGCAGAGTTTGCGGGTGCTGCCGACTTTGCCGAAGCTCAGCTTGTCGCCGTCCAGGGTGTAGGGCGCAAACCAATGGTTGCAGCCACCATTGCCATAGGCCCGGCCATCGGCGCCGAGGGTTACGGTCAGGTGGGCGTAATCCATCAGCGGCCGCTCACCGATCCATTCCACTACGTAGCTGTGATCCTGCTTGAGCTTGACCTCGTCGCTGGCGCAGCCCGCAAGGCCTGCACCCAGCACGGCCAGCATCAGCAGGGCTTTCATTGCGCGGCCTGCTGGCATTTCGGGCAGCGGTGCTTGTCACCCAGGGTGGCCCAGCCCAACTCGGTAACCCGTGCAGTGGCGGCCGGTTGCAGCGGTTCCTTGGTCAGCTTGGTTTCCACTGCGAATTCAAACTCCAGCACGCTGTCGCAGCTGTCGCAGTTGACCTTCCAGGTGTGAATCTCCAGTTCGCCGAATTTCGGCCCCTGGGCCATGGCGACCCACTGGCCCGCCGGGCGGATGGAGTAGCGCGCATCGCCTTCGACGGTCAGGCGCATCGACAGGGTTTTGCTGCCGCGCAGGGTGACGATCAGAACGTCGCCGTTCTTGATCGAGCCACCGTTGCCGGTGACTTGATAACGGCCCGGCACCAGGGCCCGGCATTCGATCAGGGTGTGTTGCGGGCTCAGCAAGCTGAAGCGGAAATCGTGTTCGGCCATGGATCCTCCAAATAGGCGCGGCATCCTATCATGCGCCGCTACCCATCATGGCGCGGCTATGTGACCGCTGATCATCCTTCGACGAGGTTTTGCGCCTGTCCGCCGGCCCACGCCGCGATGTTGGCCAGGGTGGTGCCGGCAATCGCCCCCAGCGCCTCGCGGGTCAGGAAGGCCTGGTGCGCGGTGATGATCACATTGGGGAAGGTCAGCAGGCGCGCCAATACGTCGTCTTGCAGGGGCAGGTCCGAGCGGTCTTCGAAAAACAGCTGGGCCTCTTCTTCATACACATCCAGCCCCAGATAGCCTAGCTGGCCGTCCTTGAGCGCGTCGATCAGCGCCGGGGTGTCCACCAGGCCTCCGCGCCCGGTGTTAATGAGCATCGCGCCGGGCTGCATATGGGCGAGGCTTTGGGCGTTGATCAGGTGTTTGCTGTCCGCCGTCAGCGGGCAATGCAGGCTGATGACCTGTGACTCGCCCAGCAACTGCGGCAGGCTCACATACCGGGCGCCAAGGGCCTCGACCTGCGGATTGGGGTAGGGATCGTACGCCAGCAGCTGGCAGCCGAAGCCGGCCATGATCTTGGCGAATGTGGCGCCGATCTGCCCGGTGCCGACCACGCCGACGGTCTTGCCCACCAGGTCGAACCCGGTCAGGCCGTGCAGGCTGAAGTCACCGTCGCGGGTGCGGTTGTAGGCGCGGTGCAGGCGGCGATTGAGGGCCAGGATCAACGCGACCGCATGTTCGGCCACCGCATGGGGCGAGTAGGCCGGCACCCGCACGATGGTCAGGCCCAGGCGCTTGGCGGCGGGCAGGTCGACATGGTTGTAACCGGCGGAACGCAGGGCGATCAGGCGGGTGCCGCCGCTGGCCAACTGCTCCAGCACCGGGGCGCTGAGGTCATCGTTGATAAAGGCGCAGACCACTTCGTGGTGTTCGGCCAGGGCCACGGTGTCGAGGTTCAGCCGGGCCGGC
The DNA here is from genome assembly GCF_013385665.1 of Pseudomonas sp. D4002. Taxonomy (NCBI): domain Bacteria; kingdom Pseudomonadati; phylum Pseudomonadota; class Gammaproteobacteria; order Pseudomonadales; family Pseudomonadaceae; genus Pseudomonas; species Pseudomonas sp. D4002. The sequence continues at coordinate 175,788 of NZ_JACAPN010000018.1, forward strand.
TGGAATTGCAGCTGCATGCCTTCGGGCAGCGGTTGGGCGAGAAAGCTGTCGCGGTCGTAGGTCTGGCTGCTGAAGAGGATGATGCGCATCAAATATTCCTTCTTGATGATGGAAAGCTGCTTTTGTGGCGAGGGGGCTTGTCTGTGGTGAGGAAGCTTACTGTGGCGAGGGAGCTTGCTCCCGCTGGGCTGCGCAGCGGCCCCAAAATCCTGGGAGCGCTTCGCACTCCAGCGGGAGCAAGCTCCCTCGCCACAGCAAGCCTCCCTGTCCGCATTGCCCCGAAAGTTTACGCGCTGACTCGCGCCTCGCTGGCCAGCCGGGCAATCGCCATGTCCAGTTCATCCAGGGCCGGCATGGCCTTGGCGTCGTCCTGCTTGAGCAGGGTCTCGGCCCGCTGGCAGGCCGCACGCAATTGCGGCACGCCGCAATACCGGGTGGCGCCGTGCAGGCGGTGCACCCGTTCGATCAGGGCGTTGCGGTCATTGGCATCACGGGCGACGCGAATCGCTTCACGGTCAGCTTCCAGCGAGGCCAGCAGCATCGCGAGCATGTCTGCCGCCAGATCCGCCTTGCCGGCCGCCAGGCGCAAACCTTCTTCATGGTCCAGTACCGGCAATTGCGTGGCATGCCCGAAACTTTCGGTGCCACGGTCCGGGCCCTGGTTGCGCAGGGCCAGCCCGGTCCATTTCAACACCACCTGGGCCAGTTGCCGTTCGCTGATGGGTTTGGTCAGGTAATCATCCATGCCGCTTTGCAGCAGGGCGCGTTTTTCGTTGGCCATCGCATGGGCCGTCAGCGCGACGATGGGCAGCGGTGTGCCATGGCGTTCGCTTTCCCACGTGCGGATTGCCTCGGTGCTCTGGCGACCGTCCATCCCCGGCATCTGCACGTCCATCAGCACCAGGTCGAAGGCTTCCTGCTTCACTGCCTCGATGGCCGAGTAACCGCTTTCCACCGCCTGGACCTTGGCGCCCATGTCTTCCAGCAGGGTTTGCACCAGCAGCAGGTTGGCCGGGTTGTCGTCGACACACAGCACCCGCGGCGCGCGGCTGGACAGGGGCTCGCCGGGTTCGCTGCGCAGCGGGCGCGGGCTGATCAGGTCGGCCAGGGCGCGACGCAGTTTGCGGGTGCACGCGGGCTTGGCCTGCAACTGGCTGTTGGGGTTGGGCACCGAGGGGTTGAACAGCAGCTGTTCGGTGGTCGGGCACAACACCAGTACCTTGCAGCCCAGGTGTTCGAGGTCCCACAGGTGTTGGTTCAAACGCTCCGGCGGAATGTCATTGGCGGTGATGCCCAGCACGGCCAGGTCAATCGCCTGTTCGGTCTGGTGGGCGCTGGTGATGCCGTTGGTCAGGCTTTCCAGGCTGTTGAACGGGGTGACTTCCAGGCCGCAGTCTTCCAGCTGATGTTGCAGGGCCTGGCGCGCCAGCTCGTGGTTTTCCAGCACCGCCACGCGCCGGCCCAGCAGCGGCGCGGAGGGCAGGTCTTCGATATCGTCACGGGTTTTCGGCAGGTTCAGGCTGATCCAGAATTCCGAGCCTTCTCCCGGCGTGCTGTCGACGCCGATCTCACCGCCCATCTGTTCGATCAGGCGCTTGGAAATCACCAGGCCAAGGCCGGTCCCGCCGGGTTGGCGTGACAGCGAATTGTCCGCCTGGCTGAACGCCTGGAACAGCGCCCGCACATCCTGGTTCGACAGGCCGATGCCGGTGTCCTGCACGCTGATGCGCAGTTGTACGCTGTCTTCCTGTTCGTCTTCAATCATGGCGCGGGCAACGATGGTGCCTTCGCGGGTGAACTTGATCGCGTTGCTCACCAGGTTCGTGAGGATCTGCTTGAGCCGCAACGGGTCACCCACCAAGGCGAGCGGCGTGTCGCGGTAGACCAGGCTCACCAGCTCCAGCTGTTTGGCGTGGGCGGCCGGGGCGAGGATGGTTAGGGTGTCTTGCAGCAAGTCCCGCAGGTTGAACGGGATGCTGTCGAGCACCAGCTTGCCGGCCTCGATTTTCGAGAAGTCGAGGATTTCGTTGATGATGCCCAGCAGGTTGTCGGCGGATTTTTCGATGGTGCCCAGGTAATCCAGCTGGCGCGGTGACAGTTCGCTTTTCTGCAACAAATGGGTGAAACCAAGGATGCCGTTCAACGGCGTGCGGATCTCATGGCTCATGTTGGCCAGAAACTCCGACTTGATGCGGCTGGCTTCCAGGGCTTCCTTGCGGGCCAGGTCCAACTCGATGTTCTGGATCTCGATGGTTTCGAGGTTTTGCCGCACGTCTTCGGTGGCCTGGTCGATGCTGTGTTGCAATTCTTCCTGGGCGTTTTGCAGGGTCTCGGCCATGCGGTTGATGCCCGAGGCCAGGTGATCCAGCTCCTGGCTACCCAGGGGTGGCAAGCGGGTTTCGAGATTGCCGTCCTTGAGTTGCGCGACGGCCTGTTTGATCAGGCCGATCGGTGAGTTGATCGTACGGCTGATGCGCAAGGCGAGGGCCGCCGTGCAGATCAGGCCGATGGCGATCAGCAGCAGGCTCGCGAACAGGCTGCGGTAGCCACGCAGCAACATGCCGTTGTGGGACAGTTCCAGCTCGACCCAGCCGAGCAGGCGGTCGGATTCATCCGGGATCAGTTCACCGGCGAGGTTGCGATGGCGGCCGAACACCGGCAGCAGATAACGGGTGGCGTCATTGCCGGTGCGCTGCAGCAGGTGCGAACTGTTGCCGATGGGCGGCTGGTTGAGCATGGTCGGCCCGGCGTGGGCCAGGGGCGTGCGGTCGGGCCCGAGGAACGATACGGCGCGCACATCGGTTTGTTCCAGGGACTGGGTGGCGATGCGTTCCAGCAGGTCGGTGTTCCTGGTGCCGAGGGCCGGGGCCACCAGCGGCGCCAGTTGCTCGGCGATCATCTCGCCGCGTTGCAGCAACTGCGACTGCAACTCCGAAAGCTGCATCCAGGTGAAGTACCCGCCCAGCAGCAACGCCATCAGGCTGGTAGGCAATAAGGTCAGCAACAGTACGCGGCCTTTTATCCCCATTCTTTTAAGCACGCCACTCTCCTGCTACCACACTGTTGTCGAATTCCACGCAGGCATCCGGCCCGCGCCACCTGCGCAGTGTAGCCATTTGCGCGGCGGGGAATCTTGCAAAATTAATGACCTGAGGCAAACCTTGGGCCGCCGGACGCCCGGCGGCGGTTGCTCATGGGGGGGCAATCTTGAATAATTAGTCATTGAGAATGACTTGCAGACGCTAATGAATCCCGCAGCACTTGGCTTACCCAGTATCCTGGCGATTGAAGACGATCCTGTGCTTGGCGCCTATGTCCATGAGCAATTGGGCCTCTGTGGCTTCCAGGTGACCTGGTGCCAGAATGGCCAGCAGGGCCTGCAAATGGCCCGCGATCAGCGCTTCGACGTGGTGTTGATGGACATCCTGCTGCCGGGCATGGACGGGTTGTCGGTGCTCACGCATTTGCGCCAGAGCCATTCGATGCCGGTGATCCTGATGTCGGCCCTGGGGGCCGAAGCCGATCGCATCAGCGGTTTTCGCCTGGGGGCCGATGATTACCTGCCCAAGCCGTTCAGCATGGCCGAGTTGCGGGTGCGCATCGAAGCGATCCTGCGCCGGGTCGCCCTGGACCGGCGGCCGTTGCCGGCCCTGGCGGCGGTGCGCGGCGATGCCCGCAGCCTGCGTTTCGATGACGAGCTGTGTGATGTGTTTCACCGGGAGCAGTGGGCCGGCCTGACCCGCAGCGAATATCGCCTGTTGGAAACCCTGCACCGCAACGCCGAAGAAGTCCTCAGCAAAGCCTTCCTCTACCAGCATGTGTTCCAGCGCGGCTATGCGCCCCATGACCGCAGCCTGGACATGCACATCAGCCAGATTCGTCGCAAGCTCAAGGCTGTCGGCTACAGCGAGCGGGAAGTGCGCACGGTGTGGGGCAAGGGCTATGTGTTGAGCGGTCACGATGACAGGCTTTAAGGCCTCCCTCACACGGCTGCCGGGCAAGCATTCGTTATTCTGGAAACTGGCCTGCCTGCTGATCGCGTTCTGCTTGCTGATGATCTGGCTCAGTTGGTCATGGGGCCGGTATATGGAAGAGCAGAATGCCTTTCTGTCCAGCGAGGCCCGCGCCACCCTGAGCGGTTATGCCGCTGGCGCGGAACTGGCCTGGAACAAGGGCGGCAACGCCGGTGTGGACGAATGGTTGCACACCCTGGGCCAGCGCGAGCGCACCTGGGTGGGGGTCATCGGCAACGACCTGCAATCCCTGAGCAGCTACCCACTGACGGACAAGGAGAGCCAGCGCCTGACCTTCCTGCGCGGCCTGGACTGGCCCGTCAGCCGGCATGCCAAGGGCCTGCCGTGGTTGAAGATCCCGTTCCCGCTCGACCCGGGTGCGGGCTCCCTGGTGATCGAGTTGCCGCGGCGTTTCATGCCTGGGCAAAACCAGCTGTTCTGGCGGATCGTCACCAATGGCGTGATTCCCGGCCTGTTCACCCTGCTGCTGTGCATCGGCCTCTACCGGCTGTTGATCATGCCCCTCAACCACCTGCGAGAGCAGGCCAACGCCTGGCGTGCCGATCAACTGGGCACCCGGCTTTCCCGCGACACCACCAGCCGCCAGGATGAACTGGGGGAATTGGGCCGCGCGTTTGACCAGATGTCTGAACGCCTGCAAGGCACCGTGGCCCTGCAACAGCAACTGCTGCGGGATTTGTCCCATGAGTTGCGCACACCGTTGAGCCGCCTGCGTGTGGCCAGTGACAGCGAGCAGGACCTGACCCAGCTGCGCGAGCGCCTGGGGAGGGAAATCGACGGCATGCAGCGCCTGGTGGACGACACCCTGCAACTGGCCTGGCTCGACACCGAACGCGCGCCGTTGCCCAAGGAAGACATCCAGGTGCAGGCGCTGTGGGACATGCTCCGGGAAAACGCCTGTTTTGAAAGTGGCTGGCCGGCTTCACGCTTGCAGTGCGAGCTGGGGGCCGACTGCTGGGTGCGCGGTCATCTGAACCTGCTGGCCCAGGCATTGGAGAACATCCTGCGCAATGCCATCCGGCACTCTGCGCAAGACGGAACGGTGCAATTGGGCGGGCAGCGTGAGGGGGATCACTGGCACTTGTGGCTGGAAGACCAGGGCGGCGGGATCGATGAGGTGGAGTTGGAGCGAATCTTTGCGCCATTCACCCGGCTGGACGGTTCACGGCCCGGCGACGGCGGCTTTGGCCTGGGCTTGAGCATTGCGCGCAACGCTGTGCAGCGTCAGGACGGCAGCCTGTGGGCGGAAAATACCGGCCAGGGTTTACGTGTGCACATGCGCTTGCTGGCGCGCTAACGGTTACAACCTGCGCTGTTTGCGTTTTTTCCACTGTCGGGCCACCCACCAGCGCCAATAGCCCATGGTCAGGCAATAACCCAGCACCGCCATCACCAGCCCCAGTACTACCGAGCCCAGCAGGAACGGTTGCCACAGCGTCGACAACTGCCCGCTGATCCATTCCCAGGTCAGCTCGTCGGGCATGCTGCGGGGTGGCACATTCATCAGCCAGGCCCCGGTCATGTAGGTGCAGAAAAACACCGGCGGCATGGTAATCGGGTTGGTCAGCCAGACCAGGCTCACGGCAATCGGCATGTTGCCGCGCACGCTGATGGCGAGGACCGCTGCCAGCAGCATCTGCAAGGGAATGGGGATGAATGCCGCGAACAGGCCAACGGCCATGGCCCGCGCGACCGAGTGCCGATTGAGGTGCCAGAGATTCGGGTCATGCAGCAACTTGCCGAGAAAGCGTAAGGACTTGTGTTCCCGAATGCTGGTCGGATCGGGCATGTACCGTTTGAATAAGCGCCGTGGCATAAGGGGTCCAGGTCAGTTCGAGGGGCAAGTATGCCCGCATTCCACGAACGTGAAATTCAGACTTTGTGACAAATAATAATAGGCCACACCGCTAGCCCGGCTAAGACTCAATGGGTCGCTTTCAAGGAAAGATCCATGAGAACAGGGATGTTCGCACTCGCGCTGGGGCTGCTCGCCTTGCGTTTTTTACCCGCGTTGCCGTCTGGCGGCTGGCTGTTGTTGATGCCGGTGCTGGCCCTGATGTTGTTGTCTTTTCGTACCTATCCGCTGGGGTTTTTCCTGCTTGGCCTGGGCTGGGCATGCCTCAGCGCGCAGTGGGCGCTGGATGACCGGTTGGCCCCGCATCTGGATGGCCAGACCCGCTGGGTGGAGGGGCGTGTCAGCGGGTTACCGCAGCAGATGGGCGACGGTGTGCGCTTCGAACTCACCGACAGCCGGTCACGCAAGGACCTGCTTCCCAAGCGCATTCGCGTGTCCTGGCGCGGCGGTCCACCGGTTAAGAGCGGTGAGCGCTGGCGACTGGCGGTGACTCTCAAGCGTCCTTCCGGATTGCTCAATGCCGATGGCTTTGACTATGAAGCCTGGCTGCTGGCCCAGCGGATTGGCGCCACCGGCTCGGTCAAGGACGGCCAACTGCTGGCACCGGCACGACATGCCTGGCGCGACGGGATTCGCCAGCGGCTGCTGGCAGTGGATGCCCAGGGGCGAGAGGCAGGCCTGGCGGCGCTGGTGCTCGGCGATGGTTCCGGGTTGGCCGCCGAGGATTGGCGGGTCCTGCAAGCCACTGGCACCGTGCATTTACTGGTGATTTCCGGGCAGCACATCGGCCTGCTGGCGGGGTTGATCTATGGCCTGGTCGCCGGTCTTGCGCGCTACGGGGGTTGGCCGAAACCTTTGCCGTGGCTGCCCTGGGCCTGCGGCCTGGCGTTTGCTGCAGCGCTGGGCTACGGCCTGCTGGCAGGTTTCGAGGTGCCGGTGCAACGGGCCTGCGTGATGGTGGGCCTGGTGTTGCTGTGGCGCCTGCGGTTTCGTCACCTGGGAATCTGGTGGCCGCTGTTGCTGGCGCTGGACGCGGTGCTGATCCTCGAACCGTTGGCCAGCCTGCAGCCGGGGTTCTGGCTGTCTTTTGCGGCTGTTGCGGTGCTGATTTTGGCGTGCAGTGGCCGATTGGGCCCCTGGCCCTTGTGGCAAGCCTGGACCCGCGCCCAATGGATGATTGCCATCGGCCTGTTTCCGCTGCTGCTGGTGCTCGGCCTGCCTATCAGCCTGAGCGGGCCGCTGGCCAACCTGGTTGCGGTGCCGTGGATCAGCCTGGTGGTGCTGCCCCTGGCCTTGCTGGGTACGGTGTTATTGCCGCTGCCTTATATAGGAGAGGGGTTGTTATGGCTGGCGGGCGGCACACTGGACGGGCTGTTCAAGGCCTTGGCGCTGCTGGCGCAGTACTTGCCGGCCTGGATACCGGCGCAAGTGCCCATTGGCTATTGGCTGGTGAGCCTGCTGGGGGCGGTGCTGTTATTGCTGCCCAAGGGCGTCCCGTTTCGGCTGCTGGGCTGGCCGATGTTGCTGCTGGCAGTGTTCCCGCCGCGGGAGTCGATACCTCATGGGCTGGTCGAGGTGGTGCAACTGGATGTCGGCCAGGGGTTGGCGATCATCCTGCGTACCCGCAACCATGTACTGCTGTATGACGCCGGGCCGCGCTCCGGTGAGTTCGATCTTGGCGCGCGTGTCGTATTGCCTGCGTTGCGCAAGCTGGGGGTCGCAGAGCTGGACGTGATGCTGCTCAGTCATGCCGATGCCGATCATGCCGGCGGCGCGTTGGCCGTCGCCCATGGGTTGCCGGTCAAGCGTGTGGTGGGCGGTGAGACGGCACGGCTGCCAGCCTCGCTCGGTACCCAGGCGTGTGTCAGCGGCGAGCAGTGGGAGTGGGACGGCGTGAGGTTCGAGCTATGGCAATGGCCTGATGCGACGGACGGTAACCAGATGTCCTGCGTGTTGCGGGTGCAGGCTGATGGCGAGCGCTTGTTGCTGACCGGGGATATTGACCATGACGCCGAGCGGGCATTGCTGGCCACGCCCATGGGCGCTCCTGTCGATTGGCTGCAAGCGCCGCACCACGGCAGCCGCAGCTCGTCGTCATGGGCCTTTCTACAGCGCCTGGCACCCAAGGCCGTGTTGATTTCCCGGGGGCGCAGCAATGGATTTGGCCACCCGCATCCACAGGTGCTGGAGCGTTACCAGGCCATGGGCAGCGCGATTTATGACAGTGCCGAGCAAGGCGCACTCCGCCTGCAACTGGGCACCTTCCAGCCGCCGATGGCCGCGCGCAGCCAGCGGCGTTTCTGGCGCGAGCGCCCGTCGCAAAACAGCGTTACCAAAGACCGGCCCCTGCGTCAGGATGCTCTGGGGCAGGCCAGCCCTTCCACCGGACCCTTATGGTAAAGTGGCGCACTTTTTCGAGGGGACATTCACTGTGTGGGAATTGGTCAAATCCGGCGGCTGGATGATGTTGCCGATCATTTTGAGTTCCATCGCCGCACTCGGCATCATCGCCGAACGCCTATGGACCCTGCGTGCCAGCCGTGTAACGCCTGACCACCTGCTGGGCCAGGTCTGGGGCTGGATCAAGAACAAGCAGCTCGACAAGACAAAGCTCAAGGAACTGCGCGCCAACTCGCCCCTGGGTGAAATCCTCGCCGCCGGCCTCGCCAACTCCAAGCACGGTCGCGAGATCATGAAGGAGTGCATCGAAGAGGCCGCCGCCCGGGTCATCCATGAGCTGGAGCGCTACATCAATGCCCTGGGCACCATCGCCGCCATGGCACCGTTGCTCGGCCTGCTCGGTACGGTACTGGGCATGATCGATATTTTCAGCTCATTCATGGGGTCGGGCATGACCACCAACGCCGCAGTGCTGGCCGGTGGTATTTCCAAGGCCTTGATCACCACGGCGGCGGGCCTGATGGTCGGTATTCCTTCGGTGTTCTTCCACCGTTTCCTGCAACGGCGCATCGACGAACTGGTGGTGGGCATGGAGCAGGAAGCCATCAAGCTGGTGGAAGTGGTACAGGGCGACCGTGACGTGGACCTGGTTGAGGGCAACGCGTGAAATTTCGTCGCAAGCAACGGGAAAACGTCGATATCAACCTGGCGTCGTTGATCGACGTGGTGTTTATCCTGCTGCTGTTTTTTGTCGTCACCACCACCTTTACCCGGGAAACCCAGCTGCGCGTCGACCTGCCGGAAGCCGTCAGCGGTTCGCCGGCGGAAGACCAGCAGGCCAAGCAACTGGACATCGCCATCAGCGCCGATGGCGTGTTCTCGGTGAATAACCAGTTGCTGGAGAAAAACGACCTGGCCAGCCTGATGGAAGCGCTGCAAAAAGAGTCTGGTGGGGACACTAACTTGCCACTGTCCATCAGCGCCGATGGCAACACCAAGCACCAGGCCGTGATCACGGCGATGGACGCTGCCGGCAAGCTCGGCTTCAGCCATTTGCGCATGACCACCGTCGAGGCGGCGAGCCAACCCTGATGGCCATGACTGATCGTTTGCTCAAGGCCTGGTACGAAGGCCATCCTGCACTTGCGTTATTGCAGCCGCTGGAATCCCTCTATCGCCGGGTGGTGCAGCGCAAGCGCGCACGGTTCCTGGCGGGCGAGGGCGAGATCTATCAGTCGCCGGTGCCGGTCGTGGTGGTAGGCAATATCACGGTGGGTGGCACCGGCAAGACGCCCATGATTCTCTGGCTGATCGACCATTGCCAGCGCAGTGGTTTGCGCGTCGGTGTGGTCAGCCGCGGTTATGGCGCCAAGCCGCCACAGTTTCCATGGCGCGTAGAGGCCGATCAAACCGCAGCGGTGGCGGGGGACGAACCCTTGCTGATCGTGCAGCGCAGCGGCGTGCCGCTGATGATCGACCCCGACCGCAGCCGCGCCGTGAAGGCGCTGTTGGCCAGCGAAACCCTCGACCTGATCCTTTCCGACGACGGCCTGCAACATTACCGCCTGGCCCGTGACCTGGAACTGGTGTTGATTGACGCCGCCCGCGGGCTGGGTAACCGTCGCTGCCTGCCGGCGGGGCCGTTGCGTGAGCCGGTCGAGCGTTTGCAGAGCGTCGATGCGCTGCTTTACAACGGCGCAGGTTCTGACCGTGACGACGGCTATGCCTTCCGTCTGTTGCCTGCCGCGCTGGTCAACCTGCATACCGGCGAGCGTAAACCCGTCGAACACTTCCCGGTGGGGCAGCAGGTACATGCGGTGGCCGGCATCGGCAACCCGCAACGTTTCTTCAATACCCTTGAAACGCTACACTGGCGCCCAATACCCCATGCTTTTGCCGACCACGCGCCGTACAGCGCCGAGGTCTTGAATTTCACACCGGCACTGCCGTTGGTCATGACTGAAAAGGACGCGGTGAAGTGCCGCGCCTTTGCCAGGCCCGACTGGTGGTACCTTGCGGTGGACGCGGCACCGTCACCGGCGTTTATCGCCTGGTTCGACACGCAGTTGATGCGCTTGCTGCCCGCTCGCCTTTTGCCTTAAAACGCTGCTCTCCAGGACATACTCATGGACACCAAACTGCTCGATATCCTCGCTTGCCCGATCTGCAAGGGTCCGCTCAAGCTCAGCGCCGACAAAACCGAGCTGATCAGCAAGGGCGCCGGCCTGGCGTACCCGATTCGTGATGGCATTCCGGTAATGCTCGAAAGCGAAGCCCGCACCCTGACCACCGACGAGCGCCTGGATAAATGACCACCGCCTTCACCGTTGTCATCCCGTCCCGCTACGCCTCCACCCGCCTGCCCGGCAAGCCGCTGCAACTGATCGGCAACAAGCCGATGATCCAGCTGGTGTGGGAACAGGCCTGCAAAAGCAGCGCCGAAAGGGTAGTGGTGGCCACCGACGATCCGCGCATCATCGAGGCCTGCAAAGGCTTTGGTGCCGAAGCGGTGCTGACCCGTGAAGACCACAACTCCGGTACCGACCGCCTGGCCGAAGTGGCCACCAAGCTGGGCCTGGCGGCGGACGCCATCGTGGTCAATGTGCAAGGTGACGAGCCGTTGATTCCGCCCAGCGTGATCGATCAGGTGGCGGCCAACCTGGCAGCCCATGGCGAAGCGCGCATGGCGACCCTGGCCGAGCCGATTGAAGACATCGAGACCCTGTTCAACCCCAACGTGGTGAAAGTGGTCAGCGACATCAATGGCCTGGCGCTGACCTTCAGCCGCTCCACCTTACCGTGGGCGCGGGATGCGTTCGCCAAACAGCCTGACGTGCTGCCGGCTGGCGTGCCGTACCGTCGCCACATCGGCATCTACGCCTACCGCGCCGGTTTCCTCCACGACTTCGTGAGCTGGGGCCCGTGCTGGCTGGAAAATACCGAATCCCTGGAACAACTGCGTGCCCTGTGGCACGGCGTGCGCATTCATGTGGGCGATGCCCTGGAAGCGCCGCCGGCGGGCGTCGACACCCCTGAAGACCTCGAGCGCGTCCGTCGCCTGCTGGGGGCCTGATGCAGGTTCTGTTCGTCTGCCTGGGCAACATCTGCCGTTCGCCCACGGCAGAAGGCGTTCTGCGCCACAAATTGCGCGAAGCCGGCCTGGCCGATCAGGTTGAAGTGGCCTCTGCCGGTACCGGTGATTGGCACGTCGGCAACCCACCGGACAAGCGCAGCCAGCGTGCAGCGCTGCAACGCGGCTACGACCTGTCGGCCCAGCGTGCACAACAGGTGTCGCGTGCCGACTTTTCCCGCTACGACCTGATCCTCGCCATGGACCAGAGCAACCTGCGCAACCTCAAGGCCATGCAGCCGGCTCAGGGCAAGGCGGACCTGGACCTGTTCCTGCGCCGCTACGACTCGGTGGTGGATGAAGTGCCGGACCCGTACTACGAAGGTGACCAGGGCTTTGAAACTGTCCTCGACCTGATCGAGCGCGCCTGTGACCTGTTGGTGATTGAATTGAAGGGCCGGTTATGACTTTGCAGGTACGGGCACAGGTTTCGCTCAAGCCGTTCAACAGCTTTGGTATCGACGTGCGTGCCCGGCTGTTTGCCGAGGCCCACAATGACGCCGACGTGCGTGAGGCCCTGGCCTGTGCCGCCGAGCAACAACTGCCGTTGCTGGTGATTGGCGGTGGCAGCAACTTGCTGTTGACCCAGGATATTGACGCACTGGTGCTGCGCATGGCCAGCCAGGGCATCCGGGTGTTGCACGACGATGGCGTGCAGGTCGTGGTTGAGGCCGAAGCGGGCGAAGCCTGGCATCCGTTTGTGCTGTGGACCCTGGCCCAGGGCTTTTCCGGCCTGGAAAACCTCAGCCTGATTCCCGGCACGGTCGGCGCCGCACCGATGCAGAACATCGGCGCCTACGGTGTAGAGATCAAGGATGTATTCAGCGGCCTGACCGCCCTTGATCGCCAGACCGGCGAACTGCGGGATTTCAGCCTGGCTGAGTGCAACTTTGCCTACCGCGACAGCCTGTTCAAGCACGAAGTGGGGCGCTGGCTGATCCTGCGGGTGCGTTTTGCCCTGAGCCGCGCCGTGCATCTGAAACTTGAATACGGGCCGGTGCGACAGCGCCTGACCGAGCAAGGCATCGCGCAGGCCACGCCCAGCGATGTCAGCCGCGCGATTTGCAGCATTCGTAGCGAGAAACTGCCCGACCCGGCGGTGCTCGGCAATGCGGGGAGTTTCTTCAAGAACCCGCTGGTGTCCCAGGCACTGGCTGCCGAGTTGCAGCGTCAATACCCGGACCTGGTGGCTTACCCCCAGGCCGACGGGCAGATGAAACTGGCCGCCGGCTGGCTGATCGACAAGGCCGGCTGGAAAGGCTTTCGCGATGGCGATGCCGGCGTGCATCGCTTGCAGGCACTGGTATTGGTGAACTACGGCGCGGCCAGCGGCCAGGACATTGCCGGGCTCGCGCTGCGTATCCAGCAGGACATCGAAAAGCGCTTCAAGGTGGTGCTGGAAATGGAGCCGAATCGCTATTGAACTAAGCTTGTTTTTTGACGCACCAAGCCCTGCATTGCAGGGCTTTTTTATTGCCGGTGAGTTAACTTAGCTGACTACCGATATTTTTGATCAACCCATAGATGCTGTTTATCAAAATCAGTTGCAAGGTTGGCGGGAGGCGAAAGCCTGATGGACAGTGTTGATCTGAATGTATTACGCAGCGTGCTGGAATGGCGCCTCGCCGGGCAGCGAGTGGTGCTGTACAGCGTGGTCCAGACCTGGGGCAGCGCCCCGCGTCCGCCGGGGGCGATGCTGGCCTTGCGCGGCGACGGGGTGGTGATTGGCTCGGTGTCCGGCGGCTGCATCGAGGACGACTTGATCGCCCGGTTGCAGGACGGTCGGCTGCCTGACGACGGGCCGCCGGTGCAGCTTGTCACCTACGGTGTCACCCGGGACGAAGCGGCGCGTTTTGGCCTGCCGTGTGGCGGCACCCTGCGTCTCACCGAAGAGCGGGTGAGTGATCCGGGTTGGGTAGCTGAACTGCTGGCGCGCTGTGAGGCCCACGAGATTGTCGCCCGTGAGTTGGACCTGGCCACCGGCGAGGTGGTGTTGAGCGGTGCGAGCAAGACCGATGTGGTCAGCTTCAACGGCGAGCGTTTGCGCGCGATCTACGGTCCGCGCTGGCGCCTGCTGCTGATCGGCGCGGGCCAGCTGTCACGTTATGTGGCGGAAATGGCTCGGTTGCTGGATTTCGAAGTGCTGATCTGCGACCCGCGCCAGGAGTTTGTCTATGGCTGGGAGGAGCAGCACGGGCGCTTTGTGCCGGGTATGCCGGATGAAGCGGTGTTGAATATCCAGACCGATGAACGCACTGCCATTGTCGCGCTCACCCATGACCCGCGCCTGGATGACATGGCGTTGCTGACGGCCCTCAATTCCCGGGCGTTCTACATAGGCGCGCTGGGTTCGCGGGTCAACAGCCAGAAGCGCCGGGAAAACCTCGCGGCACTGGGACTCAGTGCGGACGCCATTGCGCGGCTGCATGGGCCGATTGGCCTGCATATCGGCAGCCATACGCCGGCGGAAATCGCCTTGTCGTTGATGGCGGAAATCGTCGCCATCAAGAACGGGATCGATCTGCTGCAGAAAAAGCCGTTGCAGGCAGCGGTCAGTTGACGGGCATCGCCGTAATCATCCTGGCGGCGGGGCAGGGCAGTCGTTTTCGGGCCGAGGCGGGTGCCGATCAGGACAAGTTGCTGGCGCCCTGCGTGGGCCGGGATGGCATCACGCGGCCGGTGATCGAGCAGGTATTGGTGAATCTGCCCCCTGTGGCTACGAGACGTTGGCTGGTGACGTCACCGGATCGCACCGAAGTGATTCGGTTGGCTAAGGTGCACGGTTGCGAAGTATTGCTTTTGCGCTCGCCGGGCATGGGTGACAGCATCGCAGCAGCGGTGGCGGCCAGTGGGCCGTCGGCTGGTTGGCTGGTGGTGTTGGGGGATATGCCGTTTATCCTGCCGGCAAGTATCGAGCAAGTGATGGCAGGCCTGGAGGAAGACGGTATCAGCGTCCCGGTGCATGCGGGTCAGTACGGGCACCCCGTGGGGTTTGGCCGTTCATTCGGCCCGGCCTTGATCGCGCTGACCGGAGACCGCGGGGCAAAACCGTTATTTGCCAAGGCTTCGGTGCAGGAAGTCGTAGTCGATGATCCCGGTGTGTTGTGGGACGTCGATGTGCCAGGGTTGTTGGACTACCGTTAACTGATGTAGAGGGCATAAAAAAGCCCCGCCTGATCACTCAGGCGGGGCTTTTTAGTGGCCGATGGAATCAGACGAGGGGTTTAGGCTCGTGCTCTTCTTCCTGGGCCTTAGGGTGGTGCTCTACCACTTCTTCAACGGAACGTACGTTCTCGTCGATGGCAGGGGCACTGTGCTCAACCACGGCTTCGGTGACCGGAGCAGGGGCTGCCTCGGCAACTTCAGCGACGGCTGGAGCGGCTTCGGCAGCGGCCTTGGCAGCAGCGGCAGCCGCTTCAGCTTCCTTGCGACGACGACGCACTTCGCGTGGGTCGTTCGGCGCACGGCCATTTTCGGTCAGGGCGCTGGCCGGAGCGGCTTCAACCACCGGGGCTGCCACTTCGGCAACCACTGGCGCTTCAACCACTGGCGCAGGCTCGGCAACAACGGCAACAGGTTCAGCAGCGACCACCACTTCAGCGACTGGCGCTGGAGCTTCTTCGACCACTGGCGCAGGCGCTGGAGCTTCGACCGCTTCAACCACCGGGGCAGGTTCGGCAGCCCACTGGAAGGCGGTCTGTTCTTCGCGAACTTCACGCACTTCAGGGGTTGGCTCGGCTACCGGTGCTTCAACGGCAGCTTCAACCACGGGCGGCTGTTCAACAACCACTGCAGGCTCGGCAACCACGTCGACTTCAGGCTGAGGCTCGCGAACTTCGCGAACTTCACGAACGTGACGAGCCGGCGCTACTTCCACTTCCGGAACAACCGGGGCTTCGACCGGGGTCGTTGCTTCAACCACTGGCGCTTCGACGGCTGGCGTCTCTACAACAGTGTTTTCCTGGATGGCAGCGGTGGCTGCTTCAGCTTGCTCGTTGGCCTGGGCTTCAGCAGGTGCGCTGATGACCGAGCTGGCGACAGCAGCGGTAACGGCCAGGCCGGCAGCCAGTTCGGCGCCAGTCGGTTCGCCGGTAGCGGCTGCGTTGGCTTCGCCGGTCTCTTCCGAGCCTTCGATTTCGTTGCCGTTGGCATCACGTTGACGCTCACGACGGTTGCTGCGACGACGCTGGCCACGGGAGCGGCGGCGTGGACGATCGCCTTCGGCGTTGTCCTGGCCGTCTTCCTGTTGCTGGTCTTCGTTGGACAGCAGCTCTTCTTCTTCACCGGCTGGAGCCGCTTGCTCGGCACGTGGTTGACGCTCTTCACGAGGAGGGCGTGGCGCACGTTCTTCACGCGGCTGACGAGCTGGACGCTCTTCAGCAGTGGCAGCGGTGGCAGCAGCAGCGGCTACGGCTGGAGCGGCATCCAACGGCTCGCGCAGTTCACGCACGCGTTCTTCACGCTCGCCACGTGGCTTGCGGTCTTCACGTGGAGCGCGTGGAGCACGCGGTGCACGTTCTTCGCGTGGTGCACGCTCTTCACGGGCTACGGTTGGTGTTTCTTCACGGGCTTCGCGCGGTTGGCGCTCTTCACGTGGGGCGCGTTCTTCGCGGGGTGCACGTTCTTCACGAGGCTTGCGCTCTTCGTCACGGCGACCGTTGCGATTGCGGCTCTGCTGGCGACCGTTGCGACGCTCTTCATTGCGTGCAGGGCGTTCAGTCACAGGCTTCTCGACCACAACTGGAGCCACCGGCTCTTCCTTGGTGGCGAACAGGCTGACCAGCGACTTCACCAGGCCCTTGAACAGGCTTGGCTCAGGCAGGGCAGCTGGTGCGGCAACCGGCGCAGCTGCCTCGACCGGAACCGGTGCGTTGGCACGGGCTGGCGCGGTCTTGACGGCGGCTTCCTGGCGAACCAGGGTGCGGGTCGCAGCGGCTGGCTGGACTTCTTCCACTTCGGCAGCGGCAGCAGCGATTTCGTAGCTGGACTGGTTGACGTGGGCTTCCGGGCTGTCATCACGCAGGCGCTGCACTTCGAAGTGCGGTGTCTCGAGGTGATCGTTCGGCAGGATGACGATGCGGGCACGGGTGCGCAGTTCGATCTTGGTGATCGAGTTGCGTTTTTCGTTGAGCAGGAACGCAGCGACCGGGATCGGCACCTGGGCGCGTACTTCGGCAGTGCGGTCTTTCAGGGCTTCTTCTTCGATCAGGCGCAGGATCGCCAGCGACAGCGATTCAACGTCACGGATGATGCCGGTGCCGTTGCAACGCGGGCAGACGATGCCGCTGCTTTCACCCAGGGATGGACGCAGGCGCTGACGGGACATTTCCAGCAGGCCGAAGCGCGAAATGCGGCCGACCTGTACGCGGGCACGGTCAGCTTCCAGGCATTCGCGGACTTTCTCTTCCACGGCGCGTTGGTTCTTGGCCGGGGTCATGTCGATGAAGTCGATCACGATCAGGCCGCCGATGTCACGCAGGCGCAGCTGGCGGGCGATTTCTTCAGCCGCTTCCAGGTTGGTCTGCAGGGCGGTTTCTTCGATGTCGCTACCCTTGGTGGCACGCGCCGAGTTGATGTCGATGGACACCAGGGCTTCGGTCGGGTCGATCACGATGGAGCCGCCGGAAGGCAGTTCGACGACGCGCTGGAAAGCGGTTTCGATCTGGCTTTCGATCTGGAAACGGTTGAACAGCGGAACGCTGTCTTCGTACAGCTTGATCTTGCTGGCGTACTGCGGCATCACCTGGCGGATGAAGGTCAGGGCTTCGTCCTGGGCTTCGACGCTGTCGATCAGCACTTCGCCGATGTCCTGGCGCAGGTAATCGCGGATGGCGCGGATGATCACGTTGCTTTCCTGGTAGATCAGGAATGGCGCGGAACGATCCAGGGACGCTTCCTTGATAGCGGTCCACAGCTGCAGCAGGTAGTCGAGGTCCCACTGCATTTCTTCGCTGCTGCGGCCCAGGCCGGCAGTGCGCACGATCAGGCCCATGTCGGCCGGAGCGATCAAGCCGTTCAGCGCTTCACGCAGTTCGTTGCGCTCTTCGCCTTCGATGCGACGGGAGATACCGCCGGCACGCGGGTTGTTCGGCATCAGGACCAGATAACGGCCAGCCAGGCTGATGAAGGTGGTCAGGGCGGCGCCCTTGTTGCCACGTTCTTCTTTTTCTACCTGAACGATGACTTCCTGGCCTTCGCTCAGGACGTCCTTGATGTTCACGCGGCCTTCAGGGGATTTCTTGAAGTATTCGCGGGAGATTTCTTTGAGGGGCAGGAAACCATGGCGCTCGGAGCCGAAATCGACAAAGGCAGCCTCAAGGCTTGGTTCGATGCGAGTAATCCGGCCTTTATAGATGTTGGCCTTCTTTTGCTCGCGTGCACCGGACTCGATGTCCAGGTCGTAGAGGCGTTGGCCGTCTACCAGTGCAACACGCAACTCTTCGGGTTGAGTTGCGTTAATCAGCATTCTTTTCATGTTGTACCGTCGGTTTCCGGGCTGCCGGAAACGGCGTTCGGCACACACGACTTCTCACGGTCGGTGTCAGGTGCGTCAAGAGTGGTTGGCCACTCCAGTGTCCAGCAATACCCGCCAAAATGGGCGGTATCGCGACGTACGCTTCCTGCTTGCTGTGGTGACTTAAGCACTCAGTCAGGAGGAGGAATCAACCGGCGACTGTGGACGAGATGAAGCGTCTAAATATAAGCCTAGTGCTACACAGTCCGACGGTTGTGCATCTCCACCCTACACGTATCCCTGATAATTCGGGTGCTGCCGCGCGCAGAATCCGCAGCGGGTTGGCATTTACCGTGTTCTCCAATGGGGAGTCCACGCTCATGGCTAAACAAGACCGGGTGTGGGCGATTGTGCTCTCACTCAGCTCGTAACAGGCGTTGTTTCCGAAGCATTCGCCGTGGTCTGGCTCCAGACTGACTGCACTTTGTGAACTGGCCGTAAATATCGGCGCAAAAGGCGAGTAATCACTCTGCTTTTTGCACTCGCTTCAGGCCTCATGTCACCTGCGCTTGTTACAATCTCGAGCCTTCCAGGGTGGCGAAAGCCCCGTAGGACGGCCTCGCGTCCTGATGAATTGCGATGGTCAGGGCCGGCAGTTTGCCGCTAGTCCTCTGTCCAGGCCGCTTTTGGCGGCGTTCGCGACTATAGCAGCAATGATTAAGTGCTTCAATTCCATAAAAAATTGTTATCATCGCCGCCATGACGACTACCGCCCCCCAGACCCCCAGCGTCCAGCTGCTCGAGGTCTCGCCGGAATATGCCGGCCAACGCATCGACAACTTTCTTCTTGCCAGGCTCAAAGGCGTGCCCAAGACCTTGATTTACCGCATTTTGCGTAAAGGCGAAGTGCGCGTGAACAAGGGCCGGATCAAGCCCGAGTACAAGCTGCAGGCGGGCGACATCGTCCGCGTGCCGCCGGTGCGGGTGCCTGAGCGGGACGAACCGGTCCCACTGGCCCAGGGCTTGTTGCAGCGCCTTGAAGCGTCGATTGTCTTCGAAGACAAGGCACTGATCGTGATCAACAAGCCGTGTGGCATCGCGGTTCACGGTGGCAGTGGCCTCAACTACGGGGTGATCGAAGCCTTTCGTCAGTTGCGCCCGGATGCCAAGGAGCTGGAGCTGGTCCACCGTCTGGACCGTGACACCTCCGGCCTGTTGATGATCGCCAAGAAACGCAGCATGTTGCGCCACCTGCATGCCGCCCTGCGCGGTGATGGCGTGGACAAGCGCTACATGGCGCTGGTGCGTGGCAACTGGGCCACTTCGATCAAGAGCGTGCGCGCGCCGTTGCAGAAGAGCAACCTGCGTTCCGGCGAGCGCATGGTCGAGGTGGACGAGGAGGGCAAGGAGGCGCTGACCCTGTTCAAGGTGCTGCGCCGCTTTGGTGACTTTGCCACCATGGTCGAGGCCAAGCCGGTCACTGGCCGTACCCACCAGATTCGTGTGCACACCCTGCATGCGGGGCACTGCATTGCCGGCGATACCAAATACGGCGATGAAGATTTCTCCAAGGAAATCCGCGACCTGGGTGGCAAACGCCTGTTCCTGCACGCCTACATGCTGACCGTGCCGCTGCCCGATGGTGGCGAATTGAAGCTGCAAGCGCCTGTCGATGAAATGTGGGCCAAGACCGTGGAGCGCCTGAGTGTCGCACCCTGACTACAAGCTGTTGATCTTTGACTGGGATGGCACGTTGTGTAATTCCATTGGTCGGATTGTCGAGTCGATGCACGTTGCGTCGACCCGTTCCGGTTATGCATTGTGCGACGACCTGGCGGTCAAGGGCATTATTGGCCTGGGCCTGCCGGAAGCGATCCGCACCCTGTACCCGGAGATTGGTGATGACGAGCTGATAGCGTTTCGTCAGCACTACGCCGATCACTACATGGCGCTCGACGCCCAGCCTTCGCCGCTGTTTGAAGGCGTGGCGCAGGCCATGGAAGCATTTCGCGCCGACGGTTATCACCTTGCGGTCGCGACCGGCAAGGCCCGTCGCGGCCTGGACCGGGTGCTCAAGGCCCATGGCTGGGAAGATTATTTCGACGCCACCCGTGCGGCGGATGAAACCGCCAGCAAGCCCCACCCTCTGATGCTCGAGCAGATCCTCGCTCAATGTGGCGTGTCGCCTCGGCAGGCGTTGATGGTGGGTGATGCGTCGTTCGACCTGATGATGGCGCGTAATGCTGGCATGGACTCCGTGGCGGTCAGCTACGGCGCCCAATCTGCCCAGGCGTTGCAGGCCTACGAGCCGCGCCTGACAATTGACCGTTTTTCTGAATTGCAGGCCTGGCTCAGCCGGGCCCATTAAGTCTTTGCTGGGGTAGATGGCATGACCGATGAGTGGAAAGCGCCTGAGAAGGCCAATGCCGATAACAATGGCGATGACAGAAGCTGGAAGTTGCTGGAGAAGACCTTGCTGGCCAGTGTTCAGGAGCAGCGCCGCTCCCGGCGTTGGGGGATCTTTTTCAAGCTTCTGACCTTTATTTATCTGTTGGGCATGCTGGTGCTGTTCAGTCCGCTGATGGACATGGAGAAGAGCGCCACCCGAAGCGGTCATTACACGGCGTTGATCGAAGTGCGCGGAGTGATTGCCGACAAGGAGTCTGCCAGTGCAGACAACATCGTCAGCAGTCTGCGGGCGGCCTTCGAGGACTCCAAGGTCAAGGCTGTGATCCTGCGCATTAACAGCCCGGGCGGCAGTCCGGTGCAGTCGGGTTACGTGTACGACGAGATTCGTCGCCTGCGCGCCTTGCACCCGGACATCAAGCTGTATGCAGTGATTTCCGACCTGGGTGCCTCGGGTGCCTACTACATCGCCAGTGCCGCCGACCAGATCTACGCCGACAAGGCCAGTCTGGTGGGTTCGATTGGTGTGACGGCGGCCGGTTATGGCTTTGTCGGCACCATGGAGAAGCTCGGGGTTGAGCGTCGTACCTACACGTCAGGTGAGCACAAGTCGTTCCTGGACCCGTTCCAGCCGCAAAAGGCGGATGAAACCCAGTTCTGGCAGGGTGTGCTGGATACCACTCATCGGCAGTTCATCGCCAGTGTGAAGCAGGGGCGCGGTGACCGGCTCAAGGATAAGGAGCATCCGGAGCTGTTCTCCGGTCTGGTCTGGTCTGGCGAGCAAGCGCTGCCATTGGGCTTGATCGATGGCCTGGGCAGTGCCAGTTCGGTGGCGCGGGATGTGATTGGCGAGAAAGAACTGGTGGACTTCACTGTTCAGGAATCGCCGTTTGACCGGTTCTCCAAGAAGCTGGGTGCCAGCGTGGCTGAGAAGCTGGCGCTATACATGGGCTTCCAGGGTCCGACCCTGCGCTGAGAGCTTGAGCGCGACATGGCTCGAAATGTGGGAGCTGGCTTGCCTGCGATAGCATCACCTCGGTGCGACTGATGTACCGAGGTGTCTGCATCGCAGGCAAGCCAGCTCCCACATTTGTTTGTGATGTTCTCAGGGAATCTGTACGCCTTCGGCCAGTAGCATGTCCACCAGTCGGATCAGCGGCAGTCCGACCAGGCTGGTGGCGTCTGGCCCTTCGGTGCTTTGAAACAGGCTCACCCCCAGGCCTTCGGCCTTGAAGCTGCCAGCGCAGTCGTAGGGCTGCTCGATGCGCAGGTAGCGTTCGATGCGTGCGGCGTCCAGCGTGCGCATGTGTACGGTGAAGGGGATGCAGTCGACCTGGCAATGGCCGGTGGCGCTGTTCAGTACAGCCAGGCCGGTCAGGAAGCTGACTCGCTTGCCGCTGGCCGCCAGCAGTTGCTCACGGGCTTTCTCGAAGGTGTGGGGCTTGCCGATGATCTGGCCGTCGAGCGCGGCGACCTGGTCCGAGCCGATGATCAGGTGGCCCGGATGGCTGTCAGCCAGGGCGCGGGCCTTTTCCTCGGCCAGGCGCTTGACCAGCTCCACGGCGGACTCGTCCGGGCGGTGGCTTTCGTCGATATCCGGCGAACTGCAGATGAACGGCAGGTGCAGGCGGTTCAGCAATTCCCGGCGATAAACCGAGCTGGAAGCGAGTAATAAAGGCAGCATGGGCGTCTCCTCAAGGCAGTCGCGGATTCTAGCGGGGAGGCCCGGTGACGGACAGGGCTGAATTTCCTTTGACATGGCCGGGTGCATCCCTATAATGCTGCGCCTATGTTGAATGACCCGATTCCACCTCACGTTGACCCGCGCAAATTGGCTGATCGTGGCACCACCCTTCAAGGTGAGCTGCTCCTGGCCGATTTGGAGAGACTCTGCGACCCGCTTTCCGACACTGTCGGTACGGTGCAGGCTAAATTCGTTTTTGAACGAGATGAACGTAAGTCTGTGGTAATCCACAGCTTTATCGACACCGAAGTCAAAATGGTTTGCCAGCGTTGTCTTGAGCTGGTCACCCTGCCGATCCACAGCGAATGCAGTTATGCTGTGGTGAAAGAGGGTGCGAATACCCAGTCGTTGCCGAAAGGTTATGACGTGCTGGAACTGGGCGAAGATCCTTTGGATCTGCAGTCACTGATCGAGGAGGAGCTTTTGCTCGCCTTGCCCATTGTGCCTGCTCATCATCCGGAAGAATGCCAGCAGCCGGCGGGTCTCGATGAGCCCGAACCGAGCGAGGACGAGGTAACGCGGTCCAACCCGTTCAGTGTATTGGCGCAGTTAAAGCGTGACCCAAACGTTTAGGAGTTAATCAATTATGGCTGTTCAGCAGAACAAAAAATCCCGCTCTGCCCGTGACATGCGTCGTTCGCACGACGCCCTGACGGCAAGCACTCTGTCTGTAGAAAAAACCACCGGTGAAGTTCACCTGCGTCACCACGTATCGCCAGAAGGCGTATACCGTGGCCGTAAAGTGATCGACAAGGGCGCTGACGAGTAATCACTTGTCTGCTCAAGTCATCGCGATTGACGCAATGGGCGGGGACTTCGGTCCCCGCAGCATTGTTCAGGCCTGCATTGCTTGCCTGTCTGCCACGCCCTCGCTGCACCTGACCCTCGTCGGTCAACCCTCCTTACTTGAAGAACTGATTGCCAGCCATCCGGCGGTGGATCGCGCGCGCCTGACTATTACACCGGCCAGCGAAACCATCACCATGGATGAAAAGCCTGCGCAGGCCTTGCGCGGCAAGCCTGATTCTTCGATGCGGGTGGCGCTTGAGCTGGTACGCGACGGCAAGGCCCAGGCCTGTGTCAGTGCCGGCAATACCGGGGCGTTGATGGCGTTGTCCCGGCATGTGCTGAAAACCCTGCCGGGTATTGACCGGCCGGCGATGGTTGCGGCTATTCCGACCCAGCAGGGCTATTGCCAGTTGCTGGACCTGGGGGCGAACGTCGATTGCAGTGCCGAGCATCTGCTGCACTTTGCCCTGATGGGCTCGGTGGCGGCCGAAGCGCTGGGCGTGGCCCGGCCTCGGGTGGCGCTGCTGAATATCGGCACCGAAGACATCAAGGGCAACCAGCAGGTCAAGCTGGCGGCGACGCTGTTGCAAAGCGCGCGAGGCCTGAACTACATCGGCTTTGTCGAGGGTGACGGTCTGTACCGCGGCGAAGCCGACGTGGTGGTGTGCGACGGTTTTGTCGGCAATATCCTGCTCAAGTCCAGCGAGGGCCTGGCGACGATGATTGCTGCGCGCATTGAGGCCTTGTTCAAGCGCAACCTGGCGTCACGCCTGGTTGGCGCCTTGGCGCTGCCCTTGATGCGGCGCTTGCAGGCTGACCTGGCTCCGGCGCGGCACAATGGTGCGAGTTTCCTCGGGTTGCAGGGCATCGTGGTGAAAAGTCATGGTTCGGCGGGGGTGCAGGGTTTTCAAAGTGCCATCCAGCGCGCCTTGATCGAGATCCAGGAAAACCTGCCGCAACGCTTGCACGGCCGCCTTGAGGATCTGTTGCCTTAGGCGAATCGGGCCGGAAATGCTTAAATGTGACCGGCCAGTTCAATTGACCATCCAATCTGTCAGTTTCTTGCGCTCCCACGTGTGGGGCGCCAATTTCCGACGACCAGATCATTAGGGGCTTGTTACATGTCTACATCCCTCGCATTCGTCTTTCCAGGGCAGGGTTCGCAGTCCCTCGGCATGTTGGCCGAGCTGGGCGCGGAACATCAGTTGGTCCTGGACACTTTCAAGGAAGCCTCCGATGCCTTGGGTTACGACCTGTGGGCACTGACCCAGCAAGGGCCGGAAGAGCTGCTCAATCAAACCGACAAGACCCAACCCGCCATCCTCACCGCCTCCATCGCCCTGTGGCGCCTGTGGCTGGCTGAAGGCGGTGCGCGTCCGGCCTACGTTGCCGGTCATAGCCTGGGCGAATACAGCGCCCTGGTAGCTGCTGGCAGCCTGACCCTCGGTGAAGCGGTCAAGCTGGTGGAGCGTCGTGGCCAGTTGATGCAGGAAGCGGTTCCTGCCGGGCAGGGCGGTATGGCTGCCATTCTCGGCCTGGAAGATGCTGACGTGATTGCCGCCTGCGCCGAAGCGGCCCAGGGCGAAGTGGTCAGCGCCGTGAACTTCAACTCCCCTGGCCAGGTGGTGATCGCCGGCGCCAAGGCGGCGGTAGAGCGCGCCATCGAAGGCTGCAAGGCCCGTGGCGCCAAGCGTGCGTTGCCGTTGCCGGTCAGCGTGCCGTCCCACTGCGAACTGATGCGCCCGGCTGCCGAGCGTTTCGCCGAGTCGATCGCTGCGATCAACTGGCAGGCGCCGCAGATTCCGTTGGTGCAGAACGTCAGTGCCGCCGTGGCCTCTGACCTGGAAACCCTCAAGCGCGATCTGCTGGAACAGCTGTACAAGCCGGTTCGCTGGGTTGAGTCGGTGCAGACCCTGGCCGCCAACGGCGCCACCCAATTGGTAGAGTGCGGCCCGGGCAAAGTCCTCGCCGGCCTGAACAAGCGTTGCGCCGAAGGCGTGTCGACTTCCAACCTCAATACCCCGGATGCCTTCGCTGCCGCTCGCGCAGCCCTGGCCTGACGTTAATTTCCGAACCTAGGAGAAGCCTGCATGAGTCTGCAAGGTAAAGTTGCACTGGTCACCGGCGCAAGCCGTGGCATTGGCCAGGCGATCGCCCTGGAGCTGGGCCGTCTGGGCGCTGTGGTCATCGGTACCGCAACCTCCGCCGCCGGCGCTGAACGTATTGCCGCGACGCTGAAGGAAAACGGCGTCCAGGGCACCGGTCTTGAGCTTAACGTGACCAGCGATGAGTCCGTGGCGGCCGTATTGGCTGAAATCACGGCGCAATTCGGTGCACCGGCTATTCTGGTGAACAATGCCGGTATTACCCGCGATAACCTGATGATGCGTATGAAAGACGACGAGTGGCATGACGTCGTTGATACCAACCTGAACAGTCTGTTTCGCCTGTCCAAGGGTGTTTTGCGCGGCATGACCAAGGCTCGTTGGGGTCGAATTATCAATATTGGCTCTGTTGTGGGTGCCATGGGCAACGCAGGCCAAGTAAACTACGCAGCCGCCAAGGCCGGTCTGGAAGGTTTCAGCCGTGCATTGGCGCGTGAAGTAGGCTCGCGGTCGATTACGGTCAACTCGGTGGCCCCAGGGTTCATCGACACCGATATGACCCGCGAATTGCCTGAAGCGCAGCGTGAAGCGTTGCTGACGCAGATTCCGCTGGGCCGTCTGGGCCAGGCCCAAGAGATCGCGAATGTGGTCGCTTTCCTGGCATCCGACGGTGCGGCATACGTGACTGGGGCTACAATCCCGGTGAACGGCGGGATGTACATGAGTTAAATTGTGACGGATCGCTTCAAAAAAATGTCATACGAGCTGTCTAAAATCCGTTATAAAGCTGCAATCTATTTATAGGCAGATGGCCAATAGGGTACGAGGGTGAAGCTTTCAGTTGAAAAGCTGAAAAGTCTTTCTATACACTTACCCACTGGCCAGCTGCCTGAATTTGTCCATTAGGAGTGAAAACAAGGTATGAGCACCATCGAAGAGCGCGTCAAGAAAATCGTTGCCGAGCAACTGGGCGTTAAAGAAGAAGAAGTGACCAACAGCGCTTCCTTCGTTGAAGACCTGGGTGCCGACTCCCTTGACACCGTTGAGCTGGTGATGGCTCTGGAAGAGGAATTCGAGACCGAAATCCCGGACGAAGAAGCTGAAAAAATCACTACCGTTCAAGCTGCTATCGACTACGTTACTAGCCACCAGGCGTAATAGTTTGTAATCGTCGCTTGCTGTGATGGAAAAACCGCACTGCCCTATGGCGTGCGGTTTTTTCCTTTAAGCCTGATGCAAAGTGTCGTCATTAGAAAAAGGAGAGTGCTGTGTCGCGTAGACGCGTCGTAGTCACCGGTATGGGTATGTTGTCGCCACTGGGTACGGATGTGCCGAGCAGTTGGCAGGGCATTCTGGCTGGCCGCAGTGGTATTGGTCTGATCGAACACACGGACCTTTCTGCCTATTCCACCCGTTTTGGCGGCTCGGTAAAGGACTTCAATGTCGAGGAATATCTCTCGGTCAAAGAGTCCCGCAAACTCGACCTGTTCATTCAATACGGCCTGGCAGCCGGTTTTCAGGCGGTGCGTAATGCCGGCCTGGAAGTCACCGACGCCAACCGTGAGCGCATCGGCGTGGCCATGGGTTCGGGTATTGGCGGTCTGACCAATATCGAAGAAACCAGCCGCACCCTGCATGAGTCCGGCCCTCGCAGAATTTCACCGTTCTTCGTGCCTGGCTCGATCATCAACATGATTTCCGGTTTCCTGTCCATCCACTTGGGTGCCCAGGGGCCTAACTACGCCATTTCCACGGCGTGCACCACGGGCACTCACTGCATCGGCATGGCGGCGCGCAATATCGCCTATGACGAGGCCGACGTGATGATCGCCGGCGGTGCCGAGATGGCCGCCTGCGGTTTGGGCATGGGCGGCTTCGGCGCGTCCCGTGCGTTGTCGACCCGCAATGACGAGCCGACCCGTGCCAGCCGTCCGTGGGACAAGGGCCGCGACGGTTTTGTTCTGGCCGACGGTGCCGGTGCGCTGGTACTCGAAGAGCTGGAGCACGCGAAGGCCCGTGGCGCCACCATCTACGCCGAGCTGATTGGTTTCGGCATGAGCGGTGATGCGTACCACATGACCTCTCCTCCGTCGGACGGCGCGGGTGCTGCACGCTGCATCACCAATGCGTTGCGTGATGCCAAGGTCAACGTTGACCAGGTGCAGTACATCAATGCCCATGGCACTTCGACCCCGACCGGCGACCTGGCGGAAGCCGAGGCCATCAAGTCGGTGTTCGGCGAGCATGCCTACAAGCTGGCGGTCAGTTCCACCAAGTCCATGACCGGGCACCTGTTGGGTGCGGCGGGCGCGGTCGAGGCAATCTTCAGCGTGCTGGCCATCAAGGATCAGGTCGCTCCGCCGACCATCAACCTCGATGAACCGGATGAGGGCTGCGACCTGAACTTCGTGCCTCACGAGCCGCAGAAGATGCCGATCGACGTGGTGCTGTCCAACTCGTTCGGTTTTGGTGGTACCAACGGTTCCCTGGTGTTCCGCCGGTTCGCCGAGTGATGGAGAGCTGGGTCGACGGTCAGCCGGCGGGCGCAGTGCCCCTGAAAGACCGTGGCCTGGCATACGGTGATGGGCTGTTCGAGACCATTGCCGTCAAGGCCGGGCAGCCCGTGCTGCTTGACCGCCACCTGCAGCGCCTTGAAGAAGGTTGCAGGCGGTTGGCGATTGTTGCGGATCAACCCCTGATCCGCAGCGAATTGCTGGCCTACGCCGCTGCCCTGGGTGACGGTGTACTCAAGTTGATCCTGACCCGTGGCGACAGCCAGCGCGGTTATGGCATCAGTGCTGGCGCTCCGGCGCGGCGCATTCTGCAAGGCAGTTCCCCTGCCACTTATCCCCCGGAACATGCAGCGTCAGGCATCCGCCTGTTTGCGTGTACCACGCGTTTGTCCGAGCAACCGTTGCTTGCCGGCCTCAAGCACCTCAATCGCCTGGAACAGGTATTCGCCCGCGCCGAGTGGCAGGATGCCGAACACGCCGAAGGTTTGATGCTGGATATGTCCGGTCGAGTCATCGAAGGCGTCTTCAGCAACCTGTTTCTGGTGCGTAACGGCGTGTTGCTGACCGCTGATCTGAATCGCTGTGGCGTCGCCGGCGTCATGCGGGCCGAGCTGTTGGCCCAGGCGCAGGCGTTGGGCATCCCGACAAGCGTGGCCGATATCAGCCTTGAGCAGCTGCAACAGGCCGATGAAGTCTTGGTGTGCAACAGCGTATATGGCATTTGGCCGGTGCGCGGATGTGCTGCGATGAGCTGGCCGGTTGGGCCGCTCACCCGTAAACTGCAGGGCATTGTTCGCGCACTATTGGATATTTGATTTGAGACGTAAATTTGTATTGTTGCTGGAGATCGGTCTGGTCCTGGCGGGTTTGCTGCTGGGCGCTTCGGCCTGGAAGCTGAACTCGGCCCTTGAACAGCCCTTGAATCTGACCCAGGAGCAATTGCTGGACGTACCGGCTGGCGCGACGCCCACCGGCACCTTCAATCGCCTGGAAAATGACGGCGTGCTCAAGGATGCGTTCTGGTTGCGTCTCTACTGGCGCTTCAACCTCGACGGCCAGCCGCTGCACAGCGGCGAATACCGCATGACCCCGGGCCTCACCGCCGAGGGCCTGATCGGCCTGTGGCAGCGTGGCGAAGTGGTGCAGTACAGCATTACGCTGGTGGAAGGCTGGAACTTCCGCCAGGTGCGCGCGGCCCTGGCCAAGCATGAAAAGATCGAGCAGACCCTGTCCGGCCTGAGTGACAGCGAGGTGATGGAAAAACTCGGCCACCCGGGCGTATTCCCTGAAGGGCGCTTCTTCCCGGACACCTACCGCTTCGTACGCGGCATGAGCGACGTCGAACTGCTGAAAAAATCCTACAACCGTCTGGACGATGTCCTCGCCCAGGAGTGGAGCAAGCGCGCGGCCGATGCGCCGTACACCGACCCCTATCAAGCGCTGATCATGGCCTCGCTGGTGGAGAAAGAAACCGGCGTGCCGGAAGAGCGCGGCCAGATCGCCGGGGTATTCGTGCGGCGCATGCAGATCGGCATGCTGCTGCAAACCGACCCGACGGTGATCTACGGCCTCGGCGAGCGCTACACCGGCAAGCTGACCCGTGCGCACCTCAAGGAAGCCACGCCCTACAACACCTACGTGATCGCCGGCCTGCCGCCGACGCCGATCGCCATGGTCGGGCGGGAGGCGATTCATGCTGCGCTGAACCCGGTGGCGGGCAGCAGCCTGTATTTCGTTGCCCGAGGCGATGGCAGCCATATTTTCTCGGATAACCTGGATGCGCATAACGCAGCAGTGCGTGAGTTCCAGATGAAGCGTCGCGCCGATTACCGTTCCAGCCCGGCGCCGGCGGCAAAGCCTGCGGACGCGCCGCTGGATACGCCCGCCGAGCCGGCTCCGGCACCCGATGACGCCGCGCCGCAAAGCCCGCAATGACTCTGACTAAGGACTGCCTGTGACTGGCTTGTTTATTACCCTGGAAGGCCCGGAAGGCGCCGGCAAGAGCACCAACCGTGAATACCTGGCCGAGCGCCTGCGCGCCGAAGGTATCGAGGTGCTGCTGACCCGTGAGCCTGGCGGCACGCCACTGGCCGAGCGTATCCGTGAAGTGCTGCTGACCCCGGGCGACGAACAGATGAACCCCGACACCGAACTGTTGCTGGTGTTCGCCGCCCGCGCCCAGCACCTGGCCGAAGTCATTCGCCCGGCACTGGCCCGGGGCGCCGTGGTGATTTGTGACCGGTTTACCGATTCCACCTATGCCTATCAGGGCGGCGGCCGTGGCTTGTCCCTGGAGCGCATTGCGGCCTTGGAAACCTTCGTCCAGGGCGATTTGCGGCCCGACCTGACCCTGGTGTTCGATCTCCCGGTGGAAGTCGGCATGGCCCGTGCCACCGCCCGGGGTCGCCTCGATCGTTTCGAACTGGAAACCCGAGTCTTTTTTGAAGCTGTGCGCGGCGCGTTTCTCAAGCGCGCCGAAGCCGACCCCGCCCGTTACTACCTGTTGGACGCCGCACAACCGTTGACTCAGGTTCAGCAGTGCATTGACGCCCTGTTGCCGAAGCTTGTGGAGCGTGTCCGTGGCTGAAGCCTACCCGTGGCAGGACAGCCTCTGGCAGCAACTGGCGGGCCGTGCCCAGCACGCCCACGCCTACCTGCTCCACGGCCCGGTGGGCATCGGCAAGCGCGCCCTGGCCGAGCGGCTGATGGCAAGCTTGTTGTGCCAGCGGCCCAACGGCCTGGAAGCCTGCGGCGAATGTAAATCCTGCATGCTGCTCAAGGCCGGCAGCCACCCGGACAATTATCTGCTGGAACCGGAAGAGGCCGACAAGGCGATCAAGGTCGACCAGGTGCGTGATCTGGTCAGCTTCGTGGTGCAGACCGCGCAGATGGGCGGGCGCAAGGTGGTGCTGATCGAACCGGTGGAGTCGATGAACATCAACGCCGCCAACGCCTTGCTCAAGAGCCTGGAAGAACCGTCCGGCGATACCGTGCTGCTGCTGGTCAGCCACCAGTCCAGCCGCCTGCTGCCGACCATTCGCAGCCGCTGCGTGCAGCAGGCCTGCCCGTTGCCGAGCGAAGCCATGAGCCTGCAGTGGCTGGCCCAGGCGTTGCCGGACTGCGGCGAGGCGGAGCGCGTCGAGTTGCTGACCCTGGCGGCCGGTTCGCCCCTGGCGGCGGTCAAGCTCCAGGCCCAGGGCGTGCGTGAACAGCGTGCGCAGGTGGTGGACGGGGTGAAGAAACTGCTCAAGCAGGAAGTGTCGGCCACGCAACTGGCCGAAAGCGCCTGGAAAGACATTCCCTTGCTGCTGCTGTTCGACTGGTTTTGCGACTGGTCGAGCCTGATCCTGCGCTACCAGCTGACCCAGGACGAAAACGGCCTTGGGCTGCCGGACATGCGCAAAGTCGTGCAATACCTGGCGCAGAAGAGCGCCCAGGACAAGGTGCTGAACATCCAGGACTGGATCCTCGCCCAACGCCAGAAGGTCCTCGGCAAGGCCAACCTCAATCGCGTGCTGTTGCTTGAGGCCTTGCTGGTGCAGTGGGTCGGTTTGCTCGGCCGCCGTTAATTTCAGTGGCCGACGGGTGTATCGTTGGCCAGACACTTTCCGTGACTCAAGTTGTAGATCCCTATGCTCGTAGATTCCCATTGCCACCTTGATCGCCTCGACCTGGCCCAGCACGGCGGCTCCCTCGACGCTGCCCTTGAAGCTGCGCGCCAGCGCGGGGTAGGGCACTTCCTGTGCATCGGCGTCAGCGCGGAAAACGCCGCCGACGTCAAAGCCCTGGCCGATCGTTATGCCGACGTCGACTGCTCGGTGGGCATTCACCCGCTGGACCTCAAGCCCGGCGAAGCCCCGGCCCTCGACTGGCTGCTCGGTGAACTCAATCACCCGCGCGTGGTGGCCATCGGTGAGACCGGCCTGGATTACCACTACGAACCGGAAGCTGCCGAGTTGCAGCAGGCGTCGTTCCGTCTGCACCTGCAAGCCGCCCGGCAGACTGGCAAGCCGGTGATCGTCCACACCCGTGGCGCCCGTGCCGACACCCTGACCCTGCTGCGCGAAGCCGCGCTGCCCCAGGCTGGTGTGCTGCATTGCTTCACTGAAGACTGGGACATGGCCAAGGCCGCGCTGGACCTTGGTTTCTACATTTCCTTGTCGGGCATCGTGACCTTCCGCAACGCCGATGCCCTGCGCGATGTTGCACGCCAGGTCCCGGCAGACCGCCTGCTGGTGGAAACCGATTCGCCGTACCTGGCGCCAATTCCTCATCGCGGCAAACCCAACCTGCCGGAATACGTACGGGATGTGGCGGATTACCTGGCGATGCTGCGGGGCGAGTCCTACGAGCGCTTTGCCGAACAGACCACCGAGAACTTCAAGCGCCTGTTCCCGCTGGCCCACGTCGGCCACTGAATCGCAGGCAAAAAAAACCCGGGTTCTGGGGGGTGAATCCGGGCTAAGACCATTAGGAGTAAAACAAGGGTACGCAGTCCGTCGGTACCCAGGTCGACGCGTCACTTGGGGGAGATGCCACGCCGACATTTCAAGTATTGATCAGTATCCGATTCAGTCCAGCCACATCTGATCGTTTTTTAAACAGATTTGGAATACGCCCGCTTCGGTTGAGTTCTCATTGGATGCGATGCACACGCGCCAATCACCTGTTTTATTTCTGACTCGAATCGGCACATTCGTTGGCGTGCTGTAAGTTAAGTGCAAAGGTTGTTCATATAGGCGTTGCCCAACGACCGTTCAGTCGGGATAATCCCGCGCACCGGGTAAAACGTTCCGACAAGCACGGCTTGGGGAGCGAACGCCCTTCCAATATCCATCTCTGCAGACCTTTTTCTTATGCACAAAGAACCCCGCAAGGTCCGTGAGTTTCGCCGCCGCGAGCAGGAAATTCTCGACACCGCACTCAAGCTGTTCCTCGACCAGGGTGAAGACAGCGTCACCGTCGAGATGATTGCGGATGCCGTGGGTATCGGCAAAGGCACCATCTACAAGCACTTCAAGTCCAAGGCCGAGATCTACCTGCGCCTGATGCTCGACTACGAGCGCGACCTGAACGAGCTGCTGCACTCGGCCGATGTCGACAAGGACAAGGAAGCGCTGTCCCGCGCCTACTTCGAGTTCCGCATGCGTGACCCGCAGCGCTACCGCTTGTTTGATCGCCTGGAAGAAAAAGTGGTGAAGGGCCATCAGGTGCCGGAAATGGTCGAGGAGCTGCACAAGATCCGTGCCTCGAACTTCGAACGCCTGACCCTGCTGATCAAGGGCCGTATCAGCGAAGGCAAGCTCGAAGACGTGCCACCGTATTTCCACTACTGCGCCGCCTGGGCGTTGGTGCACGGCGCCGTGGCGTTGTACCACTCGCCGTTCTGGAGCAATGTGCTGGAAGACCAGGAAGGTTTCTTCCAGTTCCTGATGGACATCGGCGTGCGCATGGGCAATAAGCGCAAGCACAGCACCGATTTGCCGAACGCCGAAACGCCGGCCACTTGAATCATTCGCCAGCGTGATGGCGATATGATTTCCTGCCCAGCGCAGTAACCCAGGAATATACTCAGGCAAGGACCTTGCTAAAACTTGATTTTTCAGTCAGGTTTTAGTGCGCCCGAATTATCCTCTGCCGGAGTGATCCATGATCGTTGATCGTCAAGGCAGGCGATTCCGCAATTTGCGGATCAGCCTGACCTCAGCCTGCAATTACGCCTGTACCTACTGCGTGCCCAACGGCAAGCGGCTGGTGGCTGCGCAGGACGAACTGTCGGCCGAGGCGATGGCGCGGGGTGTCGAGTACCTGATCGAGGCCGCCGGCATCGAGCGCCTGCGGATTACCGGCGGTGAACCGTTGGTCAGCCCCAAGCTGGAAGCCTTCATGGGCGCGGTGGGGCAGATGGGGCTCAGTGATATCAGCCTGACCACCAACGGCCAACTGCTGGCGCGCAAACTGCCGCTGCTGGTGGACGCCGGGATTCGCCGGATCAACGTGTCCCTCGACACCCTGGACGCCGACGCCTTCCGCAGCATCGCTCGCGGTGGCGACCTGGCCACCGTGCTCGATGGCATGGACCAGGCGAGCGCCGCCGGAATCAAGATCAAGGTCAACATGGTGCCGCTGCGCGGCCAGAACCTCGACCAGGTGATGCCGCTGCTCGACTACTGCCTGGAGCGTGGCTACGAGTTGCGCTTTATCGAATTGATGCGCATGGGCCACCTCGCCAACGATTCCAACGCGTTCCTGCAGCAATTCGTCAGCCTTCAGCAATTGCTCAGCCTGATCGGCGAACAGTACGAATACCTGCAAGCCAACGCCCCGGTGGATGCCACTGCCGTGCGCTACGAAGTGCCCGGCAAAGGTTTCTTCGGTGTCATTGCCAACGAAAGCGTGCCGTTCTGCCGGACCTGTTCGCGTTTGCGCCTGTCGTCCACTGGCTGGCTGCATGGCTGCCTGTCGTCGAGCAACCGCCACTACGTCGGCGACCTGCTGGACAAACCCCGCCACCAGGCCCTGCCGGCCTTGCAGCGCTTGTTGGTCAAGGCCTTGGGTGACAAGCAGGAAGTGGCCTTCTCCGGCGGCGCCACCATCATGAAGATCATCGGCGGCTAGTCTCGCAAGCTGGCGCAAAATCTGCATCTCGTGCCCATTCGCCGGTTTTCCGTCACCGGCCTCTGGAGAATTAGGATGCGTAGTCTGGTTTTGGTGCTGGCGTCACTCGCGCTGGGTGGCTGCATGACCGTCAGTGATATGGCCGAAGGCACGCGCTATCAGATGAGCGATGCCGGGCTGCTGGACCACAGCGATACTCGCCGCGTCAATTCGGTCCGCATACAGCCGGACTCCTTCGTCTTCATCGCCCAGGGCGCCTTCACCCCGCCGGGCAGTGCTTATCCGCGGCCTAACGTGGTGGCCGAGGAAGCCTTCAACGGCTTTGTCGAATATTTCCCGATGGTCCGCCGCGCCCGCAAGCCGGAAGGCCTCGAGCAGGCGATGTCGGAAGCCCGCGCGGCGGGTGCGCATTACCTGCTGTACTGCCGCTTCGCCCAGGCGGATGACCGTATCGGCAACGCCGATGAATGGTCTGACCAGGAGGCGGTGGATCGCCTGGGTATCGACACCGGCACCATTCAGGTCATGTTGATCGAGACCAGCACCCAGTATTTGATTGATACTGTGCGCATTCACAGCCGTGGCGGTTTACTGACGTTCCACGACAACAAGCCGGATGACCTGATCGGCAAGCCCCTGGCGCACTACGCGCGCAGCCTGTTGGGCATGAGCGATCAGTAAGACACAAGGAGAGCAGCATGACCGATTCGGCCAAGGCCAATGACCTGTTGGCGCAATTGCCCAAGGGCAAGGGGCCCGCACCGGTGCATCTGTGGAACCCGGCGTTTTGCGGCGATATCGACATGCGCATCGCCCGCGACGGCACCTGGTTCTACATGGGCACGCCGATTGGCCGCAAGCCGATGGTCAAGCTGTTCTCCACTATCATCCGCCGCGATGGCGATGATTATTTCCTGATCACCCCGGTGGAAAAGGTCGGGATCAAGGTCGATGACGCGCCCTTCGTCGCCGTGACCCTGGAAGTCGAAGGGCAGGGCGAAAGCCAGGTCCTGCGCTTTACCACCAACGTGGATGAGCAGGTCGAGGCCGGTATCGAGCATCCGCTGCGGGTGGTGATCGACCCGGACACCCAGGAACCCTCGCCATACCTGCGGGTGCGCACCAACCTCGAAGCCCTGGTTCACCGCAATGCGTTCTACCAGCTGGTGGAGCTGGCGGTGACCCGTCCGATCAACGGTAAGAACTGGCTTGGCGTCTGGAGCGGCGGGGTATTTTTCCCCATCGGCCTGGAGCCCTGAGGCTGATTTCTCGCTCTCCCTGAAATAATTCGCTTGCTGTAGCCGGGCGCTTTCGGTTATCAATTTGTACATGATTAGACATGTCCGATTTGATAAGAAAAAACGCGTCGTCGACGAGCTGATCCGCCGTATCGAGGGTGGAGTGATGGCCGACGGTGTCCTGCTGCCGGGCGAGCACCAACTGGCCGAAGAGTTTTCCGTCAGCCGCGGCACCCTGCGTGAAGCCCTGGCCGAACTCAAGCGCCGCAGCTACATCGCCACCCAAAGCGGTGTCGGCTCCATCGTCACCTTCGACGGCATGGTGCTCGACCAGCGCAGCGGCTGGGCCCAAGCCCTGGCCGACACCGGCGCGGTGGTGACCTCCGAAATCCTGCGCCTGGAAGCCGTCACCCGTCCGGACCTGCTCAGCCGTCACGGCAGCGACCAATTCATCGCCCTCGACCGCCGCCGTCGCGCTGCCGACGGCACGTTCGTGTCCCTGGAGCGCTCGCTGATGCCGGCCTCCGGTGGCCTGGAAAGCCTGCCGCAAGTCGGCCTGATCGATAATTCCCTGACCATCACCCTGGCGGCCTATGGCTATGTCGGCGCCACCGGCAACCAATGGATCGGTGCCGAGCCTCTGAACGAAGAAGACGCCCAGCTCCTGGGGCGCCCGGTGGGCACGGTGTTCCTCAAGGCCCTGCGCACCACCTACGACCGCCAGGACCGCTTCATGGAATCCGTCGAAAGCCTGCTCGACCCTCTGCATTTCCGCTTGCACCTTCAATTTGGAACACCGACATGACCGCCACCACCCGCGCCCTCGGCGCCTTCTACGGCCTGGCCTTGGGCGATGCGTTGGGCATGCCCACCCAGTCCCTGAGCCGCGAGCAGGTCAAGGCGCGTTTCGGCGCGATCACCGGCCTGGAAGATGCCGACGCCGATCAGCCGATCGCGCCGAACATGCCCAAGGGCTCGATCACCGATGACACCGAACAGGCGATCCTCGTCGGCCAGTTGCTGGTGGACGGGCAGGGCAGGATTGAACCCACCGAACTCGCCCAACGTTTGATCGACTGGGAAGCGGTGATGCGCGCCAAGGGCTCCCAGGATTTGCTGGGCCCGTCAACCAAACGGGCGATCGACATGATCCTGGCGGGCCATACCCCGGAAGAGTCCGGGCGCTACGGCACCACCAACGGCGCCGCCATGCGCATCACCCCGGTGGGCATCGCGGCGGACGTCAACGACCCGGCGCAGTTTATCCAGGCGGTGATCCAGGCGTGCCAGGTCACCCATAACACCAACCTGGGCATCTCCAGCGCGGCGGCGGTGGCGGCGGTGGTTTCCGCCGGGATCAACGGCGTCGATCTGGGCGAAGCGCTGAACATCGGCACGCAGATCGCCCAGCAGGCGGAAAACCACGGCCACTGGATTGCCGGCGGGCGTATCGCCACCCGCATCAGTTGGGCGCGCACCTTGAGTGTCGACAGCGGCGACAAGGCGCTGTTTACCGACCTGCTTTACGAATTGATCGGCACCTCCGTGGCGTCCCAGGAATCGGTGGTGGTGTCGTTTGCCCTCGCACAGCAAGTCGCGGTGGGTGAAATGAACGCCATCGAAGCCCTGTGCATGGCCGCCAGCCTCGGCGGCGACACCGACACCATCGCGGCGATTCTCGGCGCGATGCTCGGTGCGTGCCTGGGGATGCAGTGCTGGCCTGAGGCGATGATCGAACAGGTCAAGCAGGTTAACCGCCTGGACCTGGAACCCTTGGTCCAAGGCCTGCTCGAGCTGCGCTGAGCACCGCAGATCGAAAAATGTGGGAGCTGGCTTGCCTGCGATAGCGGTCGATCAGTTGATGAATCATCGACTGACACCACGCTATCGCAGGCAAGCCAGCTCCCACATTGATCCAGTCGAGTCAGGAAGACCGGCACACAGATTCAACTTGCCAACCTGCCACAACCACAAAAAAACAGGCATCAGGAGCACCCCACCATGAGTACGTCCTCTTCCGGCCAAAGCGCCGGGCAATTGGAAACACGCGGCATCGAGCCGGTCCCGGAAGGCGAGTGCAACGGCCATCCGCTGCAACTGTTCTGGGTCTGGTTTGCGGCCAACATCAGCATCCTCGGCTTGCCCCTGGGCGCGACCCTCGTAGCGTTTCGCGGCCTGGCGATCTGGCAGGCGATCATCGTGGCGATCCTCGGCGCCGCCGGCTCGTTTGCGGTGGTGGGCATCATCTCCATCGCCGGCCGTCGTGGCCGTGCACCGAGCCTGACCCTGTCCCGGGCGATCTTTGGCGTACGCGGCAATATCGGCCCGACGCTGGTGTCGCTGATGTCGCGCCTCGGCTGGGAAACCGTCAACACCACTACGGCTGCGTTCGTGCTGTTGTCGTTGTGCTCGATCCTGTTCAATTCGCCGGTTGCCGCCAAAAGCGCTCCGGTACTGACCCTGCTGTTCATCGGCATCTTCGTGCTGCTGACCCTCGCCGTGTCGGGCCTGGGCCATGCCACCTTGCTGGTGATCCAGAAGTGGGCCACCTACGTGTTCGGCGCACTGAATATCCTGGTGGGCGGTTTCCTCTGCGCCACCATCGACTGGAGCGCGGTATTCAACGCCACGCCTGCGCCGTTGAGCGCGATGATCATCGGCGTCGGCACCATGGCCGCCGGTACCGGTATCGGCTGGGCCAACGCCGGTGCCGACATGTCGCGCTACCAGCACCGCAGCGTCAAGGCCGTGCGCCTGGTGGCCTCCGCGGCATTCGGTGCGGGGATTCCGCTGGTGCTGTTGATCACCCTCGGCGGCTTGCTGTCGGTGGGCAACAATGACCTGGCGTCGGCCACTGACCCGATCATCGCGATCCGCGACATGCTGCCGACCTGGATGGCGGTGCCGTACCTGATCACCGCGTTTGGCGGGCTGTTGCTGTCGAATAACCTGTCGGTGTACTCGGCGGGGCTCACCACCTTGACCCTCGGTTTGAAGGTCAAGCGCGTGCACGCGGTGATCG
Source organism: Pseudomonas sp. D4002 (assembly GCF_013385665.1). Lineage (NCBI taxonomy): Bacteria > Pseudomonadati > Pseudomonadota > Gammaproteobacteria > Pseudomonadales > Pseudomonadaceae > Pseudomonas > Pseudomonas sp. D4002. Next base: position 214,096 of record NZ_JACAPN010000018.1, read on the forward strand.
TCGACATCGTTGCGATCTTCGCCGGTTCGATCTACTTCATGCTGATCGCCGACAGCTTCTACGGCCCGTTCATCACCTTCATCTCGTTGCTGGCGGTACCGATCACCGCCTGGGTCGGGATCTTTGTCGTCGACCTGATTCATCGCCACTACTACAGCCCCAAAGACCTGCTGGACGTAACGCCAAGCAGCGCCTACTGGTACCGTGGCGGAGTTGAATGGCGTGCGTTCGGCGCCTGGGCGATTGCGATTGTGCTGGGTTTCAGCTTCACCACCATCGGCACCACGGCCGAGAACATCTGGTTCGCCGGGCCGCTGTCCGATTCGTGGCTGGGCCATAACGGCCTGGGCTGGATCGTCACCTTCCTGGTGGCCGGCGGGATTTATGCGGTACTGGGTGGCGCGGCTGATCGTCGCCCGGCTTTGGTAGAGAGCGCTAATGTCTAGATTGCTGCACAGCGGCCAGGTCATCGTCGACCTGGTCATGTCCCTCGACACATTGCCCGCCACCGGCGGCGATGTATTGGCCAACTCCGCCAGCTTCGAAGCCGGCGGCGGCTTCAACGTGATGGCCGCGGCCCGACGCAACGGCTTGCCGGTGGTCTACCTGGGCCGCCATGGCACCGGCCGCTTCGGCGACCTGGCGCGCGCGGCGATGCAGGCCGAGGGCATTGAAATGGCCCTGGCCGCCAGCGACGACAAGGACACAGGCCTGTGTGTGTCCCTGACCGAAGCGACTACCGAGCGCACCTTCATTTCCCATATTGGCGCTGAGGGTGACTTGCTGGCGCAAGACCTGGCCAATGCGGTACCACGCGACGACGACTACGTGTACGTCAGCGGCTACAGCCTGCTGCTGGAAGGCAAGGCCCAGGCGTTGCTCGATTGGCTTTTGGCGTTGCCGCGCGAGATCAAGGTGGTGTTCGATCCGGGCCCGCTGGTGAAGGCACCGGACTCGGCCTTGATGGTCGCCCTGTTGCCGCGTATCGATATCTGGACCAGCAACGGTCCGGAAGCGCTGGCCTTTACCGGCGCGAGCGATCTGGCGGGGGCATTGCTCAAGCTCAACGAGCACTTGCCCGCCGACACCTTGCTGGTGGTGCGCGATGGACCGAATGGCTGCTGGATCAGCCGTAATGGCCAGGCCGAGCATGTGCCGGGATTCAAGGTCAAGGCGGTGGACAGCAACGGTGCCGGCGATGCTCACGCCGGGGTGTTTATCGCTGGCCTGGCCAATGGTTTGGCGCCAGCTGTCGCGGCACGTCGCGCGAACGCGGCGGCGGCCTTGGCGGTCACGCGCTGGGGGCCGGCCACCTCACCGGGCACGGCTGAAGTGGATGCGTTGTTGAGCGAGGGCTGATTCGGCAGAATAGTCGCCATTCAGCACGGAGCAGCGTCATGACCCAGAACATCTACGACACCGAGGTTTTCTTCGAGGGCTACAGCAAAATGGGTCGCTCGGTAGAAGGCCTCGCCGGCGCGCCGGAGTGGCCGGCGTTGCAATCCATGCTGCCGCCCATGTCGGGATTGAAAGTGGTAGACCTGGGTTGCGGCTACGGCTGGTTCAGTCGCTGGGCCCGGGAGCAGGGCGCCGAGCAGGTGCTGGGGCTGGATGTCTCGCAAAAAATGCTGGCGCGGGCAAAGGAGATGACTTCGTCGTCGGCCATCACCTATGGCATCGCCGACCTGGAAAAACTCGACCTTCCGGATGCCGCTTTCGACCTGGCCTACAGCTCATTGGCGTTTCATTACATCGTCGATCTGAAAGGCCTGTTCGCGCGTATCCATCAAGCGTTGGTGCCGGGCGGGCGGTTGGTATTTTCCATCGAACACCCGATCTTCATGGCGCCCCGGCAGCCGGGCTGGCTGATTGATGAGCAAGGGCGCAAGAGCTGGCCGGTGGACAGCTACCAGTTGCAAGGACCACGGGTGACAAACTGGTTGGCGGAGGGTGTGATCAAGCAACATCGCACCGTGGGCACGTTGCTGACGCTGTTGATCCAGGCGGGGTTTACCCTGACTCATGTCGACGAGTGGGGCCCGAGCGAAGCGGACCTGAAAGCCCGCCCCGCACTGGCAGAAGAGCTTGAACGCCCAATGATGCTACTGGTGGCCGCCCACCGCTGATTCCTTGGGTGAAAACCCGACCAAAAATGTGGGAGCGGGCTTGCTCGCGAATGCGGTGGCTCAGCCAATGAATCTGGCACTGATACACCGCTTTCGCGAGCAAGCCCGCTCCCACATTTTGTTCCGCGTTAACCGGCCTTTTTCAGCGCCTCAATCAACTCATCCTTGCGCATGGTCGAGCGCCCGGGAATGTCCTTGGCGCGCGCTTCCTTCAGCAAGCTTTCCTTGGTCTGTGTACTCAGCGAAACCCGGCTGTTACGCGAATGCCCTTCACGACTGGCCACAGCCCGCTTGGCCGACTCATGCCGGTCCTGGGACTTCTTCGCCGGGGCCTTGCGCTGGCCTGAACCGCCAGCCTTTTCGCCGCCACCCGACTGCTTGTTGACGGTGGCCCAGGCCCGGGCCTCGGCTTCTTCTTTAGACAAGCCCTGGTGCTCATAACTCGCTTCGATATGAGCGGCCTTGCGCTTCTGTTCGGTGGTGTATTTGGCTTTGCTTCCACGAGGCATTGCGATACTCCTCCTGGTTCTGGCCCTTCGCGAAGGGCCAGGCCAGACAAAGTGCGTTACTGGCCCGCTTCGCTTTCCAGCTTGCGAGCCGCTTCCACGCCGGACGCGGTGAGCTTGATCGGCAGGTTCAGCGCGTGTTCCCCGGCATCGTTGCAGGTCACATGGCCTTCCTTGATCCACCCGCGGTCCTGCAAGGTGGCCAAGGCGCTGGCCACTACTTTTTCACCTCGGTAGTTGTCCAGCACTTCCTTGCCCAACCCACTGGGATGAGCGTGGAGCAGACGGGTGAGGACTTCTTTTTCAAGGTTGTGATCGACGTTCATGCATACCTCTTCACTGGGAAATGGTTGGGTGTTCGTCTGACTGATACTTGCTTAAGGGTGTGGCTGTTTTGGCGCGCCGGGAACATTGGAGTCGTCGCCACCCGGCGTGACGCTCTTGCCGGTACCGGTGCCCATTTTTCCGTTTTCAACATCAGTGCCCAAGCCCTGGCGATTTTGGTCATTGCCCTGGACGCGTGGGTCAGTGCCGCTCGGGTCCACGGTGGAACCGCCATCAATCGCTTTGCTGCCGGTGCCCATGGAGTCCTGGGACTTTTGGGTGGCAGGATTTTCCGGGCTGCCGATGGGATTCGTCGGGCCGGTGGAGGTTGAGGCGGCAAAGCTGCTCAGCGAAACAGCAGACAGCAAACCGGTGAGGGCGAGGGCGGCAAATTTGGAAGTCGTCATGATGGTGTCTCCATATGATTAATGTCCTTACCTGATATTGGTCCGCCCCCGTTTGTGATTCGTGCCTCGATACCGACGAACGGTCTTAGGTCGCTTGTAAGATTTTGTGTGACGAGATTCGGCGCCAGATCAACCGCGCCACCGTGATCAGCCAATTGAGCAGCGCCACCGCCAGTACGCTCATCAACAGGGTCGGCATGCCGTATTCGACGATGACCTTGCCCGCCAGCAGCGGGAAACCGAACACCCCGATAAAGTACGCCAGGCTGAACAACAGCAACGCCTGGGAGGTGGTGCCAGCGGGTGCCTCGTTCGCAGCCAAACCATTGATCACCGAATACGTCAGGCCGTAACCGACGCCCAGGGTGACGGCCGCCAGCAGGTAGCTGTAGTTGCCGCTGACCCTGAACCCGAACAGGAAAATCGACACCAGCATCAACCCCGACAACACACACGCCGCCCAATACGGATCACGCTTGACCACGATGCCGGCGATCAGCAGGCGGCTGGTAATCGCCGCACTCATGAAGCCCAGGAAGAACAGCGAATAGTCCAGCCCGTGCAGCGTTGCGTAGCTGGTCTGGAAACTCGACAGCCCGCCAAACACGCAACCGCCGAGGCCCACCATGATGATCGCGAACACCGCTTTCGATGACAGCACCTGGCGCGTGGCCGACCAGGAAATCTTCGCCACCGGCGCGGTGTGTTGACTCAGCGCGCGACCCAGTCGCCAGAAAATCAGCACACCTACCAAGCTCGCCAGCGCTGCTATATGAAAGGCCGCCGTCAGCGAAAAATCCAGGGCACTTGCCGCCCGCCCCAGCAGTGGCCCGGAGCCGATTCCGGTCATCATGCTGCCCGACAGCAGGGCAAAATACTTGGCCCGTTGCGCCGGTTCCACCAGCATCGCGACGATGATCGGCCCCAACGTGTAGAACACGCCCCAGCCCAATCCCAACGACAAGCCAAAGAACATCAAGCCCTCGCCGAACCCCGGCGCCAGCGCAAAGCCCAGGCACGCCACCACCAGCAATACGCCGAGCAGGGCGATCGACCTGGCAGCCCCCAGCAGGTCGGCCAGATGCCCGGAAACCAGCACCGCCACAAAGGTGCTGAGCATCGCCATGGAGATCACGCTGCCGGCGTCGTGTTCGTTGCCGCCGCGCGAATGGATCAGCAGCGACAGCAAGAATGTCGAGCCATAGGACAGGGAAAGCAGGTAGCTGGCGAGGCAGAAGAGGGCGAACAGTTTTCCGCCAACCGCAGGTGAGGCGTGCATGGAAGAGCCTTGCGTCTGTTGGATTTATGCCCAACTTTTTACCATGCACGGCACGTGGGATTGTTCTGTGGTTCGCGGCGCTTGCGTTAGCCCGCAGCGGAGTATGGTGTGCCGATTTCTTCGATGAACAGATCCATGAATCCCTTCAGCCGTTCATGGCGCGCCAGGGCCATGCGTTGCCCCGTCGGCGTCTGAAATCCGCTCGCCAGATGCAGCAGCTTGGTCTGGAAATGATCGAGGCAAAAGCGCTTGTCGTCGTACTCGCGATGCTGCGCCGTTGGGTCAGCCGGGTCATACAGCCCGCTGCCCATGCGCCCGGCGATGTAAAATGTGCGGGCCACGCCGATCATGCCGAGGGAGTCCAAACGGTCGGCATCCTGCATAATCTTTGCTTCAAGCGTCACCGGCGTCAGGCCCGCCGAAAAGCTGTGGGTCTCGATGGCGTGGGTCACCGCTGCAATCGTCTCGGGCTGCCACGCCAACCCCTGCAAAATCTGCCCGGCCTTGTCCGCCGCCAATGTTGAGGCCTTGGAACGCAACGGCGAATTCTTCTCCACCGCGACGCAGTCATGGAGCAGCACCGCCGCCAGCAGCACCTCCAGATCGCCACCTTCCTCTGCCTGGATCGACCGCACGTTGTGCCACACCCGTTGCAAGTGGGACAGGTCGTGGGCGCCGTCTTCCGAAGGCTCAAGGGCGTGAGGCAATAACGTCGCGGCAAGGTCGGTCAAGGGCGTGAAGGGCATGGGGATTCTCAAAGATCGATGGCCTGCAGGTTAGCCGCGAATCAAATTGCACTGCAATCGGTCATTAAAGCGCCTTAGTATGTGTGCTTTATTTCCCTGACAAGGCCTGCCCATGACCATCGAGATTCGCCCCGCCGTGCCCAGCGATGCTGCGCAGATCCTGACCTTCATCACCGAGCTTGCCGACTATGAAAAAGCCCGGCACGAAGTGATCGCCAGCGTGGTGGACATCGAGCGCAGCCTGTTCAGTGAAGGTGCCACCGCCCACGGCCTGATCTGCCTGCGCGACGGTTTGCCGATCGGCTTTGCGGTGTTCTTTTTCAGCTATTCCACGTGGCTGGGCAGCAACTGCCTGTACCTCGAAGACCTGTACATCAACCCCGAGCAACGCGGTGGCGGGGCGGGCAAGAAGTTGCTGCGCCACCTGGCGAAAATCGCCTGTGACAACGGCTGCGGGCGTTTCGAGTGGAGCGTGCTGGACTGGAACGAGCCGGCCATCGCGTTCTACAAATCCATCGGTGCCCAGCCCCAGGAAGAGTGGGTACGCTACCGCATGGAAGGCGACGCCCTCAGGGATTTCGCACAGGGTTAAGTGTGCATAAAGGACCGGCTTTTAAAGCCGGTTTTTTTATATATTTGCTCACTATATGGGATGATAATTTATATATTGAGATGTTCCGGTTTCTGGGTTTATAGTCTTGCGCATCAGCACTCACTACCAAAAACAAAACAGGTGAAGCGATGCAGGCACAACCGTTGTCGTTACCTCCGGTGCCCGAGCCGACTTACGGCGAGCGACTGAAGAACAAAGTCGTGGTCATCACCGGTGCCGCCCAAGGCATTGGCGAGGCTATCGTCGCCTGCTTCCAGGCTCAGCAGGCGCGCCTGGTGATCGGTGATATCCAGGGCGAGAAGGTCGAGCAGGTCGCCGCCCACTGGCGCGAACACGGCGCCGAGATCTACGCACAACCTGTCGACATCACTTCCAAGGATCAATGGCGCGCCCTGGTGGACGTAGCTATCGAACGCTTTGGCCGCGTCGATGTGCTGGTCAATTGCGCCGGCGTCAACGTGTTCCGCGACCCGCTGGAAATGACCGACGAAGACTGGCGCCGCTGCTTCGCCATCGACCTCGACGGCGCCTGGTACGGCTGCCGCACCGTGTTACCGCACATGATCGAGCAGGGCATCGGCAACATCATCAATATCGCCTCCACCCATTCCAGCCACATCATTCCCGGTTGCTTCCCGTACCCGGTGGCCAAGCACGGCCTGCTGGGGCTGACCCGCGCACTGGGCATCGAATACGCGCCCAAGGGCATCCGCGTAAATGCCATCGCGCCGGGCTATATCGAAACCCAACTCAACGTCGATTACTGGAACGGCTTTGCCGACCCGCACGCCGAGCGCCAGCGTGCCTTCGACCTGCACCCGCCCAAGCGCATCGGCCAGCCGATTGAAGTGGCGATGACGGCACTGTTTCTTGCGACCGATGAGGCGCCCTTTATCAATGCCACCTGCCTGATGATCGATGGTGGGCGGTCGGTGATGTACCACGATTAAAACTTTTCCAAATAACAAGAAGAGGTGGTTCATGCTCAAGAAAACACTAGGCACCCTTGCCCTCACGATGGCGCTCAGCGGCCTGGCCTCTGCCGAAGAAGTAAAGATCGGCTTCCTGGTCAAGCAGGCGGAAGAGCCCTGGTTCCAGACCGAATGGGCCTTCGCTGAAAAAGCCGGCAAGGACCATGGTTTCACCGTGATCAAGATCGCCGTGCCCGACGGCGAGAAAACCCTGTCCGCCATCGATACCCTGGCCGCCAACGGCGCCAAGGGTTTCGTGATCTGCCCGCCGGACGTGTCCCTGGGCCCTGCGATCATGGCCAAGGCCAAGCTGAATAACCTCAAAGTGCTGGCGGTAGACGACCGCTTCGTCGACGCCAAGGGCAAGCCCATGGAAGACGTGCCTTACGTCGGCCTGGACGCCTACAAGATCGGCCAGAAACAAGGCGAAGCCATGGCCACCGAAGCCAAGCATCGCAACTGGGACTGGAAGGACACCTACGCCGTCATCAATACCTTCGACGAGCTGGAAACCGGCAAGAAGCGCACCGACGGGTCGGTAGAAGGCCTCAAGGCCGCCGGCCTGCCGGTTGACCATATCCTGTTCACCGCGCAGAAAACCCTCGACGTGCCGGGCGCCATGGACTCCACCAACTCGGCCCTGGTGAAACTGCCCAGCGGCGCGAAAAACCTGCTGATTGGCGGCATGAACGACAGCACCGTACTGGGCGGCGTACGCGCCACCGAAAGCGCCGGCTTCAAGGCCACGAACGTGATTGGCGTGGGCATCAACGGCACCGACGCCATCGAAGAACTGAAGAAATCCGACACCGGTTTCTACGGCTCGATGCTGCTCAGCCCCGATGCGTCCGGCTATAAAACCGCGACCTCGATGTTCGAGTGGGTGACCAAAGGCACTGAGCCTGCCAAGTTCACCGCACTGGATAACGTGACCCTGATCACCCGCGCCAACTTCAAGGAAGAGTTGAGCAAGATCGGTCTGTGGAAATGAACAGCGCCGCTGCAGAGAGCCTGCGCTTCAACGGCATCGGCAAGGAGTTTCCCGGGGTGAAGGCCCTGGCGCAGATCAGCTTCGAAGCGCGGCCCCATTCGGTGCATGCGCTGATGGGCGAGAACGGCGCGGGCAAGTCGACCTTGCTGAAAATCCTCGGCGGTTTTTATCCGCCCAACAGCGGCAGCTTGCAGTTGGGCGAACGCAGCGTGAGTTTCAAGTCGGCGGCCGACAGCATCGCCAGCGGCATCGCAGTGATTCACCAGGAGCTGCAACTGGTGCCGGAAATGACCGTCGCCGAGAACCTGCTGCTGGGGCATATGCCGTCGCGCTTTGGCGTGGTCAATCGCGGGGCGATGGTGCGCAAGGCACGGGAACTGCTCAAGGGCCTGGCGGATGAAATCGATCCGAACATGCGCCTGGGCAGCCTGTCCCTCGGCCAGCGGCAACTGGTGGAAATCGCCAAGGCCATGTCGCGCAACGCCCATGTGATTGCGTTCGACGAACCCACCAGCAGCCTCTCGGCCCGTGAGATCGAGCGGCTGATGGTGATCATCGCCCGGCTGCGGGATGAAGGCCGGGTGATCCTCTACGTGTCGCACCGCATGGAGGAGGTGTTCCGCATTTGCGACGCGGTGACGGTGTTCAAGGACGGGCGCTTCGTGCGCACGTTCGAGGACATGACGCAGTTGAACGTCGACCAGTTGGTCAACTGCATGGTCGGGCGCGATATCCAGGATATCTACGACTACAGGCCGCGCGAGCACTGCGGTGAAGCGCTGCGAGTCGAAGGTTTGCTCGGGCCGGGGTTGCAGGAACCGGTGAGCCTGCAGGTGAACAAGGGCGAGATTCTCGGGCTGTTCGGCCTGGTGGGGGCCGGGCGCACAGAGTTGTTGCGCCTGCTCGCCGGGCTGTCCCGCAGCACCCAGGGGACCCTGGTGCTGCATGGCCAGGCGCAGACGTTCAAGACACCACGGGATGCGATTGCGGCGGGGGTGTTGCTCTGCCCCGAGGACCGCAAGAAGGAAGGCATCGTGCCCCGCGCGAGTGTTGCGGAGAACATCAATATCAGTGCGCGGCGCGACCATGCGCGCTTCGGCTGGCTGATCCAGGGCGGCTGGGAACGCACCAACGCCCAGCGGCAGATCAGCGCGCTGAACGTGCGCACGCCGTCGGCGGACCAGCCGATTCTGTTCCTGTCGGGCGGTAACCAGCAGAAGGCGATTCTCGGCCGCTGGTTGTCGATGCCGATGAAAGTGTTGCTGCTGGACGAGCCGACCCGCGGCATCGATATCGGTGCCAAGTCGGAGATCTACCAGATCATTCACAACCTGGCGGCCAGTGGCATCGCGGTGATCGTGGTGTCCAGCGACCTGATGGAAGTGATGGGCATCTCCGACCGCATCCTGGTGATGAGCGAAGGCGCCCTGACCGGCGAATTGACCCGCGATCAAGCGGACGAAGCACGGCTGCTGCAACTGGCTCTTCCGCGTACGCGGGACTGAAGAATACGAGGTGGGTATGTCACAGGTAAAAACTGCAAGAAGCTTCTGGCCGGGGTTCAACCAGCGCAAGTTTCTCGATGATTGGGTCATGCTGCTGGCGGCCTTGAGCATCTTTGTGCTCAGCGCCATCTTCATCGACAACTTCCTCTCGCCGCTGAACATGCGTGGCCTGGGGCTGGCGATTTCCACTGTGGGGATTGCGGCCTGCACCATGCTGTTTTGCCTGGCGTCGGGGCACTTCGACTTGTCGGTGGGTTCGGTGATCGCCTGTTCGGGCGTGGTGGCGGGGATCGTGATTCGCGACACCGACAGCGTGTTCTTCGGCGTGTCGGCGGCGTTGGCCATGGGCCTGGTGGTGGGACTGATCAACGGCATCGTGATCGCCAAGCTGCGGATCAACGCGTTGATCACGACGCTGGCGACGATGCAGATCGTGCGTGGGCTGGCGTATATCTTTTCCAACGGCAAGGCGGTCGGCGTGATGGACGAAAACTTCTTCGTCTTTGGTAACGGCCAGCTGTTTGGCGTGCCGGTGCCAATCGTCATCACCGTGCTGTGCTTTGTGTTTTTTGGCTGGTTGCTGAACTACACCACCTACGGGCGCAACACCATGGCCATCGGTGGCAACCAGGAAGCGGCGCTGTTGGCCGGGGTGAATGTCGATCGCACCAAGATCATCATCTTTGCCGTGCACGGCGTGATCGGCGCGTTGGCCGGGGTGATCCTGGCGTCGCGGATGACCTCGGGGCAACCGATGATTGGCCAGGGGTTCGAGCTGACGGTGATCTCGGCGTGCGTGCTGGGCGGGGTGTCGCTGAGCGGCGGAATCGGGATGATCCGGCATGTGATTGCCGGGGTGCTGATTCTGGCGATCATCGAGAACGCGATGAACCTGAAGAACATCGACACCTTCTACCAATACGTGATTCGCGGCTCGATCCTGTTGCTGGCGGTGATTATCGACAGGATGAAACAACGATAAAAAGGGCGCCACACGACCAATGTGGGAGCGGGCTTGCTCGCGAAAACGGTGTGTCAGTCAGCGTATGCATTAACTGGAAAACCGCATTCGCGAGCAAGCCCGCTCCCACATTTTGATCTCCTCTGTTTTGCTGGTCCGCATTTGCCATAATGCTCGCCGTTTTCGTACTTCCCAATAGGCCCGATATGCAGGAAAACGCCCAAACTCCCGTCAAAGAAGCCGCGCCCACCGGCACTCAAACCCTGCTTCGTGGCCTGGGCGTGGTGCAGGCAGTGGCGGCCGGTGCGCGGGATCTGAAGGAAATCGCCAAGCGCATCGGCACCACCCGCAGCACCACTCACCGCCTGGCCAGTTGCCTGGTGGAAGAACGCTACCTGCGCGTAGTGCCGCAAGTCGGTTATCTGCTGGGCCCCAAATTGATCGAGCTGGGTTTCCAGGCCCGTGAAGAACTGCCTTTGGTCAGCCTGGCAGTGCCGTATCTGGACGAGTTGTCGGCGTTGACCGGCGATACCATCCACCTGGCTATTCGCGAATACGACGACGTGCTGTACCTGCACAAGAACCCTGGCCGCAACGGCCCGGAAATGCGCTCGCGCGTCGGCCATCGCATGCCGCTGGCGCGCACCGGGATCGGCAAGGCGTTGTTGCTGGATGACAGCGTGGAAGAGTGGCAGCGCCTGTATCAGGTCAGCTTGCCGACGGGCGGGAAGAATCTGCAGTGGCCGCAGCACCCCGAGCAATCCTGGGCGCAGTTTGAACAGCGCATGCAGGAATACGTGGCGGGCGGTTATGCATTCGATCTGGAAGACAACGAACCGTCGATCCGTTGTGTCGCGGCACCGGTGCGCGATGCCAGCCGGCGAATCGTCGCCGGCATCAGCATCGCCAGTACCGTGCCCTACATGCCGCTGGAGAAAATGGCCGAGCTGATCCCTGTGATCAAACAGGTCGCAGCACGGCTGTCAGCGGAGTTGGGCGCGAAGGTCTGATCAGGCCGTGATCGTTCCCATGCTCCGCGTGGGAATGCCGCTTCGGACGCTCCGCGTCCAGCACTTGAGCCCTGCGCAACGGTGACGCAGAGCGTCACAGCATGCGTTCCCACGCAGAGCGTGGGAACGATCTTGGTCAGGCCTTGAGGGTCGCCATGTCGATCACGAAGCGGTACTTCACATCACCGGCAATCATGCGGGTGTAGGCTTCGTTGATCTGGCGGATGTCGAGCATCTCGATGTCGCAGGTGATGCCGTGCTCGGCGCAGAAATCCAGGACTTCCTGGGTTTCGGCAATCCCACCGATCAACGAACCGGCCAGCACCTTGCGGCCCAGCACCAGCTTGGCAGCGTTGACGGGCGGGTCGACCGGCTCGATCAAACCTACCAGGATGTGCACGCCGTCAAAGCGCAGTACGTCGAGGTAGGGATTCAAGTCGTGCTGCACCGGGATGGTGTCCAGCAGGAAGTCGAAATGCCCGGCAGCGGCTTTCATCTGGGCTTCGTCGGTGGACACGATCACGTGGTCGGCGCCCTGGCGACGGCCTTCTTCAGCCTTGCTCGCGGAGCGGGTGAACAGCGTCACTTCCGCGCCCATGGCCTTGGCGAACTTGATGCCCATATGGCCCAAACCGCCCATGCCCAGAACGCCAACCTTGTCGCCAGCATTCACGCCGTAGTGCTTGAGCGGCGAGTAAGTGGTGATGCCGGCGCAGAGGATCGGCGCGGCGCTGGCCAGGTCGAGCTTGGCCGGGATCTTCACCACGAAGTGCTCGCTGACCACGATGCTGTCGGAGTAGCCGCCCATGGTGTTGCTGCCATCGACCCGGTCTGGCGTGGCGTAGGTCATGGTCGGGCCTTCGAGGCAGTATTGCTCGAGGTCCGCGTGGCAGGCGTCGCAGTGACGGCAGGAGTCGACCATGCAGCCAACACCCACCAGGTCGCCGACTTTGTGCGCGGTGACGCTGGCGCCGACGGCGGTGACTTTACCGACGATCTCGTGGCCCGGCATCAGCGGGTACACGGCAATGCCCCATTCGTTGCGTGCCTGGTGGATGTCGGAGTGGCAGACGCCGCAGTAGAGAATTTCGATCGCCACGTCATCGGCGCGCGGGCTGCGGCGTTCGAAGGACATGGGGGCGAGGGGAGTGGTGGCCGATTGAGCGGCATAACCGATGGCGGTGTACATGGAGAAACCTCGCAGGTGCAGTAACAGGTGAGGTGGCGCATTCTCCGCGCCGTGCCTGGGTGCGGCCATGGCGATTGCTCCGAGTCTCATGCCTATTCGTCCGGGAGTGCACCTGGATTGGATCGTTGTGGCGCCAGACCTGCGATGATGGTGTCATCCCCTTTTCCGCGAAGTTTTTGCCATGTTGTTGACCCGCCATGTCGATGCCAATGCCGCGTTGGTTGCCTTGATCGAACCCCTGACACCCCGTGATGGGTTCTCGCCCACGAACCTGCCGGGCGTGCAGGTATTGCGTGCCAGTTGCGATGTGGCGCGGGGCCCGCAGATTTATGAACCGAGCCTGATGATCGTCGCCCAGGGCAGCAAGGTCGCGTACCTGGGCCCGCGTACCCTGGAGTACGGCGCGGGGCATTACCTGATCCAGGCGATGCCGGTGCCGTTCGAATGCGAGACTTTTGCCATGCCGAATGCACCGCTGTTGGGTGTGACGGTGGGCATTGATCGGGTGGTGCTGGGTGAGTTGGTGATGGCGATGGGGATCCAGAGCGGGCCACCGCCGGCGGCGCAGACGTTGGAGTCGATGAGTTCGGTGGTGCTGGACGACGCCATGCGCGGCTGTGTCGAACGCCTGTTGCAGTGCCTGCACGATCCGCTGGAGAGCCGGATCATGGGCCCGGCGCGGGTGCGGGAATTATTGTTCACCGCATTGCGCGGGCCACAGGCGGATGTGCTGCGGGCGCTGGTGGAGCAGCAGGGGCAGTTTTCGCGGGTGGCGACTTCGTTGAATCACCTGCATGCCCATTACGCCGAGCCGCTGAATATCGAGACATTGGCAGGTTATGCGCACATGAGCGCGTCGACCTTCCACGAACACTTCAAGCGCTGCACGCTGTTGTCGCCGGTGCAGTACCTCAAGCGTCTGCGGCTGCTCAAGGCACAGCAGTTGCTGTTGGTGGAAGGCATGGGCGTGACGCAGGCGGCCCACAGTGTGGGGTATCAGAGCACGTCGCAGTTCAGCCGGGAGTACAAGCGCTACTTCGAGCGCAGCCCCGGGGATGAGCGGGTTGCGTAGCTCTCCCGGGCACAATTCGGTCAAAAATGTGGGAGCGGGCTTGCTCGCGAAAGCGGTGGTTCAGCCAAAATATCTGTGACTGATACACCGCTTTCGCGAGCAAGCCCGCTCCCACATTTGACCGAGTCGATGGGTCTTTTTCCGGGCTACAAAAAAGGCCCCCATTTGGGAGCCTTCTGTTCAAGCAGCGGATTTACATATTCGGGTAAGTCGGCCCACCCGCACCTTCCGGCGTCACCCACGTAATGTTCTGCGAAGGGTCCTTGATGTCACAGGTCTTGCAGTGCACGCAGTTCTGGGCGTTGATCTGGAAGCGCTTCTCGCCGTCTTCCTTGGTGATCACTTCATACACGCCGGCCGGGCAGTAGCGCTGCGCCGGTTCATCGTAGAGCGGCAGGTTGGTGCCGATCGGGATGCTCGGGTCTTTCAGCTTCAGGTGGCACGGTTGTTCTTCTTCGTGGTTGGTACCGGAGATGAACACCGAACTCAGCTTGTCGAAGCTCAGCTTGCCGTCGGGTTTCGGGTAGTCGATCTTCTTGCTGTCCTTGGCCAGCTTGAGGCAGGCGTAGTCCGGCTTGGTGTCGTGCAGGGTGAACGGCATTTTGCCGCCGAGGATGTTCTGGTCGAACCAGTTGAAGCCGGCACCAATGATCGGGCCGAACTTGTGCATCGCCGGGCCGAAGTTACGGCTGGCGAACAGTTCTTCGTAGAGCCAGCTGTTCTTGAAGCTGTCGACGTAAGCGGTCAGTTCGTCACCGCCTTCGGATTCGGCGAACAGGCGGTCTGCCACGGCGTCAGCGGCGAGCATGCCGGACTTCATCGCGGTGTGGCTGCCCTTGATCTTGGCGAAGTTCAGGGTGCCCAGGTCGCAGCCGATCAGCGCGCCGCCCTTGAACACCATTTTCGGCAGCGAGTTCAGGCCGCCTTTGCAGATGGCACGGGCGCCGTAGCTGATGCGCTTGCCGCCTTCCAGGTACTGGGCCAGCACCGGGTGATGCTTGAGGCGCTGGAACTCGTCGAACGGCGACAGGAAGGTGTTGCTGTAGGACAGGTCGACGATCAGGCCGACGACCACCTGGTTGTTTTCCAGGTGATAGAGGAACGAACCGCCGGTGTTCTCGGCGCTCATGATGTCCAGCGGCCAGCCGGCGGTGTGCACCACCAGGCCTGGCTGGTGTTTGGCCGGGTCGATTTCCCAGATTTCCTTCAGGCCGATGCCGTAGTGCTGGGCGTCGGCGTCGCTGTCCAGGTTGAAGCGCTGGATCAGTTGCTTGCCGATGTGGCCACGGCAACCTTCGGCGAACAGCGTGTACTTGCCACGCAGTTCCATGCCCGGGGTGTAGACGCCTTCTTTCGGGTTGCCTTCACGGTCGACGCCCAGGTCACCGGTGATGATCCCGCGCACCACGCCGTTTTCGTCGAACAGCGCTTCCTGGGCGGCGAAGCCTGGGTAGACTTCCACACCCAGGTTCTCGGCCTGCTGGGCGAGCCAGCGGCACAGGTTGCCCAGGGAAATAATGTAGTTGCCTTCGTTGTGCATGGTCTTGGGCACAAAGAAGTCAGGCACTTTGGTGGAAGCTTCGCTGGAGCGCAGTACATAGATGTCATCACGCACAACAGGGGTGTTGAGCGGTGCACCGAGTTCTTTCCAGTCCGGGAACAGTTCGTTCAGGGCACGGGGTTCAAACACGGCACCGGACAGGATATGAGCGCCGACTTCGGAGCCTTTTTCGACCACGCAGACGCTGATTTCCTTACCGGCTTCGGCGGCCTTCTGCTTCAATCGGCAGGCGGCAGACAGGCCTGCCGGGCCAGCGCCGACGATGACCACGTCGAATTCCATGTATTCGCGTTCCACAGGCTATCTCCTACTCAAGGCTCAACGGCTTTTTTTTCTAATGGGTGGAGGTTCGGTGATCCGTCCCACAATGCCTGCATCAATCTCATGCAAAGGGCAGGGGACGACCCACCTTTCTCTCTAGGTGGCGCATTATATCTACACCACTCTCAGCGTCCAATACAAACGTTTGTTTGAATTGCCCGCAAGCTAGGTAAATCAAAGCAACGCGGCTTATAACTGACCATTTTGGCGTATTGACCGGAATAGGCGTTCCGGTCAATATACGGTCGGTTTTGCGCATCCCGTAGGCAGACTGTGGGTTTCAAGGCCACCTCGAAAGACAGGCTGAAGGCAAATAAGGGTGACGCGCGAGCCACGATGGCGCGCAGTTTACACGCCACGATAATGAATGACCTCTCAGTCACCGCTGACGAACGGTCATCACTCCCGTGAGCAAGGTCCCCCGCCGACGATTGCCGGTGTTTTTGGAGGTGCCCTTGTGTGCCGATGAGCATCAAACCGCCAGGTTCGCCTAGGCGACTTTCTTTTCACCGGAGAGTAACGAGGAATCCATGAAGGTTCTTGTAGCTGTCAAACGCGTTGTCGATTACAACGTGAAAGTTCGCGTCAAGGCGGACAATTCCGGCGTCGACCTCGCTAACGTCAAGATGTCGATGAACCCTTTCTGCGAAATCGCCGTGGAAGAAGCCGTACGCCTGAAAGAGAAAGGCGTTGCGACTGAAATCGTCGTCGTTTCCATCGGTCCGACCACTGCTCAAGAGCAGCTGCGTACCGCCCTGGCGCTGGGTGCCGATCGCGCCATCCTCGTCGAATCCGCTGAAGAGCTGACTTCCCTGGCCGTTGCCAAGTTGTTGAAAGCTGTTGTCGACAAGGAACAGCCATCGCTGGTGATCCTCGGCAAACAAGCCATCGACAGCGACAACAACCAGACTGGCCAGATGCTGGCTGCACTGACCGGTTACGGTCAGGGCACCTTCGCCTCGAAAGTCGAAGTGAGCGGCGACAAGGTTGCCGTGACCCGCGAAATCGACGGCGGCGCGCAAACGGTTTCCCTGAAACTGCCAGCCATCGTCACCACCGACCTGCGTTTGAACGAGCCGCGCTACGCGTCCCTGCCAAACATCATGAAAGCCAAGAAGAAGCCTCTCGAAGTGCTGACTCCGGATGCTTTGGGCGTTTCCACCGCCTCCACCAACAAGACCGTAAAAGTCGAAGCGCCGGCTGCACGCAGCGCGGGTATCAAGGTCAAGTCGGTGGCTGAACTGGTCGAGAAACTGAAAAACGAAGCGAAGGTAATCTAACCATGACTATCTTGGTAATCGCAGAACACGACAACAAGGTCGTGGCTCCGGCCACCCTGAACACTGTCGCCGCCGCCGCCAAAATCGGTGGTGATATCCACGTCCTGGTCGCTGGCCAAAACGTTGGTGCCGTGGCTGAGGCCGCTGCCAAAATCGCTGGCGTGAGCAAAGTACTGGTTGCCGATAACGCAGCCTACGCTCACCAATTGCCGGAAAACGTTGCGCCGCTGGTAGCAGAGCTGGGCGCTGGCTACAGCCACATCCTGGCTGCCGCCACCTCCAACGGCAAAAACATCCTGCCGCGCGTTGCTGCGCAACTGGACGTTGACCAGATCTCCGAGATCGTTTCGGTAGAAAGCGCCGACACCTTCAAGCGTCCGATCTATGCCGGTAACGCCATCGCTACCGTGCAGTCCACTGCGTCGGTAAAAGTCATCACCGTGCGTGCCACCGGTTTCGACCCGGTTGCAGCTGAAGGTGGTTCGGCTGCGGTTGAAGCTGTGGCCGCTGCCCACGACGCTGGCACTTCCAGCTTCGTTGGCGAAGAGCTGGCCAAGTCCGATCGTCCGGAACTGACCGCTGCCAAGATCGTCGTTTCCGGCGGCCGCGGCATGCAGAACGGCGACAACTTCAAGCACCTGTACGCCCTGGCCGACAAGCTGGGCGCTGCGGTCGGCGCTTCCCGCGCAGCCGTCGACGCAGGTTTTGTACCGAACGACATGCAGGTCGGCCAGACCGGCAAGATCGTTGCGCCACAGCTGTACATCGCCGTCGGTATCTCCGGCGCGATCCAGCACTTGGCCGGTATGAAAGACTCCAAGGTGATCGTTGCGATCAACAAGGACGAAGAAGCACCGATCTTCCAGGTGGCTGATTACGGCCTGGTGGCGGACTTGTTCGAAGCCGTACCCGAGTTGGAGAAGCTGGTCTAATCCAGCCGCTTCACTTATAAAGAGCCCGGTCTTTTGACCGGGCTTTTTTTTGCCCGGTAATTTTTCAACTGGAGAACCCTGCCATGGAATTGCGTTCCTGGACTGTACTGCTGGCCCTGTCACTGCTGCCGACGGTGTCGCTGGCGGCGGGCAAATGTGATCGCCTGGTGATCACCGGCAGCCCGGACGCCCCGCCTTATCTGTGGCGTGATCCCCAGGACCCCACGCACTTGATCGGCGCCACCGCCGACATGCTGCAGCAAGTGGCCAAGGACCTCGGGGTGAAAATCGACCTGCTGTACGGCGGCAAACGTTCCCTGGCGCTGGAAGAAGTGCGCAGCGGGCGCATGGACATCCTCGCCGACGCGCCATTGACCCTCGACGCCCTGGACTCCCTCGACTACATCCACCCGGCATTGGTGCAAACCGATTATCTGGTCTGGACCCGCAAGGATTCCTCCCTGGCCTACAGCCAGGCCAGCGACCTGCAGGGCCACAAGGGCGCGGTGTCGGAAAGGGCGCGCCTGAGCCGCGACTTTGAAACCTTGGCCGCCGAGCAACTGACCTTGCAACGCTTGCCCAGCCTGACCCCGGCGTTCCAGAAGCTGCTGTTGGGAGAAGTGGACTACGTGCTCGCCGGACGTTATTCCGGCATGGCCATGGCCCAGACGTTGGGCATGAGCAACGACCTGGTGGCGCGGGAAATCCCCATCGACCAGCCGGGCCTGTACCTGGCCATTTCCCACAACTCCGCCTGCAACGATCCGTGGTTGCGCGGACAGCTCGCCAAAAAGATGACAGAATTGCCCGCGTCCGGTCTGGCGGAAACCGCGCTGCAGAGCAATCTTGAGCGCTGGAAAGCGCAGTTGCAGCAACCCGTCGGCACCCCAACAAAGTAGGGATTTTCAGTGACTATTCGACCTCTTTTCGCGGCCCTCGCCGTTGTAGCTCTGGCGGGATGTGCAGCCGATCCTGCGCCGAATGAACAGATGCGCCTGACCCAGCAAGCCCTGGAACAAGCCAGCGCCGTGGGCGCCGTTGCCAGCGATTCGCCCGAGCTGAAGCTGGCGGAAGACAAGTTCACCCAGGCCCGTGCCGACATGGCCGATGAATCCTACAAGGACGCCCGCATGCAGGCTGAAGAAGCCGAGCTGGACGCCCGCCTGGCGGAAGCGCGGGTGCTGACCCGCAAAAGCCAGGAGCAACTGAACGTGCTCAACACCCGCATCACCCGCCTGCGCAAGCAGTTGCAGTTGGGAGACGCCCAATGAGCCCGTTGATGCGTGGGTTGAGCTGTGTGGTGTTGCTGGGCAGTGCGCTGGGTGGTTGTGCGACCCATCCCGACAGTAACCTCGCCTTGCAACAGGCCAGCACTGACTTCCAGAAGGTCAAGGAAGATTCGAATGTGCTGCGTATCGCACCCAAGGACGTGATTCGCGCCGGTGAGTCCCTGGCCCGTGCCGACCGTTTCTCCAGCTTCTGGGGCAGCGGCGCCGATGTGGCGCATTACGCCTACCTGAGCCAGCGCTACAGCGCGATTGCCCGGGAACACACCGAGCAGGCACTCAACCAGGAGCGTGGGGTCAAGCTGGAGCTGGAACGCCAGCGCCTGCAACTGGCCCTGCGTGAAGCCAAGCTCTCCAGCGTTCAGCAACAGGGCAAATGGATTGAGGCGCAGATATCCAGCCTGACCACCGTCCAGCCTGATCGCGGGCTGGTGATGACCCTGGGTGACGTGCTGTTCGATACGGGTGATGCAGAGCTGCAAAACTCGGCCAACCGCACCGTGCTCAAAGTGGTGCAGTTCCTGCAACTGAACCCCAAGCGCGTGGTGCGCATCGAGGGTTACACCGACAATACCGGCGGCGAACAGGAAAATATCAAACTGTCCCGGGACCGCGCTCAAGCGGTTGCGGATGTACTGAGCGACCTGGGGATCGACGAAAAACGCATTCAGGTCGAAGGCTACGGCGATCAGTATCCGGTCGAAGCCAACGCGTCTGAGCGGGGCAGGGCGCAGAACCGTCGGGTAGAAATTGTGTTCTCCGACGAAAAAGGCCAGCTGGGCGCTGCTCGCTGAACCTGATTCTCAAGGTGAAAGCTGATTCCTGTGGGAGCTGTCGAGCCCCAGCGAGGCTGCGACAGGATCGCCTCGGTGCACCTGCGAGACCGCAGCGCCTGCATCGCAGCCTCGCTGAAGCTCGACAGCTCCCACATAAGCCCGATCAATGATCGGGTTTTTTATGCCCGCGATTCAGTTCGCAACCCTTACAGTTTTTTCTATCACTGCCGCCCGCGCTCGACTATTGTGGCAACTGTCCCCGTACACTTCTAAACTGTGCCGGTATGTTTCACACAAAAATAAAATACCCGTGAAATCGAGTGCTGCGTCATGACCAATCTGTTGCTCTACCAACGTATCGCCCAGCAGCTGGCTGAGGATATCCGCCGCGGTGTCTATCAACCGGGCGAGCGCGTGCCTTCGGTACGCAAAATGAGCTCCCAGCTCAACGTCAGCCACGCCACCGTGTTGCAGGCCTACGCGAACCTGGAAGACCAGGGTTTGATTCGCGCGCGGCCGCAGTCCGGGTATTACGTGCACCAGACGCCGGCGCTCACTGCGCCCACGCCGGACATCGCCCGGGTCGAGCGTCCAGGGTTGGTCACCCGCAGCAGCATCATTCAACAGGTGTTGGTGGAATCCCGTCGCGAAGGCGTGTTCCCGCTGGGCGCCGCCGTGCCGAGTGTCGACTACCTGCCTGTGCGCGCGCTGCATCAGCAACTGGCCAAGGTCACGCGTTTCCAGAGCCCGCGGGCGTTCAGCTACATGTTCAGCCCGGGTTTCGAGCCGCTGCGGCGCCAGGTGGCGATCCGTATGCGCGATGCCGGGGTGGTGGTCGACCCCTCCGAAGTGGTGATCACCCATGGGTGTGTCGATGCATTGCAGATGTCGCTGCGGGTGCTGACCCGCCCCGGCGACCTGATCGCCGCCGAATCGCCGACCTATTACGGCTTGCTGCAACTGGCGGATCTGCTGGGCCTGAAGGTCATCGAAATCCCCAGCGACCCGGCCACCGGCATGAGCCTGGAAGCCCTGCAACTGGCAGCCAACCAATGGTCGATCAAGGCCCTGGTGCTGACCACGCGCCTGAGTAATCCCCTGGGCGGCACCATGCCCGAAGAGCGGCAGAAACAGTTGCTGCGCCTGGCCTCGGATTTCGATATCCAGGTGGTCGAGGACGATATCTATGGCGAACTGATGTTCGAACTGGGCCGCACCAAGGCCCTGAAAGCCTACGACCGTCTGGACCGGGTCATCTATTGCTCGAGTTTCTCGAAGACCCTGTCACCGGGCATTCGCATTGGCTGGATGATTGCCGGCAAGTACCAGCAGGAAATCCAGCGCCTGCAAATGTTCAGCACCCATTCGGCCTGCAGCGTGACCCAGATGGGCACGGCGGCGTACCTGGAGAATGGCGGTTACGACCGCCACCTGCGCTATATCCGCCAGGAGTACCGCAAGAACCTCAGCGCGTTCCAGCTGGCCGTGCAGCAGTATTTTCCCGAAGGCACCCAGATGACCCGCCCGACCGGCGGTTTTATCCTGTGGGTCAGTTTGCCTGGACGGGTCAATACCCAGGAACTGCACGTGCGCGCCTTGCAGCAGGGCATCAGCATTGCACCGGGGCTGATCTTCAGTAATACGGAACAGTTCAACCACTGTATTCGCCTGAACTGCGGCACCCCGTGGAACCGCGAGGCGGAGCGCGCCTTGATGACCCTCGGGATGCTGGCAAGCCAGTTATGCCAGGAGACTGCGGCGGGTTTTTGAGGCATGGAAAGGGGACACGACGGGTAGCTGGCTAATTACCATGCTTGTCATACCGTCCTCAACAAGCGAGCATATGGCCTTCTGCCGTTAATGCTGCTGGCGATATGACTTATACCTTTCCTGCTGCCCTGCTGATCTGCGTGTTAAGCCTGTGTAACGCTGGCGCTGTCCTGGCGGCTCCCGCTAGTGAAGCGGTGCCTGCTGCCAGCTCCCAGCAAACGGTGCCGGCGAAAAAAGCCGCTGCGGCCAAGAAGGCACCGGTCGCGAAGAAAGCCCCCGCAAAGAAAGCAACGCCGGTTAAAAAACGTGCGCCTATCGCCAGCAAGTCAAAGTCGGCCCACGAAGTCGCCAAGACGCCGCTGCCGCCCGCAGAGCTGGATTTGAGCCTGCCGTCGAACATGGTTCGCCACCTGCAACCCCTCGGCACCATGCCGCAGCCGAAGAACGTGCCGCTGCTGCCGCCGATGTTTGCCGAAAAGCCCACTGACAACAGTGCCTTCCAGATCAACGGGCGCCTGCTCAGCAATGAAATGCAGCTGCAACTGCGCAACGAAGAACGCCGCGAAGTAGAAGGCGCAGCGCTGGATTTCCAGTTCAAGCAATAAACCCGACGAGTAAACGTGACGCGCACCCCTGACCTTCTGTCGCAGACTGGTCAGTCACTTTTGTTTTCGGTGAAAAACCCCTGTTAAGCCAATTTAAAACGTCTGTTTAAGGGCGTAGTCTTACGTGGCCATCAACACTTGAGTTGTCGAGGATCTGTTCGTCATGAAATGCCGTGAAGGCTGTGGCGCTTGCTGCATTGCCCCATCCATCAGTTCTCCGTTGCCGGGAATGCCTGCCGGCAAACCGGCGGGCGAACGCTGCCTGCATCTTTCGGTCGAACAACTGTGCCAGTTGTTTGGCCAGCCTGAGCGGCCCGCAGTGTGTAGTTCGTTCCAGGCGGATATCGAGGTCTGCGGCAGTAGCCAGGCAGAAGCGATCAGGTTGATCGGCTGGTGGGAACAGATGACGGCGGCTTAGTGGGCTGTTCAAAGTACTGAACTTCAACAATAAGGAATAAGACCATGGGTTCACTGAAACGAATTGCTGTGTTGTGCGGTTTTACCGCGTTGTTCGCTGCCGCAGCGCATGCTGAAGACTGGCAGACGGCCAAGGATGAAGACGGCATCAAAGTGTCCTTGAGTGAAATTGCCGGTTCCAAGTACAAGGCTTATCGCGGTGTGACGACCATCAAGGCGCCGCTGGCCAAGATCCAGGCGCTGCAGGAAGACGTGGCGGGTGCCTGTTCCTGGATCCACGAATGCAAGTCGCAGAAACTGCTCAAGCAGGAAGGCGACAAGAGCTGGACCTACACCCAGTTCAAGGCACCGTTCCCGGTGACCGATCGTGACTCGATCCTGGAAATCACCACCACCAAGGCTGCCGACGGCACCGTCACCCGCAAGCTGTTGGAAGTGCCGACCTACCAGCCAGAAGTCAAAGGCTATGTGCGCGTAGCCCAGGTCGATGGTTACTGGAAGCTGGTGCCTAAAGGCGACAACCTGACCGAAGTGACCTACCAGGTGCACACCGAGCCAGGTGGCAGCGTGCCGTCTTGGTTGGCCAACAAGTTCGTGGTGGACGCACCGTTCAACACCTTGAAAGCCCTGAAAGAACACGCTGAAAAATAACTGCAGTTGATCAGGTGCCTCCTGCCTTGAGTGGAACGATTTCCAGGCCCTCAAGGTCCAGATAGATGTAAGCCCACCCATGGGTTTTATCGAGGAGGCTCTGATGCCAAAGTGGAACGTTTCCTTCACCAATGATCATGGTGAGTCGGTAGTCGAGCAATTCGAGTGCGAGCAGAAACCCACGCTTGAAGAAGCTGCGCGCCTGGTTCGCGCCCGCGTATCACCGGTGCTGGAGGAACTGGATCTCAACGATCTGGAGGGGCGTATCGCCGAACCCACGGTCAAGATTCTGAAAGATCAAAACAGCATCAAAGACCTCAACGTCGAACCCGCCGCCTGAATATTCCCTGTACGCCTTTAAACAGACTCTGGTGGAGGTGATAGCTTCGCGCTACTCTGCAATGGAGATCAGCGAATGAATCGCTAAGGTCTGGTCTTGTCAGCTACATGCTTGTCTCCCAGCGGCGACGTCACTGCCGTAACACCCGCGCCCTTGCAGCGCGGGCCTTGGGAAGCACGGAAAGTCTATCCATCGGTTTGAGGAGGACGTTTCATGAGCACAGCCTATCAAGAAGACATCAGCACCAACGTGTTGCGCCGCATGAAAGAGGGCGGCTTTGACTTCTCGCGTTTCCATCCCATCGAGTTCTACGCCATTTTCCCGGATGAGGAACGTGCGCGGCGGGCTGCGGGTCGGTTTCGTGGGGAATCCCTGAATGCCCAGGTCAGCGCACGGGATGACGGCGCCTGGTACCTGGAATTGAGCAAAATCATGTTCGCCACCTACGACGGCATAGGAGACTTCGAGCAGGACTTTGAGGCGGTGGTCGAGCCCTTGGGCGGAATCATCGAGGGATGGGGCGTGAAACAGGAGGTGCGTGGGTTACCCATGTAGCGACATGAGCAACAACACAGCGTATCGGCTGACCTTTGGGTCGGCCGTTTTTGTTTCTGGCGCGGGAAAAATCCTGCGCAAAAAAAAGCCACCCGAGCAGGGTGGCCAAAGGGAAGATCGCAAAGGAGGAGAGCGATTCGGTACAAGCGGTAATGCGCAATGGATGGAGCTGTAGGACGCGTCCTGTTCAGCTGATGGAGGTGATTATCCGCGGGGTTTGCCGGGCAGTGAAATCAACTCTGACTATGCTGGTGATAGTCATGGCCTGCATTGCAATGAGGCGCCGCCCATGACAGCGGGCATTTGCTGCACCGGGACGGTGCGA
The DNA here is from genome assembly GCF_013385665.1 of Pseudomonas sp. D4002. Taxonomy (NCBI): domain Bacteria; kingdom Pseudomonadati; phylum Pseudomonadota; class Gammaproteobacteria; order Pseudomonadales; family Pseudomonadaceae; genus Pseudomonas; species Pseudomonas sp. D4002. The sequence goes on from NZ_JACAPN010000018.1 coordinate 238,615, forward strand.
TGAGACCTGCGTCTATATCCAACTGATTGATACTTAAGTGTTTATGCCGCTGGCACGGGCCTTGCGATGGTTCTGGCGTCCGGGTGACAAGGAGTACGGCATGATCCGCACTTATTATGATGAGATGTACGACGGGGCAGGGCAGGTGCGCCCCCATTACCGCGAATTTGCCCGCTGGTTGGCCGACACGCCGGCCGAACTGCTGGCCCAGCGCCGGCGCGAAGCCGATTTGCTGTTTCACCGGGCCGGTATCACCTTCACCTTGTATGGCGATGAGCAAGGTACCGAGCGCCTGATCCCCTTCGACACGATCCCCCGCAGCATCCCGGCCAGTGAATGGCGGATCGTCGAGCGCGGCTGCATCCAGCGGGTCAAGGCGCTGAACATGTTTCTCGCCGACCTCTACCACGAACAACGCATTATCAAGGCTGGGATCATCCCCGCCGAGCAAGTGCTGGCCAACGAGCAATACCAGTTGGCGATGCAGGGCCTGGACCTGCACCGGGATATCTATTCCCACATCTCAGGTGTCGACCTCGTACGCGATGGCGACGGCACTTACTACGTCCTCGAAGACAATCTGCGCACCCCCAGCGGCGTGAGCTACATGCTCGAAGACCGCAAGATGATGATGCGCCTGTTCCCCGAACTGTTCGCGGCCCAGCGCATTGCGCCCATCGACCACTATCCCAACCTGTTGCTCGACACCCTGAAAAGCTCCAGCCCGCTGGATAATCCCAGTGTGGTGGTGCTGACGCCTGGGCGTTTCAACAGTGCGTTCTTCGAGCATGCATTCCTGGCCCGGGAAATGGGCGTGGAACTGGTGGAAGGCGCCGATCTGTTTGTACGCGATGACCGCGTGTTCATGCGCACCACCGACGGCCCCAAGGCGGTGGATGTGATCTACCGTCGCCTCGACGACGCGTTCCTCGACCCGCTGGCCTTCAACCCGGACTCCATGCTCGGCGTGCCGGGCCTGCTGGCGGCGTACCGCTCGGGCAACGTGGTGTTGGCCAATGCCATCGGCACCGGGGTGGCGGATGACAAGTCGGTGTACCCCTTCGTCACCGAGATGATCCGTTTTTACCTGGATGAAGAACCGATCCTGAAGAATGTTCCGACGTTCCAGTGCCGTAATCCCAGTGAACTGTCCCACGTACTGGCCAACCTTCCGCAACTGGTGGTGAAGGAAACCCAGGGCTCCGGTGGCTATGGCATGTTGGTCGGCCCGGCCGCCTCGGCAGCGGAAATCGAAGCCTTCCGTGCACGCATCAAGGCCAAGCCCCACGCCTACATCGCGCAGCCAACGCTGTGCCTGTCGACGTGCCCGACCTTCGTCGAAAACGGCATCGCCCCACGGCATATCGACCTGCGCCCGTTTGTGCTGCAAGGCAAGGAAACCCGTGTGGTCCCCGGCGGCCTGACTCGTGTGGCGCTGCGGGAAGGCTCGCTGGTGGTCAACTCGTCCCAGGGCGGCGGCACCAAAGACACCTGGGTGGTCGAGGATTGAAATATGTTGAGTAGAACTGCCTCGGATTTGTATTGGATGTCACGCTACCTGGAGCGCGCGGAAAACCTCGCGCGGATGCTCGATGTCAGTTATTCGCTGTCGCTGATGCCCCAGGACGGGCGCGGCGATGGCCTGCATGAACTGGCGATGCCGCTGCTGATCACCGGCACCCTCGACGATTACCGCGAGCGCCACGGTGAACTGCACGCCGAACGCCTGCTGCACTTCTTCGCCCTGGATGCGGCGAACCCGGCCAGCATCTACAGCTGCCTCGGCGCTGCACGCGCCAGTGCCCATGCCGTGCGTGGGCGAATCACCGCCGACATGTGGGAAAACATCAACGCCACCTGGCTGGAGATTCGCGACATCGCCCAGCAAGGCCTGAGCCGCTACGGCATGAGCCGGTTCTGCGAGTGGGTCAAGGAACGTTCCCACCTGTTCCGCGGTGCCACCTACGGCACCATCATGCGTAACGACGCCTTTCGTTTTATTCGCCTGGGCACCTTTATCGAGCGCGCCGACAACACCCTGCGCTTGCTCGACGCCCGCTATGAAATGGCCGGCGACCAGGCCGAAGCGGTCACCGATGGTACCGCCCATGCCTACTATCAATGGAGTGCGTTGTTGCGGGCGTTGTCGTCGTTCGAGGCCTACACCGAAATCTACCGTGATGCCCCCGGCGCCCGACAAGTCGCCGAGCTGTTGCTGCTGCGCGCCGACGTGCCGCGGTCGCTGCGGGCCTGCAGTGAAGAGATCGACCAGATCCTTGGCAGCCTGCCCGGCATCAACGGTCGCCCGGCCCAACGCCTGGCAGCGGAAATGGACGCACGCCTGCGCTATACCGCCATCGACGAAATTCTCGAGGAAGGCCTGCACGCTTGGCTGACCGACTTCATCCCGCTCGTGCGCGAGCTGGGCGATGCTATTTACAGTTCCTACCTGGAGGCGGCATGAGACTTTCCATCAGCCACGAAACCACCTACCACTACGAAGACCAGGTGCGTGCCAGCATCCAGTACCTGCGGCTCACGCCCCACGACAGCGAGCGCCAGCATGTCCTCAGTTGGCAGTTGGACTTGCCCCGGCCGGTACGGGCGCAACTGGACCCGTTCGGCAACATCCTGCACGTGTTGACCCTGGACGAGCCCCATGAAGCCATCATCATTGGCGCCCGTGGCCAAGTGGATATCGACGAATTGCGCGAGGCCGAACATGAAAGCCAGTCGGCCTTCCCGTTCCTGCGCTGCACCCGGTTGACCGAGCCGGACGAGGCCCTGCGCAGCTTTGCCGAAAAGCATTGCCATCAACGCCGCGACCGCAGCGCATTGATCGACCTGATGCACGCGCTGAACCAGTACATGACCTATTCGCCGGGTTCTACCGAAGTCGACACCTGTGCGGCCAAGGCGTTTGCCGGGCGTGCCGGGGTGTGCCAGGACCACACCCACGCCTTCCTCGCCTGTGCCCGCAGCCTGGGGATTCCGGCGCGTTATGTGTCGGGGTATTTGTATAGCGAAGACTGCGAGCACCTCGCCAGCCATGCCTGGGCTGAAGCGTGGCTGGATGACGCCTGGTACAGTTTTGACGTGACCAATCAACTGGCGCGGCCGGAGCGGCATTTGAAGCTGGCGGTGGGTCTGGATTACCTGGACGCCTGCCCGGTACGAGGCATGCGTCGTGGGGGAGGGCATGAGCAAATGCATGCGAAGGTATTTGTAGCGCCGACACCGGTGATATCGGTGCAGCAGCAGTAGGATTCCGGGAGAGAGAGGAAGCTTTGTGTAGCAGGAAAGCTCTCCGTGCCAGGAAAGCTTTTTGTGGCGAGGGAGCTTGCTCCCGCTGGGCCGCGAAGCGGCCCCAAGGCATGCCCCCGAGTTCTGTCTGGAGAAATGTGATTGCCTGATTGGGGCTGCTGCGCAGCCCAGCGGGAGCAAGCTCCCTCGCCACAGGTTTACCCGAGCCTTAAGGCTGCTTTCTGCCCGCCATATGCTTCAAATACCCCACCAGCAGATCCAGGTCCGCATCCGGCAACACGCTGGTGGCAAACGCCGGCATCTTCGCCTGTGGCCAGTGCCGCATGCGCTGCGATTTCGGTGCTGCGGCAGTATGATTCCGGGAGAGAGGGGGAGCTCTGTGTAGCAGGAAAGCTCTCTGTGCCAGGAAAGCTTTTTGTGGCGAGGGAGCTTGCTCCCGCTGGGCTGCGAAGCGGCCCCAAGGCATGCCCCCGAGTTCTGTCTGGAGAAATGCGATTGTCTGATTGGGGCTGCTGCGCAGCCCAGCGGGAGCAAGCTCCCTCGCCACAGGTTTACCCGAGCCTTAAGGCTGCTTTCTGCCCGCCATATGCTTCAAATACCCCACCAGCAGATCCAGGTCCGCATCCGGCAGCACGCTGGTGGCAAACGCTGGCATCTTCGCCTGTGGCCAGTGCCGCATGCTTTGCGGATCGCGGATGTAGCGCTTGAGGAAATCCCCGGCAAAATATTCAGTGGGGTTGTAAGGAATATTCAGGTCCGGCCCCACCTGCGCATCGCCGGCCCCGTTCAGGCGATGACATGCCAGGCAGTTCTTCTGGAACAGTGCGAACCCCTGATTCACCGGGTCATTCGCCGCCAGTTTCGGATCCGGCAACAAAGCCGGGAAGCGCTCCGCCACCGTCTTCAACTGCTTGATCCCGGAAATCTGAAACGGCCACTGCTCAGGGCTGATATGCCCGGCTTGTGGATCGGTCCACACCAGATAAAACGGCCCGGCACTGGGCTTGCCGTCTGCCAGTGGCGGCCACGGATGCGCCGGATCTTCCACCGCCAGCCAGGCCCGCGCGCCGCTTTTTGATAGCAGCGGTGCCGCCGTCAGTTCCGCGGCAAAGCCGTCGAGGGCCACTGCCTGCAGATGATTTTCCGGCGTGATGCCCGGCAACAGTGCTGCCAGCGGCACTGCGCGATACGTCATGTTGCGCTTGTAGGAAACGTCATCAACGATCTGCACCGTCTGCACATCCGGACGCTTGAGCAGTTCGGTGGTTTCCCAGGTTTTGCTGGCGTGATCCAGCTCGACGGTCAATTTCGCGGCGTGCGCCGGCAAGGCCAGCAGCAGGATCAGGAGGACGATGATCTGTTTCAAGGAAGGGCCACATATCGGAAAAGGCGGTGGAACTCACGATACCGCAAAATCACAAAATCTCGGCGCGCAAAACGGCAGCCCCTGACGGGATCGCTATACGCAATATCCCGAAAGGCGCTGCCAAAGGCTGCGATCCTGGCGCTGTGTCTGCGCAGAATATGGGGTGTGAGAGGTCACCCAATGACCTTGGTGAGGTTGGGCAAGATCAGAATCAGGGTGGTGGCGAACAGAATAAGTCCCGCCTGACGTACTTTCGAATGCTTGAACATGGCTGACTGCCTTTTGTTGTTATTCCTGAGCGTCAAATGCGTGCCGGTCGATTCAACTATGACGGTGCTACATGACTCTTTTCTTACAGTTCCTACAGGTGCTCCAGCAAAACCCGGCAGCAACCTTTAACTTCTCTTACAGATTCAACCTTAGAGCCCTCGTTCTACATGGCTTAGATCCATTTCGTCTCATCACCTGAAGAAAACTTATTAAAAAGGCATGAGGCCAATTGCCAGCCAGACGCCAGCCCTACGGCTAGACAGCTAAAACGATTAATCAGCCGATTCCCGTAGCCTCCTACCGTTCGTCTGAGCGTGAGCGTCAAGGTCAATGAGCGGTTCGGTCATTGAATCCGGCGCCCTGGCGCCTAAGGTAAGGACACGATTCGTTGCATAGTGATTCGAGGACGTCATGACCCAAGCTTTGATCTTTGATGCGATACGCACGCCCCGGGGCAAAGGCAAGGCGGATGGCGCCCTGCACAGCGTCAAGCCGGTGAACCTGGTGGCCGGTTTGCTGACGGCACTGCAACAGCGCACCGACCTCGACACCCGGCAAGTGGATGACATCGTCCTGGGCTGTGTCACACCGATTGGCGACCAGGGCGCCGACATCGCCAAGACCGCCGCCTTGGTGGCGGACTGGGATATCAGCGTCGCCGGTGTGCAGATCAACCGGTTTTGCGCCTCGGGCCTGGAAGCCGTGAACCTCGGCGCGATGAAAGTGCGCTCCGGCTTTGAAGACCTCGTGGTGGTGGGCGGCGTCGAGTCCATGTCCCGAGTGCCCATGGGCAGTGACGGCGGCGCCTGGGTGCTCGACCCGCAAACCAATATGCACAGCCACTTCACCCCGCAAGGCATCGGTGCCGACCTGATCGCCACCCTGGAAGGCTTCACCCGCCAGGACGTCGACGCCTTTGCCCTGCACTCACAGCAGAAAGCGGCGCGGGCCAGATCAGACGGCTCCTTCAACAAGTCGCTGATCGCCGTGCAGGACCAAAATGGCATTGTGCTGCTGGATCAGGACGAATTCATCCGTGCCGACTCCACCCTCGAAGGCCTGGGCAAACTCAAGCCCAGCTTCGAAATGATGGGCCAGATGGGCTTCGACGCCACGGCGTTGCGGGTCTACAGCCACGTCGAACGCATCAATCATGTGCACACACCGGGCAACAGTTCCGGGATTGTCGATGGCGCGGCGCTGATGCTGATCGGTTCTGAAGCCAAAGGTCGCGAACTCGGCCTGCAACCCCGGGCGCGGATCGTCGCCACCGCTGTCACCAGTACCGACCCCACCATCATGTTGACCGGCCCGGCACCGGCAACCCGCAAGGCACTGGCCAAGGCGGGTTTGCGGGTTGAAGACATCGACCTGTTCGAGGTCAACGAAGCGTTTGCGTCGGTGGTGCTCAAGTTCATCAAGGACATGGGCATCGACGCCGCCCGGGTCAACGTCAACGGTGGCTCCATCGCCATGGGCCACCCGCTGGGCGCCACGGGCTGCGCGATTCTCGGCACCTTGCTCGATGAGCTGGAGGTGCGCCAGCAGCGTTATGGCCTGGCCACCCTGTGTGTCGGCGGCGGCATGGGTATCGCCACTATCATCGAACGCCTCTGAGCCTAAGGAATCAGTCATGACCGATGCCATTCGTTACGAAAAGGGCCAGGACCAGATTGTGGTGCTGACCATCGACATGCCCGGCCAGAGCGCCAACACCATGAACGGGGTGTACCGCGAGGCCATGGCGGCCACCGTCGCCCGCCTGGACGCCGAGAAGGATTCGATTGCGGGCGTGATCATCACCTCGGCGAAGAAGACCTTCTTTGCCGGCGGCGACCTCAATGAACTGATCAAGGTCGACAAGCCCCACGCCAAGGATTTCTACGCCAGCGTGCTGGTGCTGAAGGCGCAACTGCGCACCCTGGAAACCCTCGGCAAACCGGTAGTGGCCGCGATCAACGGCGCAGCGCTGGGCGGTGGCTGGGAGATCTGCCTGGCGTGCCAGCACCGTGTGGCGCTGGACCACAAGTCGGTACAGATCGGCCTGCCGGAAGTCACCCTCGGGCTTTTGCCGGGCGGCGGCGGCGTGGTGCGCATGGTGCGGATGCTGGGCCTGGAAAAGGCCTTGCCCTACTTGCTGGAAGGCAAAAAGATTACGCCGCAGCAGGCGCTGCAAGCCGGGTTGATTGATGAGCTGGCGACAGATCGAGACGAGCTGCTGGCCAAGTCCCGGGCGTGGATTCTGGCCAACCCCGAGGCGAAACAGCGCTGGGACATCAAGGGCTATCAGATCCCGGGTGGTACGCCGTCCAACCCGAAAGTCGCGCAAATGCTCGCCATTGCGCCATCGATCCTGCGCGCCAAAACCAACGGCTGCTTCCCGGCCCCGGAGAAAATCCTCTGCGCCGCCGTGGAAGGTGCCCAGGTGGGTTTCGACACCGCGCACTTGATCGAGACCCGCTACTTCACCGAGCTGGTCACCGGGCAAGTGGCGAAAAACATGATTGGCACCTTCTGGTTCCAGCTCAATGAAATCAATGCCGGCAGTTCGCGGCCCAAGGGCTTTGCGCCGTATGTGACACGCAAGGTCGGCGTGCTCGGCGCCGGGATGATGGGCGCGGGCATTGCCTACGTCAGCGCCTCGGCGGGCATTGAGGTGGTGCTCAAGGACGTCAGCCAGGCGGCGGCAGAGAAGGGCAAGGCCCACTCGGCCACGTTGCTGGACAAGAAGGTCGGGCGTGGGCAATTGGCCGCCGAACAGCGGGAAACCATCCTCGCGCGGATTGTTCCTACCGAATCCGATGCTGATCTTGCCGGCTGCGACCTGATCATCGAAGCCGTCTTCGAGGATCGGGAACTCAAGGCCAAGGTCTCGGCGGCCGCGCAAAACGTGGTGGGTGCCGAAGCGGTGATCGCCTCCAACACCTCCACCTTGCCCATCAGCGGGTTAGCCACCGCCGTTCCAGACCAGGGCAAGTTTATCGGCCTGCACTTCTTCAGCCCGGTGGACAAAATGCCCCTGGTGGAAATCATCAAGGGCGCCCGCACCAGCGACGAAACCCTGGCGCGGGGGTTCGACTTCGTACTGCAAATCAAGAAAACCCCGATTGTGGTCAACGACAGTCGCGGCTTCTTCACCTCGCGGGTGTTCGGCACCTTCACCAACGAAGGCATCGCCATGCTCGGCGAAGGCGTGGCGGCGCCGATGATCGAGACCGAGGCACGCAAGGCCGGCATGCCTGTGGGACCGCTGGCGGTCTCTGACGAAGTTTCTCTCAGCCTGATGAGCCATATCCGCCAGCAAACGGCCAAGGACCTACAGGCCGAGGGCAAGCCGTTGCCGCAGCACCCGGCGTTTGCCGTGATCGACCTGTTGCTCAATGAATACAAGCGCCCGGGCAAGGCGGCGGGTGGCGGTTTCTACGAGTACCCGGCGGGCGGGCAGAAACACCTGTGGCCGGAGCTGAAAAGCCGCTTCGAAAAGCCCGGCCAACAGATCTCGCCGCAAGACGTGCGCGACCGTTTGCTGTTCATCCAGGCCATCGAAACCGTGCGCTGTGTGGAGGAGGGCGTGTTGATGTCGACGGCTGATGCCAACGTCGGCTCGATCTTCGGTATCGGCTTTGCCGCCTGGAGCGGCGGAGCGCTGCAATTCATCAACCAGTACGGCCTGAACGATTTCGTCGCCCGCGCCCGCTACCTGGCCGAGCAATATGGTGAGCGCTTCACGCCGCCGGCGCTGCTGTTGGAGAAAGCTGCACAGAACGCGACCTTCTGACGCTTTTGGGCATGTGCGGGGCTTGCCTTGAAAGGGTATTTCAAGGCAGGCTCTGGGGGTGTTCATTATTCCCATCGCCGTGTCAGGTATTTTTTATGTCGTTACGCGTGTGCATCCTGGAAACCGATATCCTGCGTCCTGGGCTGATCGATCAGTACCAAGGGTACGGGCAGATGTTCAAGCGCCTGTTCTCCAAACAGCCGATTGCCGCCGAGTTCGTCATCTATAACGTGGTGCAGGGTGAATACCCGGCGGATGAAGAAGTGTTCGACGCGTACCTGGTGACGGGCAGCAAGGCCGACTCCTTTGGCACCGATCCGTGGATCCAGACCCTCAAGACCTACCTGCTGGACCGCCATGCCCGCGGCGACAAGCTGATCGGCATCTGCTTCGGCCACCAGTTGCTGGCGCTGCTGTTGGGTGGCAAGACCGAGCGGGCGACCAAGGGCTGGGGCATGGGCATCCATGACTACAAACTGAACGCCAAGGCACCGTGGATGAGCCCGGTGGTGAAAGAACTGACGCTGTTGATCAGCCACCAGGACCAGGTCACCACCTTGCCGGAAAACGCCACCGTGATCGCCTCCAGCGAGTTCTGCCCGTTTGCGGCGTACCACATTGAAGACCAGGTGCTGTGCTTCCAGGGCCACCCGGAATTTATCCACGACTATTCCCGCGAGTTGCTGGAGATTCTTCAGACAACGCTGGGGGAGAAGGTCTACACCAACGGTGTGGCCAGCCTGGAGCGAGACCATCACGGCGTTACCGTGGCGGAATGGATGATGCGGTTTGTGGCGCACAAACCAAAAGCGGACGTGGCCTAACTATTAGGGTTGATTGACGAGCTTTTTGTGGCGAGGGAGCTTGCTCCCGTTCGGCTGCGCAGCAGTCGCAAGCCTTGGGGGCGCTTCGCACCCCAGCGGGAGCAAGCTCCCTCGCCACAACAGCAGTTTTCCTACAGCCAGCCTGAACGCTTGAAGCTGGCCCACAAACTTGTACACCCCACCGCAATAAACCCCAGCACCGCAAAATAGCCGTAGTGCCATTGCAGCTCCGGCATGTTCTGGAAGTTCATCCCGTAAATCCCGGCCACCGCCGTCGGGAACGCCAGAATCGCTGCCCACGCGGCAAACTTGCGTTGCACCACGCTTTGGCGCGAGGCTTCCAGCAACACCCCAATCTCGATGGTCTGGCTGGCGATATCCCGCAAGGTGGTCAGGTCTTCCATCTGCCGGGTGACGTGAATCTGCACATCGCGAAAGTACGGACGCATGTTCTTGTCGATAAACGGGAAGCTCAGTTTCTGCAATTCCTGACTGATCTCCACCATCGGTGCCACATAGCGCTTCAGTCGCAGCACATCGCGGCGCAGGCCGTGGAGCTTCTGGATATCCGCTTCACTCAGGGAGTTGCACAACACGTTGCGCTCCAGTTCATCGACCTCGGCATGAATCGCCTCGCTCACCGGCTGGTAGTTCTCGGTAACAAAATCCAGCAGCGCATAGAGTACGAAATCTTCCCCATGCTCCAGCAACAGCGGTCGCGCCTCACAGCGCTGGCGCACATAGCCGTAGGATGCCGAGTGGCCGTTGCGGGCGGTGATGATGTAGCCGTTGCCGGCAAAGATATGGGTTTCGATAAACTCCAGCTTGCCGTTATCGCGCACCGGTGAGTAGGTCACGATAAACAGCGCGTCGCCGAAGGTTTCAAGCTTGGGCCGGCTGTGTTTTTCCAGGGCGTCTTCGATGGCCAGTTCGTGCAGGTTGAACTGGCGCTGCAGGTTGGCCAGTTCCAGCGCGCTGGGCTCCTCCAGGCCGATCCACACAAAGTGGTCAGGCTTGGCGGCCCACGCGGCGCCTTCGTCGAGGGTGATATCGGTGACTTTCTTTCCGGCGCTATAGACGGCGGCCGCAACAACTCTACCCATAGTGCTGATCGCTTCTTCTTGAATGGCAGATGACAACTGTCAGGCAGCTTAGCTGCCCTGCCCAATCAGAGTCAGCAAATTCGGCGGGGTTCAGCCGTGATTGCAGGCGTGGTTTGCAGCTCGCGGTCCATCGCCTCGATGCAGTCGCGCATTTGCTCGCGGCAGGTCTGCATTAACAGCGGCATGTCATCCATCGTCAGCCCCTTCGTAGGAATCGGCGGCAACGAGCGAATCAGAATATCGCCACTGTTCCAGCGATTGAGCTTCATCTGCTTCACATAGGTGCTGACACACACCTGCACAATCGGCACGCCTGCGGCGATCGCCATCTGGAACGCGCCTTTCTTGAACGGCAGCAGGGTTTCACCGAAGTTGCGCGTGCCTTCCGGGAACACCCAGATCGAGGTGTCGGCATGCGCCAAGGTGTGGGTGGTGGTCAGCATCGAACGCCGCGCCTTGTGCGCATTGCCCCGGTCGATCAACACATTGCCCGCCAGCCAGAACAACTGTCCGAACAACGGCACCCACTTCAGGCTCTTCTTGCCGATACACACCGTGCGGTACGGCACCACGGTGCCGAACACAAACAGGTCGTAGTTGGATTGATGGTTGGCGATGATCACGCAACTGCTGGGCTTGTTACGCAGCGAGTCGACATCGGCCTTCACTCGCAGGCGCAATAGCCACATCGCCGGCACCGCATACAGGCGCGCGCAGTAACGGCTGTTGTCCGGATTGAACGGCCGACAGATCCCCAGCAGCACGCCCAGTACGCCCGCAATCATAAAATGCAGGCCCATCAACAACATGCGTAACAAAAAAAGCATCGACACAGCCCATCGGGACAAAAGGTGGCGCAGTGTACGGATGTGCACTGTATTCGGCAATTGCCCCTATAGAGGCAGGAGATAGGCGATGTTTAAGCGCATGTTTCAACATGCTGTGACAGACACTGTCTAGAGCGGTTGTGGGCAATCCGGAATTCTTTGTAAGAAAAAGCCCGACTCAAGGTCGGGCTTCGATTCAGCAGGCGTAGGTTTGATTAACCCAAGTGCCCCTGATCCTGAATGATCGCGTCATCCAGGGCTTCCAGCAGCGCCTTACGCACCTTCAGCTTGGTGTGCTTGTGGGCGTTCATATTGATCTTCTTCAGTTGGCGAGCGGCTTCCAGTGCGGCGGCCTGCAACTCTTGCGGCGCGACCACCTTATCCAGGAACCCGGCGCTCAACGCGTCCTGCGGGTTAAACATCTCGGCATTGATCACCGAACGGTGGAACGCCGACTTACGCAGACGATCCCGCGCCAGCTCGATCCCGGCGTGGTGCATGGTCATGCCGATCATCACTTCATTCAGGCCAATGCTGAAAGGCCCGTCCACACCGATCCGGTAATCCGCCGACAGCAACAGGAATGCCCCCTTGGCCACCGCGTGCCCGGGGCACGCCACGATCACCGGGAACGGGTGCGACAACAGGCGGCGGGCGAGGGTGGAGCCCGACGTCACCAGGCTCACGGCTTCTTTAGGGCCGGCGGTCATCACCTTCAAATCATAGCCACCGGACAAAATCCCCGGCGTGCCCGTGATGATCACCACCGCCCGATCCTTCTCGGCCTGATCCAGCGCTTGATTAAACGCACTGACCACTGCCGGCGAAATGGCATTCACCTTGCCGTTGCTCAGGGTCAGGGTCGCGATACCGTCTTCGAGGTGGTAGGCAATCAACTCACTCATGACGCGATTCCTTGTAATGCTTGTAATAGAAGGACAGACGGCAGACGTTACCCACCGCGCCCGCCCTGGTAAAGCGCCATGACTGACTACCCAGTCAGACTTTTCCCCCATGCCCGCCCGCAGGCGGCCTTCGGCAAGGCGCAGCAGCTACTATAGACAAGCGCCGTGAGTGCCCGAGAATGGCAGAATCGCCGTGGTGTGCATGGCGCCGCAGAGGTCTGGAACGGCATAACCGCCTAAGCGCATGAAAATTCTGAAAAAAACCTTTGCCATCGGAAAAGCTTTCGACTACATTAGCGCGCCTCGACAGACTGAATCAGTTTGACGAGATACGGTGAAGTGTCCGAGTGGCTTAAGGAGCACGCCTGGAAAGTGTGTATACAAGAAATTGTATCGAGAGTTCGAATCTCTCCTTCACCGCCACATTTAGTAAACGCAAACCCCTGATTTTCCTAGAGAAAGTCGGGGGTTTGTGCTTTTTGGCGTCTAAAAAACGGCTATATGGGAACATTCATGGGAATAGCCTTGGCGGTTTGAACCATCGGGAGGCGTTGGGGAAGGCTCCCGCGTCCAGCACACTGAGGCGTGAATGTGGGTTTTCGGAGGCCGAGAAGGCGCACGAGACTCCCTGCCTCCTCGCATTTGTTTTCTTAAAGGACTATGACAATGAAAGCCGAAAAATATGATGCGCAAATAAAGAAGATCAGGCGTGAGCTAAGCGTCTATAAGGCAGACTCTGTTCTCCAATGTGTTATTGATCACCTCCACTGGTCTCAAACCCTTGAGCGTCCCGCCAGCGGTATGCCATGGATATGCCTCTTTCTACTGAAAATAGCCATGCAAGAGTGCGGTAACGGTTACCGAGATATGGCAAAAAAAGAGTTTGGCTTACTGTCGAATAAGTTATTCCGAATTCAACACTTAGCGTGTCCTATTGGGTTGGGTGATGTGCATCTAATGATGCGCCCCATGGTTCTACAGCAAGCTTGGTATCAGGGCCAAACCTTCCCAGATATTAAGGCAATGACGCGACAAATGATCTGGTATTCAGATGAAGATGCTCCCTTCGCTGAAAAATTTCTAGAGTTGTATGGACTGTCTCTCAGAGAATTTTATCTGATTAGTCTATATTTGGATATTTGTGTTGCTGATTGTGCTAAGGGGATTGTCGCTATTAATCTGTATCAAATGATATTTTTCCTTACGCCTAGTATTTCATTGAAAAGTATTGTTAATTATTTTTTATTGGTTGTGGTCCGAAGTCAGGATCTTCCAAGTTTCTTCAAGGGTCACATTGTTAATGGTGAGTTGCACCAGCAGAGTGAGTATTTTCAAACCACTCCACTGAGAAAAAAGCCGGTCCTGTTGGATGGCGATAATCTCTTTATTTATAATTCGAAGTTGTTCTCTAGATCGGTCGGTACGCTGGTTCCGGACTTGTTTAAGCAGGTTAAAGGGTGGGGGTATAAAGACTTTTTTGGCCCTACTCTGGAACGCTACGTCGAGACCCTGCTTTCTTCGTCAGGCCTAAGTTATTATACAGAGGAGCAGCTCAATCAGCGTTGTCGAGAAAGCAGTGTAGTTGGAGGAAAAATGGCAGATTTCATGGTTTCTGGAAAAGTGAATGTCATTTTTGAATCTAAAGCTATTGAGCCTGGCGATATAGTGTCATCTGTGTTTGATCCGGAAGTTTTGAAAAGGAGTTTGGCCAAGAGCTTTATAAAAGGCATAGAGCAGTGCCAGGAGAGTGTTTACAGGCTAAAGATGACCAAAGAGTATAATGAAGCAGAGTTTGCTTGCATTGTAGTTACCCATGAGGATTTTTGGTTTGCTTCGGCGGAGGATGTTGTTAGAGCAATTGATCCAGAGCTTCAGCCGAAAATCATTGCTAAATATGGTTGTGTGCCGGTTCCGTTTGAGAATGTATTGTTTGTGACAATCGATGCGGTTGAAAATATTCTACAAGCTGTCTCAAATGGCGAGGCTCGGTTGGATACCTTCATTGGAGAGTGTGCTCAAGCCCTCCAGACACCTGAAGGGAAACGCTTCACAATGGATCACATGGTTCAGGATAAATTGGCTGGGAAAATTAGCGGAAATCCAGCGCTTAATATGAAGGCAGATGAGTGGTTGGATTTCTTTCAGTCAGAAATGGACGCTAATAAGATTGCGTGGCAAGGAATGTCTCAAGAGTTAATTCGTCAGCGTATGTTTGTTATAGATATATTGCATCGGCAGTTTAATCGTGAGCTTGGTTTCGCCTCGGTATAAAGAGTATTTGGGTTAGACCCTACTATGATAGGGTCCATTCCATTTATTCTTTGGCCTCGCTAAATGCCGTCTTATCAATGGGTTGAAGGTTCAATGCTATTTGTAGCATGCCTACCACGTCTGGACCGTCTTCGTTTATCCACATTCCATAGTGCTGTCGGATCATGTTTGCGCTGGTATGCCCCATCTGCTCTGCGATCCAGTCCACCGAGGCCACGCCAGTCGTCAACAGCTGACTGGCATAGGTGTGGCGACACTGCCCAGGACCGCGATAACGAACGCCGGCCGCTTTCAAGTGTGCTTTGAAAAACCTGTCCCTCACGACGAAGTCGCTGACGTGTGGCAGACCGCTCTTGGTGTTCAGGAATACAAAGTGCAGCTTGTGCTTGCGGACGGTCTTGTTGTCGCGCTCGACGACGTCGACCGTGTCCACAGTCTTGAGCTGGTTGATGGCGTCCAGTTTTCGCAGGGCGTCCCATGCGGGCTCCAGCAGGCGAACTTTGCGCGTCGAACGCCTAGTTTTGGTCACTCGATATGCGCCCCGCACCTTGGACCGGCGAAAGGTCACAGTGCCCTGTTTCAAGTCGACGTCCTCCCAGGCCAGTGCAATAGTCTCCGACACCCGAGGGCCAGCCCAAATCATGAACTGCACCATCAAAAGCTCCTGAGTGCGGCTTGTGTGAGTGTTGAGGATCTGCTTGATTTCCGCTCTGGTGAAAGGGTCCGGGGCCTCGGGATCGGGCAGACGCACGAATAACCCCTCGGTTGGGTCATGCGCGACCTTCTTCCGGGTGCGGTACAACCGAAACACCTGGCGCACATTACTGATGATGTCGCGGATGGTCTTGTTCTTCAGCCGCTTCGACAGCGGCCCCTGGATCCACTCCTGCAGGTCCAGGTGGTCAATCTGATCGATCTGAACGTCACCCCAGCGCGGCCGCACATGCACCTCGGCCTTGTTCTTATATCCACGGAAAGAGGTAGCGGCCACGCTGTTGCTCTTGATCGTGAGCCAAAGGTCCAGGTAATGCCCGAAAGTGTTCTCGGCCAGCTTGGTCGATTCGGGAAAATGCCGGCGGTAATCGAAGGTACCGGCCTGGATTTCGTACTCGATCACTGTCACCAGGCGCTTTGCATGCTCCCGGTTTTCTGGTGTGTTGCCGCCGGGCACCAGTTCCCGGCACAGCTCGCCATTGAAACGAAAATAGACCCGTACCGAATTGCCACGGGCCTCTACGCCATCTGCCATATGCGTCCCCACGCGATGTATCGAAAGATTCTTCCAACAGGAAGAAAAAAGGCCCGTCGCCGGGCCTGATGTATTGCGGGTTTAGTGTTGCCGATCACTGCTGGCGAAGTAACCAGAACAGGCTGGCACTTTTTCTAGGTGCCGGTGTGACCCCGGTTTGGGCCTCCTCTGCCCGGCGCTTAGCGTTGGCCGCCTGGCGCGCCTTGCTGCACTTCTGGTGGTTGCCGTGGGCGCGGGATCTGTTGCATTGGTCACAGACACCCGTTAGGTCGAGGTTCCAGGGGAAGGATTTACCGTTGTTCATGGTGCGTTCCCCGCGCCGCAGTTCGGGCAGTCGTCGAAGCGCTGACGTTCGCTGAGAAAACGCCCGCAGCCTTCGCAGTTGAGACGGTCGCTGTAGGTGCGGTTGCGCGGGCGCTTGAGCTTGGGCAGCTTGAGGCCGACCGAGCGCAGTGCCTGCTTCTGATCGAGCAGCGCGGCCCGGACTACTGGTCGGGAACGCTCGACGGTGTATCCGCATGGCCAAAGCTCGAAGCCTTGGGCCTGGTACCCAGCGGCATCTGCCGCCCCCGGGTGGATGGCGTCATCCAGGTTGCCGGTTGGGCCTTTGCCGCCGCGCCACACCAGATCATTGCCGTCCCACTCGCGTGCGTAGGCCACATAAACGCGGCCGTCTTCGTTGCGGTAGGCCTCAGCCTCTGACTTGGTGAGGTACTGGCAGTCAACGCCGACCTCTGCCCGGGGGCGGACGTACTCCACTGGCCAGGGCAGATCGGTTTCGCGGCACTCGTACTGCTTGACCGCGGACTCGCGTTTGAACTGCTCAGCCTCGTTCAGGTTCGAGGTGTAGCCGCCTCCGTTGCGCCAGAACATGGCCCGGCTGCCGACGTTACTGCGGCTGTCTTGCAAGAAGAAGAGGTCAGACATGACCCACCTCCTGCTGAGCCACGCTCAGCGCAATCGCCACTGGCTGCACCCAAATCGACACGTTGCTGAGCATGAACGTCTCACCAGCCTCGGAAAGCAGCAGCGTCATGCCGAAAACATCCGCCATCGCTTTTGCCGCCGCGCGCGGTACCGCGTTGCCGATCCGCTCCCGGTGGTTGCCATCGTTGATACCGTCCAGCAGGAAGAACTGCGCTTGCTCGATCTTGCGCACCCGTTGCATCACCTGGATTTCATGGGCGGTTTGCGGGTCCGCTGACCAGTGGTCCTCTGGATCAAACAGCGATTGCAGCGCGGCCAGCTCCAGGGTAGTGAACGGGCGGTGCCAGGTACCGTCGAGGCTGGTGATCATGCAGGTCAGTCGGTCGTTGGGCGCCGGCATGCGCTGATCGGCAACCGACCACCGGCCGTTATCGTGGCAGGCACTGGCGGAAACGGCGCCGGCTGGCGCGTTGTAGTTGACTACACCGTAATGCCCGCCAGTCAGGTACGCGTCGCCCTTGGTGCGCGACATACCCGGGCGCGGATCTGCGATCGATAAAGCGCCGCTGGCAACCTGCTGCGACCCGGTCACAGTCTTGGCGTTGTCGCACCAGGGCGTGATGCGCAGTTTTTGCGTGCTAGCCGCCGGGTGCCAGTTCTTGTAGGCCGGATCTGCCACGGCAAAGGCGCCCTGGCCGGTGGTACTGCCGGCGATGACCGTGCCAGCATGCTTGCTGTAATCGGTGACCAGGTACTTGCCGAAACCCTTGGACGGTTGCCGAGGGTCCGCCACGCCTTGCCCGCCGGAGCTGGGGCCATGTCCCGCAGTGACAATGCCTGCGGCTTGGTCGTTGTGCACCACGCGGAACACGTTGTTATGCCGCTCGCCGCCCATGCGCGGATCCGCGACGCTGAACGTCCCTTGTCCGGGGCTGCGCTGGCCGGTGACCACACCGCAGTGGCGGTCGTAGGGCAGCACACCGTATTGGGTGTATTCAAATTTGCTATTGGGCCGAGGGTCGGCCACCGAGAACTTGCCATTGGTTGGGCTCGACCGGCCGGCGACTGTGCCGGCGGTGTCCTGCCAGTCATGCACTCCCATATAACCGGCGCGGTATTCCGGCACGATCACGAAGTCGCGCAGGTACCCGTCCTCGATCGCAAACCGGCTCAGGCTGCGCCAATCTTTCCCTGCCTCGACCAGGGCCAAGCGTACCCATGTTTTCCACTGCAACGCGGGTACCCGATGCATCGGCCCAGCCTGATCGATATCGCCGGCCAGCGGCATGCGGCTCAACACATCACCGACTGCACGCAGGCTGCGTTTTTCCGGTTCGTACAGGAACGCCGGCACCTTCTCGACGTGCCTGGCCACCAACAGGAAGCGCTTACGGCTCTGGGCCAGACCGCCGATTTCGCCACAGTCGTGGGTGGTTTCAGCCACCGCGTAGCCGTAGTGCCTGAGCAACTTAGTGATCTGGTCCAGCAGGTACCGGCCCCGGGTTGCCAGACGCGGCACGTTTTCGAACACGATTAGTGACACCGGGTTGTGCTTCCAGGCTTCGCACATCAGCCATACACAGCGCAACGTCAGCTCGTTGAGCGCCCGGTATTTGGGCGTCTGGCTCATCGTCTCGGACAGCAGGCCAGAGGCCCCCTTGCAGGGGCTGCTGATGAATACGGCGTCCGGGTCCTCGTTGCCGGCGGCGCGGCGTAGATCCTCGGCGGTTGCTTCTTTCCAGCCGGCGGGCGGCTGCTGGCCGTGGAACGCGGTGAACTGCTCGCGGGTGAACAGATCCATCAAAGTGCCAGGTACACCGGTCATCATCTGAAAGTCGCGCAAGCCTGCCGGGTCGACGTCGACACCGCCCAGGCAGCGCCATTCAGCTTGTACAGGGCCGAGGACTGGTTTGGAGTCGCTGAAACCAGCGGCGCCGCTGCCGAGGCCACAGCAGAGGTGAAAGTGGGTGAGGGTGCGCTTAAGCATTGTGGCGATCCCCCATAAGGGATTTCGTCAGCGCATTGGGTTCGCCCTCGCGGGACAGCTTGTTGAGCGGTTGAATGCTCCTGCCATAGCGTGACTCCACGATGGCGACCTGGCCGTCAATCGCCTTGATGGTGCCCTTGCGCACGCTGAATTCGACACTGCGTGCCATGGTCGTGGCGACGACATAGGAAACGGTATCGCCGATTTTAAAGGTGTTCGTGCTAGCCTCTACGGCGCTGCTGCTTTGGGTCTGTGCTTGCATGGTGCTGCTCCTGGGTAGTGGTAGGTGTCGGGGAGTTGGCGCTCCTCGACACCATCTTTCAGGCCGAGTTGGCCTGGTCTTGCTCAATGATCGTTATGACTTCGTCCCGGTCTTTCGCATAAGCGAAGGGCAGTTCGCCCCCTGGCCGAGTGACGGGGTAGCGCGACTCTGGTAACCGGCACAACGCGACGGTGTAGCCGCTGTCGGTCACCCAGCAGTTCTGCTGGAGTTGCCCGTCTCTATTGCGCTTCGGCGCCCATTTCATGCCCATGTCGCTATCAGTTCTTCCCAGATGGCATCGCCGTCGGGGAGGTACGTATGCACCTCTTGCTCTGGCGAGTAGTCCAGTTGAAGCACCGCCAGGCAGTCGTCGAACAGTGCGGTGTCGATGCCGCGCAGGCTGGTGAGCACGAAGGGGTAGTCGTGGCCGTTGTAGAGCCCGAGCAGAAACCGGCCGATCACGGCGCTCTGGCCTGTATCACGCCGGGCGACAGGGATAAGGCGGTTCAGCGCCTCGATACCGGCATTGCGGATGGCGGGGCGCTTGGCTTCGAACTCCTCCAGTTGCTGGAACCAGTTGGGCTGCTGTTTTTGGGCAGGCGTAGTCATGCGGGTTCTCCTTTCGAAGGCCGGATCAATAAGGAATGGTGTCGAGGAAGGCGATGTCGTGAATCACCTTCCTGGCATCAAGCTGGACGTCCTGCGGGATCGCGAGAAGAGAGCAAAGCAGGTCGAGCAAAGCGAGCATTTGCGCGCAGTTGAGTGCGGTGCGCGCGTTCAGGCTTGGTCCGTATTTGTGCATTAGCTGCCCCTGGTAGCTGGGCAAAAAAACTTTAATGGTGCTGGAAATCCAGTCTTCTGCCTGAGCCACCTTGATACCGAATGCACTTGCCTCGTCTGCGTTGAGGTCGCCGATAGCCTCGGGCCGGACTCTGGGCGTATGGGCGTCGGCAGCTGAAAGATCGACCGTAACCATTCGACTGCGGACCGCATCGCTGCACTCCACCGGCTGGTTTGAGGTAATCAAGAGAGCGCCCTTGAACGTCTCGACCTGGAATTGATCGTTTCCCGCTTGGATGAAGGCACCCGCGCTATAAAGTGGTTTCAATTCATCCCAATCAATGGACTGTTCTGACTCACTGTGGTCCTCGCAAATGACGATCCGCTGCCCTGCGCTGGCAAATGTGCGCGCTCTCCCGACCGGAGTGGCATGAGCCAGTGAATGGGAGTAAGGCGTTTGCCCGTTCAACTTTTGGAGGTAGTCCAAAAGCAGAGTCTTTCCGCTACCAGCTGCACCAACGATGTGGAGGAACGGAAAGCTGGTTTGGTCCTGGCGGATTCGGGCGGCATGCACAGCCCCCATCCACCAGGCCATAGCCAGTACCCCACGCGCGCCGAAGTAGGCGACAAAGTTGTTAAAGCGAATGGCTGATTTGAGTTCGTTTTGCATGGTGCTGCTCCTGTTGTTGCGGTGGTTACACGCCCTGGAATACCCAGCAGCGAATGGTTTTTCCTGCGTTGAACGCGTCTGTTTGGCGGGCAGAGTTGACGGCTTTGTTCGACTCCAGAAATTTGGGTGACTTGCTGGTCTTGAGCAGGCGTTTCAGGTCGCTCAGTTGGGGCACCTGCTGACGTTTGTTGGCCGCCATCTCCACGAATTCGTTGAGGTTCACGGCGATCAGGCCATCCCGGCGCGCATGGTTCAGCGCGCCTTTCTCGTCCATGCCATTGAGGAATTCGTACAGGTCCCAAAATTCGCGCACGGTCGGGTGATCGGCGTTGATTGCCTGCTGCCGCTCCAGGGCCATACGGCTGATTTCGGCGTGTGCGAGGGCTTTGCGACGCTCGCCGAGGGGAACGACCCCGTCGAGTGCATCCACCAGGCTGCGCAGTTGGGCGTGGTTTTTGGCGATACGCACGGTGCGCACGCCAGGCTGGGCCAGTAGCTCCTGCTCGTAGCCGGAGGTGTTTTCCTCCATCAGGCGCATGGTTTCGGCTTCACGTTGCAGCGCCTTGACCAGGAAGCCGCTGATACTGTCCATCGGCATGCGCTCCAGTTGCTCGGCGTACTGCTTGGTTTCCGGGGTGTGGTGCTCGCGTGTCAGATGCACATGGCAGATACGCTGCAGGATCGGTTCCGAAGCGTTCACCGGGTTGTTCTGAGCGATCAGCAAGGCGGCGCGGAAGGGCGGTTCGTGGGTGTCGTTGCCGTTGTTTTTCACGCCCGTGGAGCGAACGCTGCGGCCGTTGTAGGCGGTTTTTAGTTCGTCCCAGTCGAAGTGCTTAACCGGCTGGCCTTCCTTCTGCTCGCGCTCGGACTCGATCAGCACCACTGGCAAGTTGCTGACCTGCGAGAAGTTACGCGCACGGCTTGCGGCAGTCGCTTTGGACGGGTCGAAGCCTTCGTAATCAGTACGCCCGACCGACTTCCACAGCAGCTCCACCAAGGTGGTTTTGCCCGAGCCAGCTTCACCCACCAGCTCCAGGAACATCAGTGACTTGTGGATCTGGCGGATTTGCTCCGCGTGCAATGCGCCCAGCCACCAGGCGAGCACCACCAGGCCCTGTACGCCAAAGCAGCGCCAGTAGATGTCGAACCAACCCTCGTTGTAGGCATTGAGGTCGGTATTGATGTGCAACACAGGCGACTGGCTCTGCGACTTAATGCTCAGCTTGCCGAGGTCAAAGAAGTCTTCCTTGTTGCGCACCTGCACCTTGCCGCCGTGAAAGGCCAGGTCGTTGAAGACATAGGCACCATGGTCGCGGCTGTAGCCGATCCATTCGATGGTGTTGACGGTTTTCAGACAGTCCAGCTGGGGCGCCAGAATTCGTTTCAGTTGCTGCGCACTGCCCTCAAACATCGCGCCGTTGGAGACGTTGAGCAGGCGATTCGCGAACTCAGGTGCTGACGTGAGTTGCTTGGCCGTGAACGTGCTTTTGATGGCCGGCCCCTGCGGGCGCTCGATACGGAAGTAGTACCAGGCTTCATCTGTCAGGTCGTTGCGCATGTAATACAGCGCCTGGAAGTTGCAGTTGGCGATGCTGGTCACTGAGCCAGATTGGCGCAGTGCCTTGTAGCGTCGCTGTTCCTCTGTGAGCAACTGGTCTTCGTGGCGTTCCGAGCTTTCCAGGTCGGTCATGGCACGGTCGTATTTTTCAAGGTCCAGCCGAAACCAGTACAGACGTTTGCGGAACGTAAAGTGGAATTCCTTACGCTCGTTGCGCACGTAGATCAGGAACGCCTTTTCTTCCGCCGAATCAGCCAGCAGCAAATCGCCCTGGTGGCGCGCTTCGCCTAGGTCCTGCTCAATGCGTTCGCCACGCTTGTCGTCGCCTTCGATCGACTTCCACCGCAGGTGCAGATCGTTCCAATCGACCTTTTTCCCGTTGGGCTGCGGAATAACGGCTGCTTTGCAGGTGAAGCCCAGCTCGCTCGCTTCCTTCGCCCAGCGCCGCATGTTGGCCTTTGCGATTGGCTCGTTATCCAGTGCCCACACCAGACGCGGGAGACGTTGACCAGCGTCCTGACGCAACTTGACCAGGGCCTTGAGTGAGTCGATGGGGCAGGGGGCGCTCGACATCATCGACACGGCCGGCACTTCGTTGTGCAGCAGAGCGATGGAGTCGAAGATTCCCTCGACAATGAATAGTTCGTCGACTTCCAGCAGGTCCACACTCGGCGGGCACCACCAGACGCCCTTGTAACCGGTCAAGCATTCGCCGGTGGGGCGGAAGCGGGCTTTCATCTTGCCGAATCGGTCGGGCCGATCTATCAGGCGCTCCCAGTAGCCACCCTTCTCCAAGGCGAAACGCACCGTGGCGCTACCGATGTTTAGCCGGCCATCCCAGTAGTTTTCCTGGGTGAACAAGCCGGCGATCAGCTCAAATTTGAAACCCCGCGCAAACTCAAGGTAGGCGCGTGCTGTGGCCTGGGGGTTGTCCGCTGTCGACGGCGCGGTCTTGCTCCAGTCGTTGAACAGATCGTCGTAGACGTCTTTCACGTAGACCCGGTGATCGCACTTTTCCGGCCGTCCGCAGATCAGTGTCCAGGGCGAATTGTAGAATGTGTAGAGGGTCTTCTGGCCACAGGCAGGGCAAACACCCTTACGCATATAGTCGGTGCCGCGCATGTGCTTGAGCTGGTAATCCCGCTCAATGCGTTGGATGACGTCGGCGCGCAGCCTTTCTTTCATTTCCATCGTGGCTTACTTCGCTTCGTCGAGGCTGTGTTTAAGGGCGCCCATCAGGCTTTTTCTTGCTGCCAACCCGGGGAACGCCACCAGCAATGAGCCGTGCCGCAAACCCTCGGGGATCATGCGAAACCGATCGTCATACCAGTGCTCGTTGAGCAGTGCCGAGTACTGCACGCGCAGGTCCTGGAGCAGGGCCTCTGCTTGGTCACGGGGCAGTTTTGCGGTGATGGCGATGTCGATTTCCATGTTCCACCTCGGATTGCGGGCAAAGCTCACCCAAACCCATTGGGAACAGGGCAGGGCGTGGGGTTAAAAGGAAGCGTTACTGAGGGTGTGGTTTGTGTACGGCGTTGCGCTGGTCGAGCATTTTCTGCGGCAGAAAGCGAGCTGGAACCGGGAAGCGTTGATCCGCCAGAACGTCCACCAGGTGTACACGGGTGCTGTCAGACCCAGCGGCCCAGTCAACGCCGATCCAACGGCGCTTTTTGATCATCTGCAGTTCAGTCCAGGCGTTGTGAACAAGCTTTGGCGCCATAAACACTGGCACTTCCAGCGCGAGCGTCAGGTGGCGAATGCAACGATCGAACAACAGATCGGAATCCACCAGGTGTTCTGCCTCATGGCGTTGCAGGTAAGCGAAAGCAGCGTGTTGCATGCTGCTGCGGTAGTCATGAGTCTGTTGATCGAGGTTCATCACGCGCGCTCCATTTCCAGTTGGTCCAGCAGATCGGGTTGATCGTTTTTCGACTTGAGGTTCTGACGTGCAAGTAGCCGAACCTTTGTGGGAGCCGTGGGCAAAACCGTCAGGGGCCGCTCAATGCCGGAGGGACTGAGCTGATATTCCCAAACCAACGACCCGGAGAAGGTGGCACCGCACAGCAAGTTGGTGCATTCCGAGTACATCGAGCGGAAGCAAGGCGTCTGCCCCTCGGAGGTACGGATGCGCATAGAACTGTTGCAGCAAGGGCAGACGAGTTTGTAAGTACTCACTACACAGCTCCCTGGCTGTAAAGCTGGATAGTCGCGAACACCTCGGCGTAACGAGCCGACATGTAGGTGACCAGGGCGGCGATGATTGCGTCGGCCTCGCGCTTTTCAATGATCCCGTCATCCAGGGCGGCGGACATGATCTGGTCAACCCTGCCGCGCTTGGCCGAGGCTTTGAGCGAACGGGTGTACAGCTCAACGTTGTCCAGGGTTTCCGGGAGGCTCAGCGGTACGAACATGCCGCCGTACATTGAGGCGATGTAGTCCGGTAGGAAGGTGGTACCGGCAACTTTCTCCAGGCGGTGAATATGCTCGTCGGTCAGCGGGCGACTGCCGGCGTTCTCGTAGGCCTGGTTGTCGAACTTCTTCAGCGGCATACCGAGGTCTGCCGAGGCGTAAGACCGACCGCCAGGGTAGGCGCCGATAACGGCCATTACGACGCTCTTTCTGCTGTCTAGAACTGGGCGTTTCATCTTCTGGTTTCCCCTTGGAGCCAGAGGCCCTAGTTTGTAATCACGCCGTCTTTGATACCGAGCAGAACAGCTGCTCGGTGCGCTTCACCTCGACGGCCTTTCTTGCGGCCGTTCAGCAGGTCGCTGACCAGATTTCTGTTCAACTCATACCGACGGCAGAACTCGGCAATGCTGACGCCCTTGCGGTCAAGAGCCGCACGGGCTTGCTCGGGTGTAAGGGGGGCGGGCATAGTGTTCATGTGTGTTCGTTCGTGTTGGTGTGGGGTCATTCTTGAATAGAAAAATGTTCAAGTCAATAAGGGTTGATCAAAAAAATGTACATTTCTGATGGGGTGGGCGATCGCCTGAAAGAAGAGCGCGACCGTCTGGGCCTGAATCAGACCGATTTCGGGGCGCTAGGAAGCGTCAGCCGAGGGACGCAGAAGGCATACGAGCAGGGCACCAATTCGCCAGATTTGCGCTACCTGGCCGCACTTGAAGCGGCGGGTGTTGATGTTCAGTACGTGCTGACAGGCGTGAAGGCTGTGCTGTCAAAAGATGGGATCGACAGCGTCGAATCCAGAATTCTGGAGAACTACCGCTCGCTGTCTGAGAGCGATAAGGCCTCAGTCCTGCGATTGACCAGTGCCTTGGCAATCCCCGCGACCGCTTAACTGTTTATCTCGTGACAGGCCGGTGGCAACCATTCGGCCCTAGTCCCATGGACTACATCTACTTACTTCTCTGCCCACAGCGTTAGTCGCCTTTTATCGCTGGGCGGGGGTGGTGGCACATCAAAACATGGTGAGAATCGCTCGTTCGCCGGGTGTTTTCGACGGCATTACTGATGGTGCCGGGCGCCCGTTACGTGTTGTAAAGGGAGTAGAACATGTTGGTGAACAGCGATGCAGAGACCAATCAAATCGCAAGCGGTGAGGAACAGCGTTTAACTACCGCTGAACAGTACCTGGTGAAGGTGTTCAGGCAGTTGAGCGAAGAACACCGGAACGACATGCTGCGGTTTATTGATGCGCTCTTGAAGGCTCAATAGCGGGAGAGGCCCGGCTTGCCGGGCTTTTAGATCAAACAATCGTAGTTTCAGAGAAACCACATGCGCTGCACTCATGAAAGCGCGAATTGGCGCCTAGTTCACCAAAAGTTGGATCTGGTTTAGACGAGATCAGTTTGTAAGTACGGTTATTGCAGCTGGGGCAAGGGGTGCCGGTAGCACTCGTAAGCGCACTGATTTTTTCTTTGAGCTGAACATTTTCTGACAACAGGTCGGCAAGTTTCAGTTTTACCTCTGCTAGTTCCAGACTTAAATCCGCCAGGACGTTTTTGAACTCTGCGTTCTCAATGTTTTTGCTGATGTCTTTCAGGCGTGAAGCAAGGCCCAAAGCAGTTGATACGGTGGAAATCAGGTCTGTCATTTTTTTTCCTTGATGATGGTTTCCTCTGCGCCCGGATTGTAGCCCATGCCCCACTCGATATATTTATAGACGCAGCTATCGTAGGGTGTTGAGGTGTGGGTCAGATAGGAATCACCCGTAGGTATTGCCGAAACAGCAACCCCCTAATAGCCTATGTGCCTTGGCAGCACCAAACAGATGCGAAAGCGCCAAGGAATCATCAACAGAGGGACCGCCGTGAATACTGATGCATTGATGGGAGTCGGCGCCGGCCTGGTATTGCTTGCTCTCTCTACAAACGTTTTTGCAGAGCCCTGCAACGATATGCTTTCTGCTCTCCAGCAAGAACGCCACTTATCCCAGGTCAAACAAACCGAAGGCAAGCAAACCACCGAATACCGCGACGGCCCAAACATCGCGCTGTCGCTCAGCTGCGCCACGGGAGCCCCCAACATTGCTATCACCTGGGATGGCCCAACCCCAGATCAAGCGTTCTATGACCTGGTCGGTCGCACCGGCAGCCTCGTTTCAAAAAGTCCCGCTGCCGACATCGTGAAGGCGTCCAAACAGTGCCGCCAACAAGCACTGAAAGACGATAGCGAGATTGCGACCGTCGAGCAAAAAGGACTGGCCATCGAATGCCAGGCCTTTGCCCGTGACGGTGGTGGCACGACCATTACCGTGTTTGCCGAGTAACCTTCCTACACCTTGGCCCCGCCGTCCGCAGGGCCTCCCGCTTCAGCCTTCGTCGCCTGCAGCCGCTTCCACTCCCGATCCACAGCCCGCTTGGCCGTGTTCTTATTGGCGTACAGCCATAGCAGGCGCCGAGGTTTGGCCTGGTCACCGGCCGTCATGGTTTTCTCTTTCCCGGTTTTGTCATCACGGTAGTAGGCGATGATCCCGGTGTAATCCAGTTTGTTCTCCACCGCCAAGTCATCGACGGTGTCTTCCGGCAACTTGCTTTCCAGCTCCAGGCTCATGGTGTAGCCGTTGTCCGGGCTCAGGTTGTGTTGCACGTTGCCGCCATACCAGATGATTTCGTCGATTTCAGCCTTCACGCCCTGCAGCGTGTAGGTCAGCTCCGGGATTAGATCGGGACGGCCCACCGCCAGGGTGTAGCTGAGGGTCGCGCTGCCACGGCGCAGGCGGTTGAATTCCGCCCGGGCAGCACGAAGGGCAGACTGCTTGTCGCTGTAGGTATGGCGCAGGTCTTTGAGGTTTTCGCCGCCGCCGGCAATGGCTTCCTGCTTCTTCGCGCTGTTCACGTCGTAGAAGTAGGCACGCACACCGTCATAGCTGTCGCGGTCGGCCAACAGGTAGCGGTGCTGGTCGCCGTCGGCTCGGGTGAGGGTGATGTGGGGCAGGTTCAGGCCGCTGGCGGTCTTGCCACCGCCGGCAGGCATGCACAGCAGGCATCCCGCTTTGACGCTGGCCACCGCGTCGAACTCTTCGCCCAGGCGGCTGATCAGGTTGGCGTCAGATTCGTTCGCCTGATCAAGCTGCAGGATGGGTAGGCCGTCGAGCGCACCGGCAATGGTGGCGGTGAGGCCGTTACCTATTGCGATATCGCCCAAGACGTCGCCGAGGGTAGTATTGCTCCAGCTGCGCTCGCGTTTGGTTTTGAGGGCCTTGCGTAAATCTGCCGAGCGAGCGCGGATGCTCAGCATATCCGGCGCACCACTGTGTTCGATCTCGTCGACGGTGTAGGTGCCTTTGTCGACCAAGCCGGTGTCACTCCAGCCCAGCCATAACCGCACCACCGCACCCTTGGGGGGAATCGACAGCAATCCATCGTGGTCGCTGAGGGTGATGCTGAGCTGATCGGCTTCGATGCCTCGGTTGTCGGTCAGTTCAAGGCTCATCAACCGCGGGCTTATGAGTTGGGCGATGTCGTTGCCGTCGACGGTCACGCGAAAAGCCGGTACCGGATACGCCGCATCGCGTTTGTAGCGATCGACCGTGTCTTTCAGAAACCCGGTCACACGGGAAAGGGCGGCGTCGATCATAGCAACCTGCGCAGGATGTTCACGCCGACGGCGGTACCGGCGCCCAGCAGGTCGATCCGGTCATCATCGATACGTTTGAGGGACAGGCTGAATTCAATGCGCCGAGGCGTGCCGTCGCGAAAGAAAATAGTCTTGGTTTCGCTCAGACTTTCGATCACCCATAGGCCGTAAATGCGGCCGCTGCCTTCGACCATAGGCCAGGCCTTGCCGGTGTTAGCCATCAATCGAATGGCGTCCAGGCTGAGTCCGCTGCCCGCCAGCTCAGGCAGGATCACACCTGGCAGCGTGATGGTGTCGTCGCCACGCCCAAGGAACTGCCGCGCGGGTACGGCACCGATCCGATTGTTGCTGGCGTGACGCCATTCGGTTTGGCGCTGCAGTTCCTGATAGGCGGCGGTTGAGAGGCTGAACACGAACATGCCGAGGGCGAGCATCATGCGGGGTTACTCCAGGTCTGACAGTTTGCTGCGTGTACGGGCGTTTTTTTCGCTCTCAATACGGGCCAGTTCCGCACGCACGGCCCGCGCAATTGCCATGGCATCCATGCCCTGACTGGGATGGATGTTGATTTCGTACTGATCGTGGCTGTCGTAAGTGGGGCTGCTCATCGCGCTGATGGGCGGGCGGTCATCAATTGCCAGCGCCGTTCCGCTCATCGTGCCCAGGGTCATTGCGCCGGCGGCAGTGAGTTGTTTGCTGAACTTGCTCAGGGCCGTGAGCGGCCCCCCTTCACCGTTTTCGAGCCCCTGTGTCAGTCCCGCCATGGTGAAACCGCCCAGCTCTGCGAACACCCGCGACGGGCTGTGGATACCGAGTTTTTCCTTGAACCAACCAATGGTTGAGTCGCCGATTGAGACGATGGTGTCTTTTACCAGGCCCATCCCGGACAGCAGGCCATTCACCAACCCGTTGACGATCATGCTGCCGTACTCGGTAAAGCGCGACGGCAGTTCAATCCCTAGGTAACTCAACACGCCGGCAAACGCTTGGTAAATCAGCCCCTGTGGGCTGAAGTTCACCAGCGTGGCGATGATGCCGCCAATACCGCCGTCGAATCCGGCCTTGATTTCTGTCCAGGCATTGCTGAAATACAATTTTACCGCGTCCCAGTTCCGGTAGATCAGGTAGGCGCCGCCGGCAATTGCGGCGACAACGGCGGCGATGATCAGAACTATCGGGTTAGCAGCCAAGCCCCACAAAGCAATGCCTACCGTCCGAATTGCGGTCAGTAGCGCACCGCCCATGGTTACGGCCAGCACGCGAATGCCCTGCATTAACATCGGGAACGTGTTTTTGGCGAGGCCAACCAATGTCGGAAACAGCCGCTGGGCGACGGCAGCCACCCATGCGCTCTTGAGGCCGAACAAGCCCATGCCGTAGCTGACCACCGCGAAGGGGCCGATCAAGCTGGCCAGGGTCAAGGCCAGAGCACCGAAGACACCCGCCAGCACGCCGACCACCATGAGGGTTTTCGTCATGGCAGCGGCGGCTGCAGGGTTCTCTTTCATCCATGCAGTGACGCCTTTGATCGCTGCGGTGATGCTTTTCAGCGCCTCGACGTAGGTGGGCAGAATCGCGTCGCTCATTTCCCGGTAGGCATTGGCTTTTTGTGCGAGCAATTCCAGCTCAGCACCCTGAGCGGTGTTCATGCCTTTGTCGTAGAGCTGATCGATGCCGTCGGCACCGGCATTGAGCTTGGCGTTTTTGTGGATCTGTTCACGCTGCAAGTACATCTGCGCGAACAGGTTGGAGGCGGTTCGGTTGGAGAAAATGCTGCCTATGCTATCCAGCACCTGCTTCTTGTCCGTAATGCCTTTGGCGGCCAACTGCGGCAGCAGGATTTTCTCCATCCACTCGAACTGGTTTTCACGAAACAGCTCACTGCCCTTGATCGCACCGACGTCGAGGAAGGCAATTTGGCCAGCCTTGTCGTGCTTGACTTTGGCCGGGTCGACCAGGCCCAGTTGCTCCAGATTGTTCGCCGCGCGTTTGGTGGTTTTGCCCTGGTAGATGTTGGAATAAGCGCTCATCATCGCCGTACCAACGCGGTGGCCACCCATTTCCTGCACCAGCGGTTCCATCTGGTAGTAGAACGCTTCGTCCTTGATGCCCTTGGCCGCTACGCCGCCGGTCTTGATCACGTTCAGCCATTCATTCGGCCCAACACGGCCACCTGTGGCGGTAAGGATACGCTGCACGATATCGGCTTGATTGATGAACGCTTCTTTACTGGCCAGGCCACCTCGCAGCTCAATCACTTTGAGCATATCCATGAACTTGCGTTCGTTCTCAGAGCCTTCTTCCTCGCCGTACATGGCGTGGTTGGCAAACTTCATTTTCGCCAAGGTGGGTGCAACCATTTCCGCTTCGTGCTCGTCAGCAAACACCGTCATTGCATCCCGAACCAACGTCAGGTTTTCCGTCACGCTGGTGCCGTAGGTTTTCATGCGCTTGGCAAACTCAATCGCCTTGCCGGTGTCTTCTTTGCCCAGGCCCAGGGCGGCGACACGGTTTTCCTCAAGCGCAAACTGTTTACCTTCTTGAAGGGGCGCGTAAAGGCCATGGCCGATGGCGTAACCCGTGCCCATACCGGCGGCGCCTGCCATAGCGGCGTTCCCGGCGAACTGCTTGCGCCCGCTGTATGTACTGTCGAGGCGTGCCCGGGTTTTTGCCGCGCGTTCTTGATTGGCGTTTAGGGCTCGCAGACGCCGCCCCTGCTCAGCAATGCTGTTGTTGGTGGCGCTGATCCGCTCACGCAACTGACGTTCGTGGGTGCTAAGATTTTTGGTGCTGATGCCTGCATCGGAAAGCTTGGAACGCAGCCGCTGGAGCTGTATGCCTTGCTTTAGGTGTTCTTGCTTTAGGCGTTGGGCTTCGCGCACAGCGGCTCGAAAGTCCTTGGTCATTGCTCTGGTCGGGGCGCCGGTCGCGGCGAATTGCAGACTGAGGGCTTTAACCCGCTCGCGGGCCGCGTCTAGGGATTGCTTGGTTTCCTCGGCGGCAGTTTTTTGGGAGCGCCAGGCGCTCACATCTTTCTGCTGGGCGTTGAGTTCTTTCAGGCGGTCACGGGCGGCCTTGAGTGCGCGGGCCGTTTCGGTGCTGCCTCCGGTGATTTTCTTCAACGGGCCGGTGGCTTTGTCAATGGCGTCGAGCAACACCCGCAGTTTTAAATCATTTGCCATCGACGCTGCTCCGAATACGCGCCCGTTCGCGCCAGTCCATCAGTTCCTGCAGGCCCAGCTGATCCATGTCAGCCGGCGCCCAGTGAAAAACCACGGCCAGATCGGCCATGGCGTCCTCTACGCAACGAGGGATGCATCCGTCTTCAGTTGCTTCTGCAACAAAAAACCAGACACCTTGTTGCCGAGGATGAACAGGTCGGCAGGGTCCATGCCGGCAAGCTCGACGGCCGTGAGGGTCGGGGTGCTGATGCGCGGCAGCACCTTGAGGAGGCTGGTAACGTCCATGTTCAGCAATTCGGCCAAGCTAATGCCGCGCAGTTCGCCCGAGTTTGGCTTGCGCAGGGTGATGCTTTCGATGGTGGAGGTGCCACGGCGGATCGGTGTATCGAGGATAACGGTGTTGTCGTCGGGCAGTTGTTGAATGTCAGGTTGTTCGGTAGCTACGGCTTTCATGAGTAAAACTCCTGATGATGGGCAAGGGTGTTGTATCGCTGATGGGCTATAAGATGCCAATGGCGTTACGCTGTTTCTCCAGCATGTCAACACCGTCAACCTTCTCGATGAAGTTGAGCAGGTCGACTTCGATGATCTCTTCGTTGTCGACGGTCAACTTGTAGTAGGTACAGGTTGTTTTGATGGTGTGCTCAGTGTCCTCGCCTGGCTTTGCTTCGCCCATTTCAATGGACTCATGACGCCCACGGACGACAATTTCTACGGCGCTGACTTCTCCCGTATCGTCCTGCTCAAAGGCACCTGCAAAGCGCAAGGCCACACCGGAGGCATTGGCCATGCCGAACTGTTTAAGGCTGATCAGATCCAGGCCGCCGGTCTTCCATTCGAACTGGATACCGTCGTCGGAAAAGCCCAGATCAGCCTTGACCGGGCCATTCATGCCGCCGCCGCGATAGGCCTCCATCTTGCGGCCGAGGGCGGGTAGGGTGACGGACTTCACCGTCCCCCTGTAGATGTTGGCGTCGTTGAACAGCATGAGGTTCTTAAGTTTGCGTGGCATCGCCATGGCGGTGTTCTCCGGGTGTTTGGCTCGGGGTTAACTCCCCTTGCGGGGAGACCCGGTTTAGCTGTTGATCTGGCTGGCGAACGTCATCAGATAGCTGTCGGTGATGCGCTGGCGCAAGGTGAGGTCTTCCAGCGGCGGCACTGGCGTGTAGTCGTAATCGATCGTCAGCTTGCCGGCCTTGAGGGTGTCTTTGTCGTTGATGTCTTCCGGGTACCAGGCGCTGCCGCCGATCAGGTAGCCCTGGGCAACCATCTCGCGAAACTTGGCGTTGATGCCTTCGATGATGTCTCGCACCAGGGAGGCGTGCATGGGCTTGTCCACGGCCCACATGTGCGCCTCGGCCATGGTGTCGGCGAGGATCTGCGCGGTACGGGTGTAGTTTTCGAAGGCAAACAAAGGATCGTCGCTGCACGTACGGCTGCCCCAGAAGCGGAAGCCGCCCTCATTGATCAGTGTTGTGACCTCGTTGCTGTTGAGGTAGTTGGCGTCGGTGGCCGGGTTTTGCAGATCCCAGAACACATCTGCGCTGATGCCGGTCACGCCGTTGACCGCAACGTTGGAAAGGGTCTTGTGCCAGCCGGTTTCCTGGTCGATTTTTGCCCGCAGGCCCAGGGCGCGGGCCACCGCCGACGCGGTAACGGTCGCGCTGGTGACCGTGTCCCAGTTCTGGAACTCCGGCCAGATCACCATGACCTCACGGGCGCCGAAGTTTTCACGGTAAGCGACCACTTCTTCCTTGGTTTTGCAGTCCCAGGCACTGACGTAGGCGAAGGCGCGCAGGTCCTGCGCAATCGATACCAGGGCGGCGGCCACCGGCTGGCTGTCAAGACCAGGTACGCCGAGAATGCGTGGCGTCATGCCCACGCGGGCCTTGGCTGCGAGCAAGGCTTTCATGCCGGTGTATTTGCCATCGGCGGTGGTGGTACCGATCAGGGCAGTGGTGGTAGCGGCTGAGTCTGCGCCTTCCTTGACCCGAACCACGATGGTGTAGGGCTTGGTCTGATCGGCGATGGCTTGGAGGCTGGACGCCAGAGTGCCCTTTACGCCGGCTTTGGCGATGGCGCTTTGCACGTTGGTCAGCAGTACCGGAGTGTCCAGCGGGAAAGCGAGCGGGTCCGCATCTTCAGCCGTACAAACCAAGCCGATGACTGCGGTGGGAATGGTGCGAATGGGGCGGGTGCCGTCGTTGAGTTCGATGACCCGCACGCCGTGGAGATAGTCTGAACCGGCCATGGGTGGATGCCTGCGCTGTGATGGAATGACAGTGCACAGGCTGCCGCGCGCGCGGCAGTTCGGCGAGTGGTGGACGTTGTAGGTGGACACGCTACAAGGCGCGCCACCTTTCGATGGTTGTTATTGAACCTGCTCATCAAGCCAAGTGGGCGCGATAGGGCGATGCGTGCTATCCGGGAATTCCGGCGATTGCGGCCAGTCGCGCAGTGCCTGCATGAACACCAACAGCCCTCCGAATTGCTCGGCGGTGAGCGTTGTCGGCGCGCCAATTTCCAGCTGATCGCGGTGCCGGTCACGCAGCCATGCCGCAGACGTCAGTACTCCATCACGCCAAGCGCGTTCGGCCAAAGCCACGGCATCGAGATCAACCGGCGGTTCGACCAGCTCAAGCGAACCATCCTCGGACACTTGCGCGAGCAAACCGCTCGATATCCCTGCCAGCAGCTCCGTTCGCTGCGGCTCGGTGACCGCAATCGCATCTGTCGGAATCTGCTTTTTACTATTGAGCGCCGTGTCGAAAAAACCACGCTCTGATGGGCTGTAAAACGCTGCCATAGGTGTACCTCTTTATCGGCCAAGCGCCAGCCAAGCGATGTCGCCTGCTGACTGGGTGTAGTTGTTCTGAACGCGGATCACTGACCTCGATACGTACCCTGCTCCAGGCGCAAATGCTGCCCCGGTGATCATCGTCGTAAAGGCCATGCAGGCGCCCACCCACATGATTTCGGTCGGGAACGTCACGGAAAGAGACACGTCACGACCAGGGCCTTGCGATGTACCGCTGTTGGTCGCCTGTCCAACCCCGACCGCTAACCCCCATTGCAAAATCCAGCCGCCCAGCCAGGTTGGCATCGCAATGTAGCCATTGGCGCCAAGCACCCATGAAACACCCGCGCGCAGCTTTTTGGGCGTCACGGCTTTTGTGTCGTCGGTCCCAGCATTGACCTCCGGTTGCGTGGCGAGTTGTACAACGCCCAGCACGCCTTCTTGGGCGGCTTGCCACAACGCGGCCAAGCGCGTGGCGAGCGTCAATGGAGTGACTATCGTCGAAGGTTCAGTGCCGCTGTTGACAGCTGTCTGCGAGGCGATACGAGCGATACCAGCAATGCTTGTTGTCGCCTGCACTACTTTGGCAGCGATTGCCTGCCAGACCCGTAGCGCCGTCATTGGTTTGGTTGTGTCAGAGCCCTGCTCGGCTTCCGTTTGGCCCGCAGCGGTGATGCCGTAGCCAGCTAATGTAGTCGGCAGGCCTGTCAGTCCGGCAAAAGGTATGGAGTTCAAGCCTGCGCCGTTGCCGTAGATAGTGCCGGTGATCAGTACGGTGCCTTCCGATGTGACCCGGATACCCGGTCCGCTGGACCATGGATCAGTTCCAAGCCCCAGAAATGCAGTCTTGAACACACCGTCAGCTCCGCCCCAAAAGCCAACGCCCCCCTTAATCGATCCAGGAACCCCGGCGAACATTCCCAATCCCCATGAGAGCGAATTTCCGGGGGAAATGTAGAATCTGCTGTTCTCGGTCAGTTGGACATTGCCTTTAAGGGTACCTCCATTAATCGACAGTGCGTCTGTGATCCCGGCCGCAGCAAGCGTTGTCGGGGTGCCGGTGAGGCCATTCCAGGGAATGCCGCTCAAGCCTGCACCGTTGCCGGTTATCGGCCCCGAGATGTACACACCATCCGCTTTTACCCTTATACCGTAGCCATATTCCCAAGGCGCGCTGCTTAGCCCCATGTAGACCGTGTGTACAGTATCCCTTTTGCCCCAGGCGCCGAAGCCCGACAGGATAGCTCTCGATTCCCGAGATACCGCATGGAGCCCTCCCGCCCAGCTGTCCGAGTCCGTAGCAACGGTTGTGATGCTACGGGCATTGATCAGGCCAATGTTGCCGGTGACGTCACCGCCGGTATTACTCAGTGCGTCAGTAATTCCGTAGCCGCCCAACGTTGTCGGGTTTGAACCCGCAACCACTATGCCCCGGCTGTTGATCTGCACCTTGGTGTATGTGCCAACGGCTTTGTTGGGGGGAAATATCGTGGTGATGGTGGAGTCGACATAGGCGCGAGTAGCCAACACTACGCTCGGGTCAATTTTCAACTCGATGTTGGCGGTGTTGCTTACGATCAGGTTCATACGGATGACCTGGGTCCGTCCTGAACCCTGAGTCAGTAAGGGCTTGAAGCTCGGCGCACAGTTCGCCACAGCAACCAGATCGCCGGCAGCATCGTAGAGCCCGATTTCTCGAATCCACCAGCCGCCGACATTTTCAGGAATAACCTGTTCGGCGATGATGATGTTTGCGTTTGCGGGGTCCACCGTCACCTGATTCAGCGGAGCCCGGCGGTTCTCATGGATCAGTTTTGTTTGTTGCTCGCTAGGGATCGGATCGGCGCCGTTAGCATCGCCGACGCCCATCTGCGAGAAGGTCCAAGGAACGCCCAAGGCGCTGGCATTGGCCTGTTTGGCTTTACCAACGGCGGTAAGAATGGCGAAAAACTGGCTGTTTTGGTCTGTCATGGGTAAATGTCCATGGTGTCGATATTGTGTTCACGACCACCCAGGCGGACGTAGCCGCTAACCTCGATGTCGCGTTGCGTTGGCGGGTACACGTCAATTTCATCGCCGTCGGTGACACAGGCACCGATAAACACCGTGCCGGTGCTTTCCAGGCTAATTGCCAGGCCTGTCAGGTGGCGGGTAACGGGCTTGGCGTCATCAATCAGCCACGTTAGCTCCAGGTACATTTCTTCGGTGATACCGGTGTCGAGCACGCCGACCTTCAAGGCAAAGGTGCCGGGTGCACCCTCTGGCGCGGTCTGCCACCACTCCATCACCTCGATCAGGTAACCCAGAGGCTCGACCACGCGGCGTAGGGCACCGATGGTCCCCTTGTGCGCATGGATGTAGCGGGATGAACGAATGGCTGCGCGCTTGGTGGCTTCCGTCCAATTGCTATCCCAGCGGTCGACGGAAAAGGCCCAGGCCAGGTAAGGCAGCAGCGGCACAGGGCAGGTGTTCGGGTTGCACAGCTGTCGCAGTGGGATGGGGACCCGCTGAATTTGCGCGAGTGCCTGCGCAGCTTGGCGCTCAAGCGACGTGGAGTTTCCGGGCAGCAGGTGCTGGGCGCCCATTACTCGGCTCCTCGGGTCACGGTGACTCCGATGCAGTAGGGCGCCTGGGCTTTTGTGGCGACGATGTCGATCCAATTTTCAAGTTCAACTTTGCGCACACCTTCGACATGCAGCGCGGCGTGAACAGCCGACTCCGACACTTCCATTCCCAGGCGCCGACGCTGGCTGACATAGGCCAGCAAGCGCTGCTCCGCTGCCGCCAGAATCGGCTCCGACTCGGGACCACTGGTTAACAGGTACAGCTTGGCTTTGACCTGGTAGCGGATGATCTGCGCGCCCTGGACGGTAAGGCGGTCTGCCACTGGGCGGCGGTCATCGTCGCTCAGGTACGTCTTGACGATGGCGAGCAGGTCGGCGGGTGCTGTGCCATCACCCAGGAGTGATTGCACGGTGACCACCGCCACGGCAGGGGATGGACTTTCAGCTGTGGCGTCGGCAACCCGGCCGTCCGCGCCTCGGGCATGGAAGATGTAACTGTTGCGTGGCCCGGCGGTGCTCAGCCCTTCCCAGGACATTTGTGCCCGCTCGCGCAAGCTGTCGTCGCTCTCCATCAACCGCGCTACGGGCGGGTTTGCCAGCGGCTTGGCTTCCTGGACTACCAGGCGCGTGACGTTGAAGTTGCCCGCCAATTGGTCCAGATCGGGACCTTGGGCCAGGGCCAGCAGGTTGGCAATTGAGGCCTCGTTGACCCTCTGGCGCCAGATGGTTTCGCGGTAAGCGTTTTCTTCCAGCAGCTTGGTCAGCGGCTCCGATTCCATTTCGAGGCGGGCAGCAATTTCGCTTTGTTCCTCGATCGGCCACAGGCTGATCATGTAGGCCTTGCGCTCGGCGAGGATCAACTCGTAATCGATCTGCTCGACGATCTGCGGCGCCGGGAGCTGGCTGAGGTCAATCGCGGCAAAGGAGTTCATACGCTGCCTCCCAGTTGCAGCGGGATGCTCAGGCTGAACGACTCGTTGCTGTCGACGACACTGCCTTCCACGTCCAGCACGGACTGGCCTTGCAGATTTGCGCCGACGAACTGAATGCGGCTGAGGCTGATCCGCGGTTCCCAGCGCATCAGCGCCATGACTGCGCCCGAGTACACCCGCAAGCGGGTGACGTCGTTGAATGGGTGGTCCACCAGCTCGGGCAGCAAGCTGCCGTACTCTCGGCGCATCACCCGGGTACCGATGCGGGTGGTGAGGATGTCGGTCATGGACTGGGTGATGTGGTCCAGAGTGCCGATGGCGCCGCCGGTTTGTCGGTTCATTCTGGTTTCCCCGTCTTGCCGTTGCCTGGCATCACACCGCCATGGGGGTGGTTGACCACGCTGATGCCGGCGGCGACTACATCTTTGGAGACGGTCACAAGGCCGACCACGTTCTGGTTGCCGGTTTGGTTGTAGTCGCCCTGGTGATTTATAGGACCGATGATATTGATCCCGCCCTTACTGACGATGCTGGTGGTGCCACTGTCGGGCAGGGTGGCATTCAGGTGGTGGGCGACGCTGTCGTACTCGATCACCGCGCCGTCGGCGTAGGTGCGGCGGTGCAGGCCGGCGCGGTCGCCGTTGGCCGGGATGTTGTCGCAGGGCAGACCGGTAAGGACAACGCCGTTGGCGAGCTGGCCGGATGGGCTAAACAGCATCACCTGTTCGTCCAGGGTGGGTGGGTCCCACTCGCGGTCAGACCCGGCGCGGAGAGCCAGCCAGGGTAGCCAAGCGGTGGTCAGTTCACCGGTTTTTACCTTCACGCGCGGGGGCTTCATCTGCACGGCGGCGATGACGCCAAAGCGGATGAGGTTTTCGAGCATGCGGGAGAGGGCGGCGAAGTCGTTCATAGCGCCGATGGTGGCGCCATGCGCGTGGGAGTGCAGCCAACAGAAGTTGTATTGACGCGGATTACAACGACTCTGGACTTTCTTGGTCTGAAGATATTCTCTTTAAAATATCAGGGAGGTGTAGCCCAATAAAAATAACCAGTGAGAAAGCTTTTAGGCTGTTAATTTTCGTGCCGTAATTCGAAACCTCACCGTGGAGAACTTGATGTCGGTTGAGTGCGTTGAAGATTTTTCCATCTTCTGCGGAATCTTTATTTCGTTTGCTTTGACTTTTTAATAAGTCTATATCATGTAGCTTGAAAAATGGACTTAATAGGTTGTTGGCTCTTTGATTATTTCCGATTTTATCCTTTATCCAATTGCTTCCTGTAAGCGCTCCGCCCCCTCTTACCTTGCTCATCGGTGAGGGTATACCGGAGATCTCCCAGAATAGTCCGTCAGCTTGGGCCAAAAAGACCGGAATACTTAGAATGAAACCCTCGTCATCATTTCTCTTGTGTGCATTCACAGCAGCTTCGATTACACGCTTCCTCGCTGGATAGCTACTGCATAATGTTGACGTAAACCAGTCGAGATTTTCGTCGTAGTACTGTTCTAAAATTTCATCGATCTCGCTATCTTCTGCAGACTCAATGTCATCAATCAGTTTTAATGTATTTTGAAGTGAGTCTTGCCAATTGAAAAACCAACCTTGATTGGCTGCTATATCCATGGTCTTACTTGACCGTTCTTGCATTCCGTCGAGTCGTTCTCTAACTTCCTTCCAGTTAACCTTTGAAAAGCTTTCTGCCAGCGGGACGTACTGTTTGTTTACGTTTTGTAGCCATTGCCCGAACCGCTGAAACGCATCTGAAAAGGCCGATATGTGCGGCTCTGTCAACTCGCCTAACAGCTCTACTAGCTTTTTCTTTTCTTCTGGAGTGTATTTGCTCGTCACGACTGACTTCCTATTTTTCATCTCGGAAGCTTAAAACTAGCTTGTTTCTAGTGGGTAAGGTGAGTAATTAACGCGTCCCGAACCAACTCTAGACTTTCATCACTCCATCCCAATACCTCGCGTTTTTCGTAACGTGTGTCCGGTGCTCCGCGTTCCGCACGGTCTTTCAGACCGTACTGGTGAACTCTTGCAATTCGGGCAACCCGCCCGGTAAAACCAACCGCAATAGAGGTGCTATCGCCTCGGACTTTCAGGTATCTGGCGGTTCGCAGCTTTTTGAACATCGCCAACTTTCGGCGCACCCGCCCCTGTTTCCCTCGCAGGTCGCGTTTTTTGCGAGGGGCGTATTTGCTCCCGTCCGGGTTTTCTTGTGCCATCACGCGCTTCTGCTGACTGCGGCGCAGCTCTTGCCCAATGCTCCGTGCAAGTTTGCTTCGCTCCCCAGGCTCCAGCCGTGCCAGCAGCACCGCCGCCCACGTCTCCATTGCTTCCAGGTTACTGGCCATCAGGCACTATCCATTCACTGGTGTTGCCCTGTGCCCCGGGCTTCCAGTTCGGATCGAGATAACCCGCCACGCGCTGAGGTTCGTTCGGGTGTTTGACGGTGGTGTTGCCCTGGTCATCGTTGCCAACGACTACCCGCTCTGTCAGCGGCAGGGTGATGCTGAGGTCCACTTTGTCCTTGTCGAGGATGTCGGCTTCGAACTGGATGCCGTCTTTGACCTTGTCGAGGTTTTCCAGCAGCTCGGACTGGTTGACGCTGAGCCAGCCCAGGATCGGCAGGATCACGCTGTCGGGGTGGCCGGCGAATTCGGTGAGGATTATCTGCAGGTCAAAGCTGTATTCAAACGACAGGGTATGGGCGGCGGTGCAACGAACCCTGCCGTTGTCGATGAATATCAGCAGGCGGTCGGGGTTGTGTTTGAACTCGGCAACGGTGGCCAGCAGGTGGGCGCGCAGGCTTTCGGGCTTGTTCATGGTTGGGCCTGCTGGTGTTTGTAGACCATGTCGACCTGGGCGGCGCAATCAGCCCAGGCAGCTTCGGTGCGGTCCTGATCGGTCAATTGGTCCCCGTTATTGCGCGGGCTGGTCGCCGGTAGTTGGCACGGCACCACGGCCGGACAGCCAGTCACGGTAAGCTGCGGCGCCGATGAGGGCGGGGCGCTCGCGCAACCGGCGAGCAGCGTCAGGCAAAGGCTGATCAGCCCAGTTCCGTAGTTCGGCGTTTTCACGTTTAAGGTCCTCTATGGTTCGCTCGCGTTTCGCCAGCCCCTGGCGCAGTTGATCCTGTTGGACGCGCAGGGTGCTCTGGGCGTCGCGCTCCTGGTTCAGGGTGGCGGTGAGGGTGTTGGCGGTTTCCAGGTTGCGGTCAGCGTCCTTCCGGGCATCCCTGGCTTCCTTTGCTGCAAGCTTGGTCTTGTTCTCTGCGGCATTAATGCGCTGTTGCTGGCCCCAGATCACCAGCACTAGGACACCCAACAGGGCGAGGCCATAAAGAGACTGGCGCAGGGTGCTCACGCGCGGTACCAGCCAAGCTTGTTCATGGCGGCGGTGTCGAACTGCTTGATCGGGCCGCGCACGATCACAGCCCTGGCGCCATTCATCATCTGGATGGCTTCGCCCAACAACTGCATGTCGTCCTGTTCGGTCGACTCAGGTACCACCAGCAGGTCACCGTCCTGCACCCGCAGTTTTTCTATTGCGTCGAAGTCGATCATGACGCCACCCCTTGCCCACACTCGCAGCCCGCGTGCCGTTCGTAGGCGCGCTGGAGCTTGGTGTCGTAGAGATTTCGCAGATAGTCCGGCCCGTTGTAGAGCTTGGCGAACTCGGCCCACTTGCGGGCTTTCAGGGCCTTGTTTAGCACTGGATCGGTCTCGATAAAGCGGGTGAAGGCGTCGAACTGCTGTGATTCGCCGGCACTCATTGCCGCCACAAAGCCCTGCACGCTGGCATAACC
This sequence comes from Pseudomonas sp. D4002, assembly GCF_013385665.1. NCBI lineage: Bacteria > Pseudomonadati > Pseudomonadota > Gammaproteobacteria > Pseudomonadales > Pseudomonadaceae > Pseudomonas > Pseudomonas sp. D4002. The sequence goes on from NZ_JACAPN010000018.1 coordinate 279,977, forward strand.
GAGGCGTTTCCAGTGGAACCCCATGATCTGGAAGGCACCCCAGGAAGCCGACTCCAAGGCGGCGGTGTCATCGATCAGGCGGGCCATGGCCAGGCGTTGGTGCTCGGCGGTACCGCCGATGTATCCGCCAGGCTTTGGGTTCACCAGGGCGGGGTTGGCGGTGGCTAGTTGGTCAGCGTGACGCTTGAGTTCGGCCGGGTCATCGCCCGCGTTTCGAGCCGTGGCGAGCTGGCGGTACATGATGTGGCGTTCGAACAGGATCACCGGCTTCCCGTTGTCGAGAAAGCCCTTGCCCTTGGATTCCACTTCATTCACCGCGTAGATGCTCGCCAGCGGTACGCCGAGACGTTCGGCAGCGACCACCAGGTCGTTGTTGCGTAGCAGTTGGGTACAGTCGCTACCGGCAAGACTGGCTTGAGTCTTGGTGCCGGCGACGCCGTCGGCGACCAGGCCCATTTTGACCTGGTACGCGCGGACGGCGGTTTCTGTGGCGTCGCCATAGTCACCGTCCGGCACGACGTTGGCACCGTTCTTGTTGAGACTCTTTTGCAGCATCAGCACCGCTTGCGAGCGGTCACCGTGGCGAAGGGTGGTCATAGTTGCTCTACCTTTCGGTTGAAAAACCTCTTGGCCGCAGCGCGGGTGCCTTCAACGCCGAGCAGGCCGATTACCCCGCCGAAAAATGGCGCGGTGGAGGTCGGGATGCCCAGCAGCGCCAAGCCATGGCTGGCGGCCAGTGCCAAGGATCCGCACAGCGGAGCCTCGACCACCATGCGGCGTAGGGTGCCGCCGCCGTACATGATTCGCAGGGCGGCGATGATCAGGGCGAGGACTCCGGCGTAAAGAGTCGGCCAGTTCTGTTCGAGCCAGGCGGCGAGCCAGGCCCAGGTGTCGGGACGGTCAGGCATGCGCTTCATTCCGTTGTCCAGGGTTGGTGGGTTCAAGGGCTTGGTGCTGCGGTGTCAGTCCCATAGGTTCACCATCTGCCGCTGGGGCGCGCTGGTTTGGACTTCGGGCATGTTGACGACAAGGCCTTGCGGCAGGGTTGGGCCGTGGTCGGCCAGGCCTGGGTTCGCTTCAAGTACTGCCTCGGTGACGCCTGCAGTGCGGCCGTAGTGGCGCCAGCAGAGGGCGTCGACGGTGTCGTTCTGGTTGGCGCGGACGGCGACAGGCATCAGATCAGCTCCACGGTGGTGCGGCTGATGCCGAGAAAGTCACGGACAGCCCAGCGCAGATCGCGGCGGTAGTCGTCGATGGTCGGGGCGACATCTTCGGCTTTATCGTTGCCTGTATTGGTTGCGCTGTAGTCGCGGTACCGCTCGCAGACTTCGGCGCCGGTACCGGCCTCGATCGCACGCCGGTACAGGTGAGCCTGGACCGATACATCGTTGATCTTGTCGTCAGGGACGTCGGCCAGCGTGGTGTAACCGGCAGCCAGTTGTTGTGCCTTCCACAACTTCAGCTCGCGATTGAGATTGATCGCTGCAGCGATGACGGCCGTTTCCAGGCGAGCGGGGGTGACGCTGTTGTCGATGCGTAGAGTGGCACGGAGCTGCTCAAGGTCGATTGACGGCCAGAACGGGTCAGTGTTGATGTGACCGCCGGTGACTGGGCCGCTGGCTACAAATGCGCTCATGGAACAGCACTCAAAAATGGGTCGCCGGTGGTCGGGGCTTCACGTTCAGGAGGAGCGGCCTGGCCGATCCGCCCCGAGCCGGCGGGGTGCGTGGGGACGCTCGGTTAGCTGCTGGGAGCAGCGAATTTTTTGAGGAGGCGCTCAACGCGCTCCAGATCCTTCTTGCCGCCGCAGCTGGTGTTCAGCTCGATGGCGCGGGCCAAGTGAGTTTTGGCGGACTCCAGAGTGCCGAGGACAATCAGGCGGTTTTCTGCTGGATCCTCGTCGGAAACTTTCTCGGCATAGGCCTTGCCCAGTGCCAGGTGCAGCTTGGCCTTGGCCTGATCAGGCATGTCCTCGTCACCTGCGATCTGCTCGGTACGTAGCAGCAGATCCAGGTCAAAGGTTCCACCGGCCTTCTGCGCTTTCAGTGCCACTTCGGCGATTTCTTCCGCGACGATGGTGCCGGTGGTGCGTTCGAAGCGGTCAGGCATCAGCAACGCGTGGTGGATAACGTATTCCGCAATGTCCAGGGCGCCGGCAAAGTCCGCGGCGTCCATGCGCCAGACCATCAGCGTGGTCAGCACCTGGTCCTGGGCGCCTTTGCCTTCAGCGAGAACACCTTCCACATAGGGGACGTACTCCGGCAGCAACTGCCGTTTCAGTTCCGCCTTGCCTTCGGTCGATTGCACCTGTTTCAGGCGCAGATAGTCCTGCTGGAGCTTGGCGAGGTGCAGTTCGTAAACGGATGCGCCTCCCATGGTCATCTCGGGACCGGCCACGGCAGCCGCTGCAACGGCTGCTGTGACGCGCTGGAAGTGGCGGCGGCAAGGATTGGTCATGGTTGCCGTCCTCAGCTCAGAGTGATGTTTTCGGCCATGGCAGCGCAGCCCAGGTCTTCAATCACATAGCTTTCGTTGACCGATTCGAAGTTCTCGATGCGGTCGCGTTTGGCGTTGTCGACAACGGTGCGGCGCCGGGTGTTTTCCTGCCAGTAGATCGACAGGTTGTCGAGGCGGGTCACCAGCAGGCCGTTGGGCGGGAAGTGCGGCACGCGCACTGCGGGCAAGTTACCGATACGTTTCTGGCTGGTGACGATATCGGCCGCGAGCATTTCGGTCGGCGCCTGGGTTTTGTTGATGATCGGGAAGTACTTGTCGGCCAACAGTTGGCGACCGCAGATCACCACCAGGTCAGTGTCTTCCTGATACCAGGGCTCGATGAACTCGTTGACCATGCTCACGACCAGGGCGTCGATGTTTTCGAAGTCCTTGCCGGCGCCGATCTGGATCTTTCCGCTGCCGTCGATGACTTCCTTCATCACACGAGCAGGGTTTTCCAGGCGCATTTTCTCAAGCCAGCCAACGTTGACGTCCTGCAACAGTTGGTTGAGCGTCGGGTTGGAGGTGGCGGCACGACTGGTGCCGTTCCAGCCGATCATGATCCGGTTGAGTGCCTGGGCCTTGATGATGGCGTCGCGAATACGCGCCTGGAAGTCCTTGAACTTGGCCCACTGATCCAGTTTCTGGTAACGGATGCCGGTGTCGAAGTTGGTCTGGGTGCAGACGTACCCACGGTTGTCCAGTCCGCTCGGGTCGCGCGGCTCGCGGTCCTTGACGGTTGTGTCGGTGGTGCTGGCGATGGTGCCGTCGATACCGATGCCGATTTTTTCACCCGACTGCTCGGACACGCCAAACACATTGATGGCGCTGAGGAAGGCGCTGGACTCCTGGATACGGGTTTCCAGGGTCTGGGCCACGCTCGGTGCGGCGGTAAATTTGGTGGTGACGTCGCTCACGCCGTGCAGCTGCGCGAGTTGTTGCAGGTAGGCGTTGTACAGGACGCGGGTATCGTTACGCATGGTGTTCTCCGATGTTCCTTGGCGGGGTGTTGTCCGTGTGGTGGATCAGCAGTCGGTGACGAGCGCGCCGTCACCGCCCGTAGCCGGCGGGCGAACGGAGTACTGCGGTTTTTGTCCGGTGGTGTCCGGGGTTTTTTCGAGCTGGGCAACCAGCGCCGTGAAGTCGGCGGACAGCTTGTCGTGGGCGACCTGCAATTTTTCGCGGGCGGACTTTTCGGCGGTGAAGGTTTCGCCCTGACTGGCGACATGCTCGGCCATGGCCTCGACGGCCTCGCCGAGTTCAGTGAATAGAGCGGCGTCCTTGCCTTCCTTGTCCTTGCTCTTGCCGAGGAGTTCGAGAACGCGGGTGAACAGGCCCGTGACCTTTCCGCTTTCGTCCTCAACTTCTTCGAATTCAAGTTCGATCTCGACCGCTTCGGAAAACAGGTTGCCAGGATCGCGCTTACGGGCTGCCAGTGGGTTCATGTCCGGGTGTTGAGCGCTGAAAGTCAGCATCTCAGTGCCCAGGCTAGCCGGGGTATCGGTAACCGCGATGCCGTCCAAGTAGGCCCGCCCGGTGTCGGCGAACTTCGGACGAATCTCGATGCTGGTGTACATTTTTTGCCGTGCCTTGTTCATCGTGATCAGGTCGGCGGTCGGTTCAATCCGGGCAAACAGGGCGAGCTTTTTGGCGCCGGCAATTTCGACTTCTTCGGTCTTCAGTGCGACCACATCGCCGTAAGCACGGAATGGGCTATCGGGCAGCAGGCTGCGCATATGCTCGATCCATACCCGCGCACCGTAGGTGTTCTGGCTGTAGGTCTCGGCGGCATCGACCAGCCATTGCCGTTCGATCTGGCGACCGTCAGTGGTGGCGCCTTCGACGGCGACGCGGAAGAACTTAGAGAGCTGTTTTTTGCCTGGGTTGTCGGTTTTGCCGGCCATGCGTGGATCCTCAGAGCGGTGGCTGTGTGCCTTGGCGATGAGCGCATGTTGTTGAGCGCGAGCGCGACGGGCAACGAGGCGCTGTTGTAGATCGAGGGACTACAAGGACCGGAGCGAGAACTGTACGCGCGCGGGCGGCAGCATCTGCGCCATGAATGCCATCGTCGAATTGCCCACTGATCACCGCCGCCATGCCAAGCACCTGTATTGGCAGGGCTATCGCGTGTGCGAGATCGCCGAGCTGATTGGGGAGAAAGAAAAGACCCTGCACAGCTGGAAGGCCCGCGACGAATGGGACCGGGCGACACCTTTGGAGCGTATCCAGGCGGCGACCGAAGCTCGCCTGGTGCAGTTGATCCTCAAGGACCCCAAGTCAGGATCGGACTACAAGGAAATTGACCTGTTGCACCGTCAACTGGAGCGGCAAGCCCGCATTCAGCGTTTCAACGACGGCGGTACCGAAACCGAGCTGAATCCGAACCTGGCCAAGCGCAACGATGGGCCGAAGAAAGCGCCGAAGCGCAACGAGTTCGACGAAGAACACATCGAAAAGCTGACTGAGGCGTTCATTGATGGCTGTTTCGGTTATCAGTTGGATTGGTACAAAGCGGGTAACCAGCGAACCCGGGCGATCCTCAAGTCACGGCAGATCGGCGCGACGTACTACTTCGCTCGCGAAGCGCTGATCGATGCGCTGACGACTGGTCGCAACCAGATATTTCTGTCGGCCTCAAAAAACCAGGCGCATATCTTCAAGGCCTACATCCAGGCCTTTGCCCGCGAGGTGGTGGGTGTCGAGCTGACGGGCGATCCGATCATTTTGGGGAATGGTGCGGAGCTGCATTTCCTGGGCACCAACGCCCGAACCGCGCAGGGCTACCACGGCAATTTCTACTTCGACGAATTCTTCTGGACGTTCAAGTTCAAGGAACTGAACAAGGTCGCCAGCGGCATGGCGATGCAGAAGCAGTACCGCCGGACCTACTTTTCGACGCCTTCCAGCATGGCGCACGAGGCCTATACGTTCTGGACGGGCGAGCGGTTCAACAAGGGCAAACCGGCGGCGCAAAGGGTAAAAATCGACGTCTCCCATGACGCCCTGCAGCAGGGGCGGCTGTGTGAGGACCGGGTCTGGCGGCAGATCGTCACCATCCTCGACGCGGAGGACCGTGGCTGCGACCTGTTCGACCTCGACGAGCTGCGCCAGGAGTACGACGCCGAGGCGTTCCAGAACCTGCTGATGTGCCAGTTCATCGACGACGGGGCGAGCATATTCCCGCTTGCGATGTTGCAGCCGTGCATGGTGGACAGTTGGGACCTTTGGGCCGAGGACTACAAACCGTTTGCCGCACGGCCTTTCGGGGATCGTCAGGTCTGGGTGGGTTACGACCCAGCAGAGAATGGTGACAGCGCAGGGTTGGTGGTGATCGGCCCGCCCATGGTGCCTGGCGGCAAGTTCAGAGTGCTGGAAAAACACCAATTCCGGGGCATGGACTTTGCGGCCCAGGCTGAAGCCATTCGCCAGGTCACCAGACGCTACTGGGTGACCTACATCGGGATTGATATCACCGGCATGGGCTCTGGCGTGGCGCAGCTGGTGAAGCAGTTCTTCCCGAACATCACCACGTTCAGCTACTCGCCCGAAGTCAAAACCCGCCTGGTGCTGAAGGCTTACGACGTCATCAAAAACGGCCGTCTTGAGTTCGATGCAGGCTGGACCGATATGGCGCAGTCATTGATGGCTATCCGCAAAACAATCACCGCCTCCGGGCGCATGTTCACTTACACGGCCGGTCGCACAGACGAGACGGGCCATGCCGACCTGGCGTGGGCGCTGTTCCACGCACTGCACAACGAACCCCTTGAAGGGCAGACCACGGCGAATACCGGATTTATGGAGTCCTACTGATGAGCAGACGTAAGCGCGGAACCCAGCTGGCCACCGCTCAGCCACCCGTTGAAGGGGACTTGCTGCCGCCTGAGTCCGGGCCGGTTGAAGCGTTCACTTTCGGTGATCCCGCTCCCGTGCTGGATAGCCGGGAGATCCTCGACTACCTGGAGTGCTGGGCCAATGGGCGTTGGTTTGAAACACCGATGTCCATGGACGGCCTGGCGAAAACGACCCGTGCCAGCGTGTACCTACAGTCGGGGCTGAACTTCAAGCGCAACATGCTCGCCCGAACGTTCGTTCCTCACCGGCTGCTAAGCCGCCAGGCCTTTGAGCAGTTCGCCCTGGACTGGCTCTGGTGTGGCAACTGCTACCTGGAAAAGCGCAACAACATGCTCCGCAACACCATGGGCCTGTTGCCCCCACTGGCGAAGTACATGCGCCGGGGTGTGGACATGGAGACCTATTACCAGGTGCGTGGCTGGAAGGACGAGCACGAATTTGCCCCCGGTTCGATCTGTCACTTGCGCGAGGCCGATATCAACCAGGAAATCTACGGCCTCCCGGAGTGGCTGGCTGCGCTGCAAAGCGCACTGCTCAACGAGAGTGCCACGCTGTTCCGACGCAAGTACTACAACAACGGCAGCCACGCCGGTTTCATCCTGTACATGACCGACGCGGCGCAGAAGGAGGAGGACATCGACTCACTGCGCACCGCGCTGAAGAACTCGAAAGGGCCAGGCAACTTTCGAAATTTGTTCGTGTACGCGCCGGCCGGGAAGAAGGACGGCATTCAGCTCATCCCGGTGAGTGAGGTCGCTGCCAAGGACGAATTCAGCTCGATCAAGAACATCAGCCGCGACGACTTGCTCGCGGCGTTACGCATTCCACCGCAGTTGATGGGCATCGTGCCGCAGAACGCGGGCGGTTTTGGGTCGTTGCGGGAGGCTGCTGAGGTTTGGGCGGTCAACGAGCTGGAGCCGTTGCAGGCGAGGCTGGCCCAGGTAAACGAGTGGCTGGGTGAGGAGGTTGTCAGCTTCAAGGAATTTGAGCTTCCAACGGGGGGGAAGTAGTACCCCCGCGCAGCAAACGAGGCGACGAACCGGTGCGTCAACATTCGTTCGACACTGAAACACTCGAACACGGCAAGCGCTCCAACCGGACCGATGAAGTCCCGGCTCAGCAGTAGGCTCAGAACAGCAACAGATATGCAAAAGCCGCCTTATAGGCGGCTTCTTTTGCTAAGCGACAAACGGTATTGACTTTCTTGAAATTAAAGCGAACACGTATTGACAAAACATGAAATGTGATGCCATACTAGTATCAATGTGTGTAGAGCGAATTACTCCACTCTGTTATTTCGTCTTGGTAAACAAATAATAGACACGGCCAGTCACTATGTCAACTCAATTGACAAGATTTTTGGTGATCAAATGATCCGTCGGGGAGTTCGGTTTCCACCAGAGGTCCTGGGCTACGGCGCAGGTTCATCCACTGGAAGAGGCGTTCTCGACGATGTTTATAATCGAAACTGCGATACTGGTCCAAGCTTGCTATGTGCTGAAAGCCACATACCTGATGGTCCTGATCTACAAAACAGCGACCAAGTAATACCTCGGAGCCGGCCCGCCAGTACGTGGGGCCGGCTTCGTTGCATCTGCATTTTTTTGGGGGGGGAGATTTCGACGCCGATGGGCTCGGAAATTTTCTTCTTGATAAACCACATGAACCCTCCTTAATGGCCGACCGGAGGTTATGACGTGGACTTCCCCTGTGAAAACTATAAGCGGATGGCCGACTTCATACGGTGGTTAAAGGGCAAGGTGGCGGTGCATCAACGACCACCCTGATATCCGACGTGTTTGAGGGGGGGCACTTTGAAGCGGTGGACATTTGATACAGCACTGCTGATCAGCGGCCGTGGAAGGCTAAGGTCAGCGGGGAGCTTGTGATCATGAATTGGGAGCCAGCGGCATTGGGTGGGCTGTTCTAGGGCTCTGGCCGAATCAAACTGGCTTCCTTGTTTCTCACGTTGCCCACGGCGGTGCTGACCTTGAACCATTCAAAGGCCTCGGCCGGTTCGCCCTGGTGCAACACCATCTGCTCGGCACGCTCCTTGGGCGTGGCCGGGTCCAACCATTCCCGGGCCAGGTCCGGCGTCAGTACCACTGGCCGCCGGTCGTGAATGTCCACCATGCCGCCGGCGCTGTCCGCGGTGATGATCACGAAGCCGTCATGCTCGCCCGGGCCTTCATCGTTGTCGGGCAGTTGGCCGATGGCTGCGCACAGCACTGGCGCGCCATCCCGCCGGCGGATCAGGTAGGGCTGCTTCTTCGGGCCGCCATCGTCGACCCACTCAAACCAGTTGTCTACGGGTGTGATTGCCCGGTGCGGCCAGATCGCGCGGAAGAACGGGCTGTGGGCCACTTTCTCCACGCGTGCATTGATTGGCGCCGCGCGATCTTTGGCCCAGTGCGGCCGCCATCCCCAGCGCACCAAGTCGGCGTGCAGCATGTCGCCCCGCAGGTGGAGCAGGGCGACTTGGGTTGTCGGGGCGACGTTGTAGCGCTCGAGTGGCAATTCACCGACCGAGTTCGCCAGTGCATTGGGCATGCTCAGCGCCGCAACGAAGTCGTGGATGCCGCTGTACTGGGAAAGTCTTCCGCACATGGTTGGGCCTTCAATCTGAAACCTGAGCTTAGACGATGGTTTTTGGTCGAGTGACGAGGCCATCGAGCAGCTCTTTCAGCTGATCCGCGCGTTTCTTGTCAGCTCTTGATGAGGTCGTCAGGTCGTTGATCTGTTTGCGCATTGCGGCGGCTTCAGTACTTCTCTCGGCGAGGTATCCCCGGAACTGCGTCTTGACTGCCTCGGCCTCAGCCAGCATTTGCACCAAGCCATGAATGTCCTCCCTCGCTTTGCGCAGCTGCAGGTTCAGTTCCTGGATCTCATTCTCCAGTAGGCGGGCGTGCTGTTTGTGCATTTCGAGAGGCGTGGGGATGCCAAGCCACCCGCAGGTTTCTTCGTCGATGTTCACGGGGTGTAGCTCCAAATGCTGTATGTGCATACAGTAATCGAGGTTGACAGGTTGTGGGATTTTGGGCGACGAGCTGTAGGAGGTTGGGCCAGTGGCGCAATTCGGGGAGTTGACGTGCTACATGTAGGGCTGTGACGTGCTTCATCACCTGGCGCGCGCCGTCGTCCCCCCACCTCGCCTGCGGGCTAAATGGGTCACTTTTTCTGCACTTCTGCAGCTCCCCCGCGACGGCCCAGGCTGGGTGCTTGGTAGGCGTTTTGGGGGTGTCAGAACCCTGCGGAACCCTGCACCAGGTGGGTATTTCTTCGAAAGGACTGGAAGCTTTGCTATAGCGGTAGGAGGGGGGGTATTTCAAAAAGAGTAATTTCAGTAACCACGTATAGGTATTGGGCTGGAGGCCGCGTATTCCGTGGGGTTCGGTATTACAAAAAGGAGTAACAAAGAAGTAATTGAAAAGGTAATTATTTTTCAACCTATTGTTTTTAAAGGTTTTTTATAAGAGTGAGAATTACGTTTATAAAGAGTAATCAGATTACTTCAATATTACTTAAAGATTACCTTTTGGCCGAAACACAAAGTCCTTTAATTTCAATGTGTTGAGCGTGAAAAACGGTCAAGATTACTTATGTTACTCTTTTTTCTGCCCCCCTCTAGATTTCGAATCTCAGCCCCCTACACGTGTGATGCGCACGCGTAACTCGGTGCAATCTGAGGTCCGTGGGAATGGCGTGGGAACGCTTTCGCGCAACCGGCACCGCTGGAGCCCTTGTATTCCGGGGCCTCGGCTGAGCGATCGAGGGTGCGGGTACTTTCGAATCTCTCCTTCACCGCCAAATTCGATGTAAACAAAACCCCTGATTTCGAGAGAAATCAGGGGTTTTGTGGTTTCTGGGGTTTGAATATGTGGTTGTGCTAAGGAAAATTAAGCCAATGGGTTTAGGAACACTGCGTGGCCATACGCCGACCTATAACATCCAGCAAATCACAACCATCGCGCAACGGAATCGAGCACAGTAGCGAAAAGTCACTGAGCACAACCGTATCGCTGCTGATTTCCGCACGCAGTGCCAGATTTTCAAGAACTTGAGTAACAGCACGAATTCGATACCCAGCAGCGTCCAGCAAAACGTCCAGCGGCGCAGTGGTATCTACAAAAAGGGCAGGTGTCTCGCAATCGTTGCTGGTGAGGGCCATGTATTGGTTCATATGTGATGTCCGTTCTCTTAATGGAGGAGAGCAGCCACACATTTGTCGCCAAACAAAAGGTGGCAGCCGTACGCGGGTTGGCGAACCGGAACAAGACGGACAATGCCGGCAGACCCGAAGGTCTCCCACGCACAGCTACCATTGGGTAGCTTATTGCGCGCAGGAGCATCCCGCAAATTAGCCGGGAAGCTTCTGCCGTCTTAGTAGTCGAGTCGCCAAACCCGGTCGCCATGTACGCGACCGGCGAACTATATGCTCCACCTCACAAACCCGGCAGGGCATGCTTTCCGATTGATCTGTAGGAAATCACTCCGATTGATCAACTGCACGCTCTCAAGCCTGCACATACACCCAAGCCGTCAACCCCGAAGCCAGCCCCACCGAAACCCGCTTATAGTCCGACACCTCATACGCATCCGCCGCCGCCAGCTCCTGCTCGGTAATCTGAAACACCATCCCCTCAACACTGTCCTCATTCCGCCCGCTCGGCGAAACAATCGGATGATGGGTCTTGCCACTCGCAGCCAACACCTCGGGATCGGTAATCTCTACCCAGCTTGTCGAATACCCCAGCATCGCATCCTGCTGGCCTACCAACTCCCGACCAAAGTTGGCCAACTGCACAGCCTTGTCCTGCAACGTGCCGTAGGAAAACAACAGCACGGGAAATTCGGTCGAGCGTTCCATCTTTATTCCTTGAAAAGTTAAGCCAGCAAATCTTCGTAAAACGCACCATAAGCCCCGCTCGGGTGCGCGATCTGTATCTCCAGAATCCACAGCCCTTCATTGGGATACTGGTCAAAATCCCCAAGATCACCGCCACGATAAATCGCATGGGGGAAATCGCTGACGCGGTGCCCTTTGATGTCCAGGTTCAGCACCCAACCCATTGCCTTCGCTTGCTCTTCGGCAAAACGATACAGCTCCAGGCCGACGACTTTATCGTTCCTCCAGCGCCGCTCAACCCGATCAAACAACTCTTTTGCCGCGCTCGCACACGCCTTCAGCTCGGGGTCGTTACCGGTGCTGAATGTCGCCCCCGCATCACCTTCATGGCCTTGCCACACGGCGCCCATGTCGATGAAGTAGATGTCGTTTTCCCCCAGCACCGGGTCGCCGTCGGAGCGTTCCTTGAAGGTCTTGAGGGTGTTGGCGCCAAAGCGCACCAGCAGGGGGTGCCAGATGCGCTGCATGTCGAGGTCGGCGAGGACTTTTTTGCCGAGCTCGCGGGCTTCGGATTCGAGCATGCCGGGGCGGATGAGTTTGGACAGAGCTTCGATGGCGCGCCAAGTCATGGCCTGGGCGTAGCGCATTGAGTCGATGCTGTAGGCGACGCCCACAGCTTCCTTGGATGATTGTGCGGTCACCGGCTTTTCCTCGGCTTTATAGTGTCAGGCGTTATGCGTTTTACTATATAGCGATGGCAGGATGGAACCTAAATATGCAACCACGCCATCCCACCCAACACCACACTCACACCACCGGCGGTATACGCCATGCGCTTCAACCATTCCTTCCTTGTCAGCAAGGTAATCGCCGCCAGCGAAATCGCGATCTGAATCGCGGTCATCGCCTGTGCCCAGCGGTGATGTTGATGCAATGCCTGCTCTGACTTTTCATCCCATTCCTTCGACGTGGCTTCAAGCTTTTCGGCCTGTTTGCGCACGTCTTCCTTCTGGGTTTTATAACGCTCGATCTCATCGGTGTAGTGCTTGGCGTCAACCCCCGGAATATGGGTCGCCAGCTCGGCGAGGTTCTGCCGGCTGGATTTGGCCTGGTAGTAGTTCCACTGGTTGGCGGCTTCGGTCTTGAAGATGGCGGCGTTGTTTTTGTCCATCGCCGCTTCGCTTTCGGTGGAGCCGGCCTGGTAGCTGAGCATGGCGCCAACGGTGGCCATGATGGCGGTCATCACGGCGATGCGGCTGGCGAAATTGTCTCCGCTGCGGTGGGCATGTTCGGTGGCGTGTTCGACGTGTTTTTCGTGGGGGCTGGGGACTTCGAAGGCTTCGGACATGGGGGCGTCTATGAAGGGTTTGAGGGACTCTGATTCTTCACCAGCGAAGCTGTCTCAATCCTGTACGTAATGCTGCAAACCGGCCACCAGGGCGTCAAAGGTGACGCGGCAGCGCGGGCTGTTGCGCAGGTCTTCGTGCATGGTGACCCAGGTGTCCAGTTGCAGGGCAAATGCGTCCGGCAGGACCCGGCTCAGGCGGGTGTCTTGCCGGGCCAGTTTGACCTGGCAGCCACCGATGCCGGCGCCGGCGCGGATCAGGGCCAGTTGTGCGAGGTCGCTGTCGCTGCTGAGGGAAAAGGCGCTGCGCTCGAAGCCTTTGACGGCCAGGCTGCGGATGAAGGCGCTTTCCTGGTCGTAGCCGATGACTGAATGAGCTGAGAGATCATTCAGGCTCTGGGGTGTGCCATGTTGTTGCAGGTAGTCGTTGCGCGCATGCAGGCCGACTTCGATAACGCCGATCCTTTTCGCCAGAAGTTGTTCCTGGCTGGGTCGGACCATTCGCACAGCGATGTCGGCCTCCAGTTGCAGCAGGTCCAGCAGGCGATTGCTCAGCACCAGTTCGACCCTGAGGTGCGGGTGCTGTTGGCGCAGGCGGGTGATGATCGGCGGCAGGACTTCCACGCCGATCACTTCGCTGGCAGATACCCGTACCACGCCGCGTACTTCCGGGCCTTGTGGAGAGGCGGCGCGCTCGAGGGCGGCAGCCGTGGTTTCCATGGTTTCGGCATGGGTGCGCAGGGTGAGGGCGACCGCCGTGGGCAACAGGCCGCTGGCGGAGCGGGTGAACAGCACCACGTTGAGGGATTTTTCCAGCGCAGCGATGTGCCGCCCGACCGTGGGCTGCGTGATGCCGAGCTGCCGTGCGGCCCCCGACAACGATCCTTCCTTGAGTACCCCGAGGAACGACCGGTAAAGCTCCCAACCAATATTTGATGCCATGCATAAATGTATAGCGTCTGGATGATCTTCGGCAATTCCTCTATAGCTCGCCGGCAAACAGAATCGCCCCATCACACAACCCTCAGGGGAAAAAGCATGAACAAGGTTCTGGTAATGGGCGCGACAGGCGGGATTGGTGGTGAGGTGGCACGGCAGTTGTTCGCTGCGGGCTGGCAGGTGTGCGCCCTGACGAGGGATGTGGATAAGGCTCACAAGCAGAATGCCGATTTCACCTGGATAAAAGGTGATGCGCTGAACCGTGGGGAAGTCGTCGCAGCGGCCCGGGGTTGTTCGGTGATCGTGCATGCGGTGAATCCGCCCGGTTACCAGCGCTGGGTGGAGCTGGTGCTGCCGATGATCGACAACAGCATCGCGGCGGCAGTCGCGGAAGGGGCGACGATTGTCTTGCCGGGCACGGTGTACAACTTCGGGCCTGATGCATTCGCGCGGTTGGAGGAAGATTCGCCGCAGCATCCCCTTACCCGCAAGGGCGCGATCCGGGTGGAGATGGAGCAGCGTTTGCTTGAGGCGACCCGGCAGGGCGCACGAGCGCTGATCGTGCGGGCAGGCGATTTTTTCGGCGCCAAGGCCGGCAGCAGCTGGTTTTCCCAAGGCCTGGTCAAACCCGCAAAACCGGTGGCCAGCGTGAGTTATCCGGGAGCACCAGGCGTGGGGCATCAGTGGGCTTACCTGCCTGATGTGGCGAGGACCATGGTCGAGTTGATTGCACGCCGCGACAGCCTTGATGCCTTCGCCCGTTTTCATATGGCGGGGCACATAGATGCCGATGGTCGGCAGATGAGCCAGGCGATTCAGCGGGTGGTGTCACGCAGGACCGGCCAACAGCCTTCTGTACGTGCTTTCCCGTGGTGGCTGCTGAAACTGGCCGCGCCCTTTGTCACCACCTTCCGCGAGATGCAGGAAATGCGTTACCTGTGGCAAACCGAGGTGCGGATGGACAACCGCCGCCTCGTACAGATATTGGGCAGTGAACCGCACACGCCTTTGGACGAGGCGGTTGAGGCGACATTGGTGGGTATCGGCTGCTTGCCTAAGCGCGCCTGATCAGCCGCACATACACCGCGATATTGATCAACAGCACCAGCGCGCCCAGCCCCAGCTGGATCTGCGGCGTCAGCCCGGCCGGGTAGATCATGGCCAGGATGTAATGCTCGATAAAGCCGCCGCCATATCCGTCCTGCCCGGCCAAATGACGAAACAGATTTTCCCAGCGGGTCAGCGGGCAGGGCAGATGGAACACTTCAACGGCAACGCCCCACGCGGCGGCAGGCAAATGCAGCCACATGACCGGTCGCCATTTGAGGGCGAGCAAACCGCCAAACAGCACGAACAGAATGAACGACAAATGAAACAGCACCAGGCCGTCGGCGGCGAAGCGGTAGAGCATGATGGGGTTCGCTTTTTGAATGGATCAGGTCCCGAATTCTTCCTTCAGGAACTCGATAAACACCCGCAATTTCTTCGGCGTGTTCGTACGGTTGAAGTAATACAAATACAGCGCGCTGTGGGCAATCCAGTCGTCCAGCACCTCCACCAACTCACCGCGTTGCAGGTACTGCTCGACGCTGGAGCGCGCCACGTAGGCAAAGCCAAACCCGTCCAGCGCACCGCGCACCATCAATTCAACATCGTTGGTCGCCAGCCGGCCTTTTACCGTAACCCGCATCTGCTTGCCGGCTTTTTCAAAGTCCCAGCGGTGCAGCGAGCCGGTCTGCGCACTGCGGTAGTTGACGCACTCATGCTCGAGCAAGTCGTGGGGATGAGTGGGCAGTTTGCGCCCCTGCAAATACTGCGGCGTGGCGACGATGACGAATCGCAACTGCGTCGCCACCGGCACCACCACCATGTCTTCGGCCAGCACATGGTCGTAGCGGATGCCCGCGTCAAAACCCTGGGCGACGATGTCCACCAGGCTGTTGTCCACCGCCACTTCCAGGTTGATGCCCGGGTATTTGCGCAGGAAGCGCTGGAGCAACGGTTGCAGGACCATTCGGCTGGCGGTGGAGGGAATGTTCAGGCGCAAGGTGCCGGCGGCGTCGACCGTCGCCGCTGCTACGCTGTGCAGGCTGGTTTGCAGTTCTTCCAGCAGCGGCGTGATCTTCTGGATCAACTGCTCGCCGGCCTCGGTCACGCTGACGCTGCGGGTGGTGCGGTTGAGCAGTTGCACACCCAACTGTTTCTCGAGGGCGCGCACGCGATGGCTGACGGTCGACACCGACAGGCTGCTGGCGTCGGCCGCCTGGGTGAAGCTTTTCGAGCGGGCGACCTGCAGGAACAGTCGCAACTGCTGAAAATCGGGCGTGTCCATTGTGTGGTATTTCCGATTGTGGATTATGCATCTTTTTAGCAAGAACAGCGGCGCGCATACTTTTCCTACACACACGAGGATTGGCCCTTTATGACGACTTCCACCGCAAAACCCGTCTGGTTCATCACTGGCTGCTCCACCGGTTTCGGCCGCCAGCTGGCGTTGCACACCCTGAGCCTCGGCTACCCGACCGTGGTCACCGCGCGTAATCCGCAGCAGGTGCAAGACATCGTTGCCGGTCACGAAGAAAACGCCCTGGTCCTGACGCTGGACGTTACCGACCAGGCCCAGGTCGAGGCGGCTGTCAAAGCGGCTGAAGAACGTTTCGGCCATATCGACGTACTGGTCAACAACGCCGGTGTCGGCTACTTCGGCTCCTTCGAAGAAAGCGACCTGGATGACGTGCGCAACATGTTCGAAATCAACGTGTGGGGCTTGAGCGCCATGACCCGCGCGGCCTTGCCCGGCATGCGCGCCCGGCGCTCGGGCAGCATCGTGAACATTTCCTCGGTAGGCGGTGTGGCGGCGTTCCCGTCGCTGAGTTTCTACAATGCGACCAAGTTTGCGGTGGAGGGCCTTTCCGAGGCGCTGTCCCAGGAAGTCGCGCCGTTGGGGATCAAGGTGTTGCTGGTCGAGCCGGGCCCGTTCCGCACCGACTGGGCCGGGCGTTCGGCCAACGAGGCGGCTCACGGGATTGCCGACTACAAGGAAACGGCGGTGGCACGGGCCAATATGGTTCGCAACTACAGCGGCAAGCAGCCGGGTGATCCGGTGCGCGCGGCGATTGCCATCGTCAAGGCGGTGGAGGCTGAGCAACCGCCATTGCGCCTGTTGCTGGGCAAGGCTGCGTTGACCTTTGCGCGGACCAAGGTGAAGGCGCTGAGTGCGGATTTTGATGCGTGGGCTGAGGTAACTGAGGGGGCGGATTTTCCCGAGTGAAGCACTGACTGGATTCGGCACAAGGCCGTAACGGTTGCTTGCAGGTAACGCTGGCCGTTATTGTGCTGAATCCTTTTAGTCCTTTTGCCCACGGATCTGTAGTGATGAATGCACCGCGTACCGCTGTCCCGATCAAGGCTGTCATTTTCGATATGGACGGGTTGTTGCTGGACACAGAAGGCATCTACACCGAAGTCACACAGATCATCGCCGAACGCTATGGCCGTACCTATGACTGGGGGATCAAGCAGCACATCATTGGTCGCGGCGCCCAGGACCTGGCGGATTACGTGGTCAAGGCGCTGGACCTGCCGATTACCCCCGCAGAATTCCTGGTGATCCGCGAGCCGCTGATGAGCGAGCGTTTCCCCAAGGCCTTGGGCATGCCGGGTGCTGAGGCGCTGGTGCGGCACTTGAAGGCGCATAACATTCCGATTGCCGTGGGCACCAGTTCGTCGCGCAATTCGTTTGGTCACAAGACCACGCTGCACCGTGAGTGGTTTGGGTTGTTCGACACCATCGTCACGGCGGATGACCCGGAAGTCGGGGCGGCCAAGCCGGCGCCGGATATCTTCCTGACGGCGGCGCGCCGCTTGGGTGTGGCGCCAGAGGATTGCCTGGTGTTTGAGGATTCGCCGTTTGGCGTGACAGCGGCGAAGGCTGCGCACATGACCGCGATTGCGGTGCCGGATGAGGCGATGGCGGACAGCAAGTACCACCATGCCGACCAGATTATTCGCAAGTTGGCTGACTTTGATTTGGCGGCGTATGGCTTGCCGCCGATGCGTTGATCCCTCTGAAGCGACTGGATTAAAAATGTGGGAGCGGGCTTGCTCGCGAATACGGTGTGTCAGCCGATACATGTGCTGACTGATCCACCGTATTCGCGAGCAAGCCCGCTCCCACATTTAGTCCTGCGGTGCCTTGGGCAAGGTCTTCTGCCGCAAAATATAAACCGTCACCAACACCGCACTGGTCAGCATGAACCCTCGCGCCCAGATCAGCGGCACCAGGTAGCAGGAAAACCCGATACTCACCCACATCAACCCAATGGCATACACCTTGCCCTTGAGCGGAATCCCGTTGCCATCCAGATAGTCACGAATCCACGGCCCCAGGCGCGGGTGTTCCACCAGCCAGTGGTAGAAGCGCGGGGAGCTACGGGCAAAGCAGGCGGCAGCCAGCAGAAGGAAGGGGGTAGTGGGCAGCACCGGCAGGAAGATGCCGATTACCCCGAGCGCCACGCTCAACCAGCCGATGGCCAGCAGAACGTAACGCAGGATCACGGAACGGTTGCCCATGGGCGCCACGGGCAACGGTCTTAGTGGTGGCGAGGCTTGAGGATCGCCGGCTTTTCGTCAGGTGCGTTGCACAGCAGGTACAGGGCGGTCAGCGCTTCCGGGATCTGAACGATCATGTCGTCCATCAGGTTGGCGTCGGCGGCGATGTCGGAGAACTCAGGTTGCTCGTCGAACAGGCCGGAACCGACCATGATCGGCAGCAGCATTTCGCTGACTTCTTCTTCAGCCGTTTCGAACCAGGCCTCTTCACGCAGGAACACGCCTTCCATGAAACCGATGCACCAGCCGCGCAGTTCGGAGTCGTCCGGGTCTTCGCCCAGGTCCAGGTCGCAAGGCAGTTCGAACTCTTCATCGGAAGCCAGTTGGCGGCCAATGTGAGCCTTGAGGGCCAGCAGGGTCGATTCGATTTCTTCGCGCTGGGCGGCATCACTGTAGTGAGGCTCTTCGGAGAACAGGGCGTCGATCCATTCACGGTCGGGAACGACATCGGAGCATATCGACAGCGCGGTCAGATAGCCGTGGGCGGCCACGTAGTCCAGCGCCTCGTCGTGCAGCTCATCGGCATCGAGGAAGGCTTGCAGGCGGGTTAGTTGCTCAGCGAAGGACATTGACGGACTACCTTGGGAATAAACGATGGGCAATTCTAGGCTTTCTTGAGCTGCCAGGCCAGCCGCAGCACAGATTTGAGAGGTATTTGAGCCCGGCGGCAATTCACCAACGGCACCCTTTGCCGGGTAACGCTCGGGTATACTGCCGCGTTTTGTGATGCCCCTGCAGGCCAAGCGCCAGTCGCGGGAAAAGTTCGCTTACGGATTATTTCCCGCTCAAGCGTGCTTTTTCGACCAGCCTGTACAGAGGGATTTCGGCGATATTTGGAGTTTTTCATGCTCGAGCAGGCTCAACGCGTCCTCAAGGACATCTTCGGCTACGACAGTTTTCGTGGCCGCCAGGGTGCGATCATTGAGCGCGTGGCCAACGGCGGTGACGCCCTGGTGCT
Organism: Pseudomonas sp. D4002; assembly: GCF_013385665.1. Taxonomy (NCBI): domain Bacteria; kingdom Pseudomonadati; phylum Pseudomonadota; class Gammaproteobacteria; order Pseudomonadales; family Pseudomonadaceae; genus Pseudomonas; species Pseudomonas sp. D4002. The sequence goes on from NZ_JACAPN010000018.1 coordinate 299,027, forward strand.
GATGCCTACCGGCGGCGGCAAGTCGCTGTGCTTCCAGGTACCGGCACTCTTGCGGGAAGGGCTTGCGGTGGTGGTGTCGCCGTTGATCGCCCTGATGGACGACCAGGTGGCCACCCTTGAAGAGCTCGGCGTGGCGGCCGCTTCGCTGAACTCCACCCTCAGCGCCGAACAGCAGCGCGACCTCGCCGCCCGGATCAAGCGCGGCGAAGTGAAGATGCTTTACCTCGCCCCCGAGCGCCTGGTGCAGCCACGGATGCTGGCGTTCCTGCAGAGCCTGGAAATCGCCCTGTTCGCCATCGACGAAGCCCACTGTGTGTCCCAATGGGGCCACGATTTCCGTCGTGAATACCTGCAACTGGGCCAACTGGCGGAGCTGTTCCCCAACGTCCCGCGCATCGCCCTGACCGCCACCGCCGACAAGCGGACCCGCGAAGAAATCGTCGAGCGCCTGCACCTGCAGAACGCCGAGCGCTTCCTCTCGAGCTTCGACCGGCCGAATATCTTTTACCGCATTGTGCCCAAGGAACAGCCGCGCAAGCAGCTGCTGGCGTTCCTCTCCGATCGGCGCAGCGACGCCGGCATCGTCTATTGCCTGTCGCGCAAGAAGGTCGATGAGGTCGCCGCATTCCTCAGTGAACAAGGCTACCCGGCACTGCCGTATCACGCGGGTTTGCCCAACGAACTGCGGGCCTACCACCAGAAGCGCTTCCTCAACGAGGAAGGCCTGATCATGGTCGCCACCATCGCGTTCGGCATGGGCATCGACAAATCCAACGTGCGCTTCGTGGCCCACATGGATTTGCCCAAATCCCTCGAGGCGTACTACCAGGAAACCGGGCGTGCCGGCCGTGACGGCCTGCCGGCGGATGCGTGGATGGTCTACGGCCTGCAAGACGTGGTGATGCTCAAGCAGATGCTGCAGAACTCCGAAGGCGACGAGCGCCACAAGCGCCTGGAACAGCACAAGCTCGACGCGATGCTGTCGCTGTGTGAAGAAACCCGCTGCCGTCGCCAGACCTTGCTCGCCTACTTCGACGAAGACATGCCCAAGCCCTGCGGCCACTGCGACAACTGCGTGGACGGCGTGCAGACTTGGGACGCCACCGAGCCGGCGCGCCAGGCGTTGTCGGCGATCTACCGCACCGGTCAGCGCTATGGCGTCGGCCACCTGGTGGACGTGTTGCTGGGCAAGGACAATGAAAAGATTCGCAGCTTCGGCCACGAAAAACTCTCGGTCTACGGTGTGGGCAAGGCTCGCGCCGAAGGCGAGTGGCGCTCGCTGTTCCGGCAGATGGTCGCCCGTGGCCTGGTGGACATCGACCTGGAAGGCTACGGCGGCCTGCGCCTGAACGACAGTTGCCGGCCGCTGCTCAAGGGCGAAGTCAGCCTGGAGCTGCGCCGCGACCTCAAGCCGCAAACCACCGCCAAGAGCAGCACCAGCCAGGCCAGCCAACTGGTGCGTTTCGAAGAGCGCGAACAGTGGGAAGCCCTGCGCGCGCTGCGTAAGAAGTTGGCGCAGGAACACAGCGTGCCGCCTTACGTCATCTTCCCGGACTCCACCTTGCTGGAAATGCTCCGCGACCATCCCACTACCCTCGGCGAGATGGCCAGGGTCAGCGGCGTCGGTGCGCGCAAGCTGGAGCGTTATGGCCAGGCCTTCCTCGAAGTGCTCGGCGGCCAGGTCGAGGCGCCGAAAGAGGTCGCCGACATCCGCCACGAGTTGATCAGCCTCGCCCGTGCCGGCATGACCCCGATCCAGATTGCCGGGCAGCTGCAGTGCTCGGAGAAGAACGTCTACACCTTGCTCGCCGAGTCCATTGGCAAGCAGCAGTTGTCGTTGGAGCAGGCCCTTGATCTGCCGGAAGATTTGCTCGGTGAAATCCAGGATGCATTCCTGGATGGAGAAGGCGAATTGCCACCCGTTTCCGAGATTGCGCCGCTGTTTACCGGCCGCGTTCCCGAGGGCGTTTTGTACTGCGTAAGGGCCGCTTTGCAGTCGGAATTCGAGATTTGATGTGCCAATTACGACAATGTAACGAATCAGTACATACCGGGTCTTGCCTACTGGCATGGGTCATGCTTAGCTGACTAATAATTAGCCACACTTTATTTTCAGTCTAATCCATGAGTTTTTTATGCCGTTAACCGATCAACACCGTTTTGGCATGCAGTTGGCGCATATGTCCCGAGGATGGCGTGCCGAGCTGGATCGCCGCTTGGCAGGTTTGGGACTGTCCCAGGCACGCTGGCTGGTGCTGCTGCACCTGGCCCGTTTTACCGAACCGCCTACCCAGCGTGAGCTGGCGCAGAGCGTCGGGGTAGAGGGGCCCACCTTGGCCCGTTTGCTCGACAGCCTGGAAAGCCAGGGCCTGGTGCAACGCCAGGCCGTGGTGGAAGACCGCCGCGCCAAGCGCATTGTGCTGTGCGACACCGCGAAGCCGCTGATCGAGCAGATCGAGACCATCGCCACGGCCTTGCGCCATGAGCTGTTTGTGGGTGTCGATGAAGAGGATCTGCGGGTGTGCATGCGGGTGCATGAACACATCCTCGGAAATCTCGAGAAGTCCTGACCCCAGGTACACAGAAGATCAAAAATGTGGGAGCGGGCTTGCTCGCGAAGGCGGAGTGTCAGTGAATACATGTGCTGACTGACACACCGCCTTCGCGAGCAAGCTCGCTCCCACATGGGTTTTGCGGCGTAGTTAGAAGGTTTGCCCCAGGTTCAGGTACACCGCCTGCTGACTGTCATCGTTAAACCCATAACTGAAATTCAACGGCCCCAGCGGCGTATCAAACCCCAGGAAAATACTGGCGGCGTTGATGTACCCGCTGTCGTATTCATTGTCGTTGTTCCAAGCCCGCCCTCGCTCCAGTGATGCGCCCAGGTACAACGGGAAATCCAGCGGCAAATAAGACCGCGGCGTCAGCCGGCGATAGTAGACCGCGCGCATCAGGCTGATGTTCTGCCCGGCAATCGCATCCTCCCGGAAGCCCGACAGCTGCCGCGCGCCCCCCAGCAGGAAGCTGGAAATCACCACGTCCGACTTATCCAGGGTGCGCCCATACCGCCCGCCGAGGATCAGTGTGTCCGGCCCGCTGCTCATGGCTTTGTCCAGCTTGAACTCCCACTGGCGATAGCGCTGGTCCGAACCCAGCCCCGGTTCGAACTCCCGGAAGGCCAGGCCAATGTCTTCGCCGGTATGGGGGAAGTACACGTTGTCGAACGAGTCGAAGGAGTACTTCAGCTCATAGAAACCCTCGCTGAAGTTGATGCTCGGTGAATTCCGGTCGCCAATGCGCACATCCGCCTTGCCCCAGGCCTCGCCGACGCCGAAACGAATCTCGCCGCTGTTGCCGATCTGCCGGCCCACGTTCAGGCCGAAGCCGTAGCGTTCCAGGCGGTATTCGGAGATCGGGTTATTGTCTTCAATCAGTTCGACGTTCTGTGCCTGGGCACTGATATAGGGCGCGACGAAGTAGCGTGAACCGGTGTCCATCGGCTGATAGAACTCGCTGTACAACTCCTGCTTGTCCCCGATCTGCACCCGCGTCAGCCATTCGGCGCCGAGGCGGTTGATGCCGTTCATGCGGTAGCTGGCGCCGAGGTTGAAGGCGCTGTCGCCGCGCATGTCATCCGACAGGTTCAGGCCCAGGCGCAGGTAGTCGGTGCCGCTGCGTTTGCCCCGGGCACTGATGACCAGGGTGTTGTCCTTGCCCTTTTTCACCACGCGGTATTGCACCTGTTCGAAGTAATCCAGGCCGTACAGAGTGCCCATGTCGGTTTGCAGGCGGGCCAGGTCCAGAGGCTCGCCGAGGTTCTGGCGGATGTAGTAGCGGATCACCTCGTCGCCCACCTTGGAGTCGTTCTCTACCTTGATTGCGGTGATCACCGGGTTGCGCTCGCCGGCCGTTCGCGCGGCCACCAGCGACGGGTCCACCGGTTCGGCCGGGCGCAGGTGCGCCAGGCGCACGTCGAGTGCGCGGGTGGCGCGGTAGCCCGCGTCGATCATGTCCTTGGCGCGCCCGAAATCCGTCACCCCGTAGGCGGCCAGGGGCGGCTGGATCAGCACGTCGCGGGGCGCCAGGGCCTTGAGTTGTTCTTCGGAATTGCGCCGAGTCATCAGGGTGATGGACTGGTTGAGCACGTCCACCACGGTGTTGAGTTGCTTGCGTGAGCGCAGCGGGGTGCCGATGTCGACGACGATGGCGATGTCGACCCCCATTTCCCGCGCCACATCCAGCGGGATGTTATCGGTCATGCCGCCATCCACCAGCAGCCGGCCATCCAGCTCCACCGGGGCAAACACCGCCGGGATCGACATGCTGGCGCGGATCACCTGGGGCAGGTGGCCTTTGCGGAACACCACTTTTTCACCACTGGTGATGTCGGTGGCCACGGCGCGAAAGGGGATCGGCAGCTTGTCGAAATCCCGCACGTTACTGGTGTGGGCGAACATGCTTTCCAGCAGCAAGGCCAGGTTCTGACCCTGGATCACCCCCAGTGGCAGGCCGAGGCTGCCGTCGTCGCGGAAGCTGAGTTTCTGTTTGACCAGGAAATCCCGGTCATCCTGCTTGCGCCGGAATGGCACGTCTTCCCGCGGTGGCGCGTCGGACAGGGCGAGCTTCCAGTCGATGTTCAGCGCGAGTTTTTCCAGCTCGTCGATCTTGTAGCCCGAGGCATACAGCCCGCCGATCACCGCACCCATGCTGGTGCCGGCAATCGCATCGATGTGGATGCCCTGTTCTTCCAGGGCCTTGAGCACGCCAATGTGCGCCAGGCCACGGGCGGCACCGCCGGAGAGGACCAGGCCGATCTTCGGGCGCGGATTTTCGACGGCTTGGACGAGGACAGGGAACAGGCACAGCAACAGGCAGGACAACAGGCGGCGCATCATCAATCTCAAGGCAGGACGATAAAGGCCGGTATTATAGCCACTCGATCCTTTCAACCCGCCAAGCAGGAGCCAGTCAATTCATGTCAGCGGCCAAGCCCGAGATTGTCATCACCTATTGCACCCAGTGTCAGTGGCTGCTGCGCGCCGCCTGGCTGGCCCAGGAACTGCTGAGCACGTTCGCCGATGACCTCGGCAAAGTGGCCCTGGAGCCGGCCACCGGCGGTGCGTTTCGGATTACCTGCGACGGTGTGCAGATCTGGGAACGCAAGGCCGACGGGGGCTTCCCGGAAGCCAAGGTGCTCAAGCAACGGGTACGTGACCAGATCGACCCGCAACGGGACCTGGGGCATAACGACCGTACTCAATGAACCTCGGCCGTGGTGGCCGGCTGCTTGGCCGGTTTGGCGCCGCCCATCAGCCCGGACACCACGATGGCCACGATGATCAGCGCGCCGCCCATCAGCATGCGCAGGGTCGGCGTTTCAGCAAACAGCAGCCAGGCCGCGGTGATGCCGTACACCGGCTCCATGGCAAACACCACCGCCGCCGTGCGCGCCTTGAGCACCGCGAGGCTGGCGACAAACAGGCTATGGGCCAGGCCGGTGCAGAACACCCCGAGCAGACCGATCCACAGCCAGTCCACTGGTCGCACTTCGGCCAGCCCGGGCGCGGCGACGGGCAACAGGCACAGCGCTACCACCACGTTCTGGCACAAGGCGGCCTGCACCGGCGGGATGCGCCCACTGGCGCGGTTGTTCAGCGACAGCAGCGAGAACAACAACCCGGAGCCGACCGCCCACAACAAGCCGCTGGTGGCCTGGCTGGCGAGATTGAAATCCGGCGTGACCAGCACCAGGCCGATGCTCACCAGCACCACCAGCAGGATCTCGTTGGCGCGAATCCGCTCGCGGAAAATCAAGCCTTCGAGAATCACCGTGAACGCCGGGAAGGTGGCGAAGCCCAAGGTGGCGATGGCCACACCGGCGACCTTTACCGCAATAAAGAAACTCACCCAATGCCCGGCCAGCAGCAGGCCGCTGACCAGCAGGCGGCGCCAGTCGCGGGCTTGCAGCTTCTGCCAGGGCGTGTTGCTGGCAAAGCGCGCAAAGATCGCCAGGGCAATGACCGCGAACGCGGCGCGGCCGAACACGATAATCGCCGGCGAAGCGGCCGCCAGTTTGCCGAACACACCAGTGAGGCCAAACATCAATGCGCCGATATGCAGGGCGCCGAGGGCTGTGCGGGGAGTCATTGCGATCCTTAAACGACGGGTTTACAGGATCGCAGTCTAGAGGGTTGCAGGCATTCGCGTCTGTCGTTGGGCTCGCGGCTTTTGTCGCAGGACTCTTGCTTGGTGAAGATCCCTGTGGGAGCTGGCTTGCCTGCGATGCAGGCAACTCGGTCGTTCATATAGCGCGCGGTGATGCTATCGCAGGCAAGCCAGCTCCCACACCGGGCGGTGCTCGTCTGAAGGCTCGGGGCGAGAGGCCAAACTCGCGCAGCATCGCCGCAGCAAATGCACTTTGCGAACCATAGCCCACCCGCGCGGCAATCTCGCCGATGGGCAGCTGGCTGTCGCGCAACAGGCCGCGGGCCATCTGCAAGCGCCGGGTGCGTATGTAGTCCATCGGCGTCTGCCCGCTTTCCGCGATAAACCGTGCATGCAGGCGGGCGACGGACAGGTCGGCGAGCTTCGCCAGGTCCGCCACTTGCAGTGGGTGCGCGGCGTGCCGCTGGATATGCGCATCGAACGCGGCATAGGGCAGGCGCTTGCCCACCGGCGGCTGCGCAAGGTTGAGGCTGGCCAGCAGCAATACGGCGCCTTGCTGGGCGATCAGCGGGTCGTCCACCGGGCTGCTTGCCAGCCATTGCACCAGTTGGCTTTGGCGATTGTCGAGGGTCAGGTGTGCGCACCGGTCGAGCAAGCGGCGGCTGGCGTCGGCATGCTCGCCCAGGGACTGCGCCAGCCAGTGCTCATCGGGCACGTCCAGCACCAGGCAGCGGCTGCCATCGCGACTGCGGCACGCGTGATGGGCGGAGTAGGGCAGCACCATCACACTGCTGTGCTGCACCTGGCCGCCCCGGCCATCCACCTCGAAGTCCAGGTGCCCGGACAGGCCAAACACCAGCTGTGCATGGTCGTGGCTATGGGCGATAGGCGCATCGGGGTAGTGGCGTAGCGTGAGGTTGGGTCTCATCGCAGTCTCCTGGGCAGGCCCGCAGTTTACATCGCTTCGCCGCCTGTGGGCGCTGTCATCAGACTGACGCAACACTGTCATGGGCTATTAATCCCATGGGCGCAAGCTCGCGAAAACACCGTGAGGCATGCCCATGACCAGCGCCGAACTCGCCAAACCCAGCCGCAAGCAACGCGTGCGTACCCTGTGGATTTCCGACGTGCATTTGGGCACTCGGGATTGCCAGGCCGAACACCTCTCGCATTTCCTCAAGGGCTACCACGCCGACAAGGTCTACCTGGTGGGCGACATCATCGACGGCTGGAAGCTGCGCAGCGGCATGTATTGGCCCCAGGCCCACACCAACGTGATCCGCCGCCTGCTGACCATGAGCAAGCGCGGCACCGAGGTGATCTACGTCACCGGCAACCACGATGAATTCCTGCGGCGTTATTCGAAGCTGATCCTCGGCAATATCCAGTTGGTGGACGAGGCGGTGCACGTGACTGCCGATGGCCGGCATTTGCTGGTGATCCATGGCGACCAGTTCGACGTGATCACCCGGTACCACCGCTGGCTGGCGTTCCTCGGCGATTCGGCCTACGAATTCACCCTCACGCTCAACCGCTGGCTGAACCACTGGCGTGCGCGCTATGGCTACGGCTATTGGTCGTTGTCGGCGTACCTCAAGCACAAGGTCAAGACGGCGGTGAGCTTTATCAGTGATTTTGAAGAAGCGATCGCCCACGAAGTGACCAAGCGCGAGCTGCATGGCGTGGTGTGCGGGCACATCCACCATGCGGAGATTCGCAAGGTGGGCGAGGTGGACTACCTCAATTGCGGGGATTGGGTGGAGTCGTGCACAGCGCTGATCGAGCACTGGGACGGGCATATCGAGCTGTATCGATTGGCGGATGCCCAGGCGAAAGAGGCGCAACTAAAGGCCGAAATGGTCGCGGGCTAAGCCTCAAACCCACAGACTCACAGACTCACTCAGTCTAAATGTGGGAGCGGGCTTGCTCGCGAATGCGGAGTGTCAGTCACCAGATAATTCGACTGACCCACCGCCTTCGCGAGCAAGCCCGCTCCCACATTTGGAGCCGGTTTCTTCAGTCAGGTGTGGGAAACATCTGCGATCGCTTCTGCCAACAACGTCAACCGCGTCGCATCAATCCCCGCCACGTTCGCACGCCCGGAATTGACCATATACACGCTGTGCTTGTCCCGCAGTTGCTTCACCTGATCCGCACTCAACCCGGTATAGGAAAACATCCCGCGTTGCGCCGCGATGTGCGCAAACCGCTCCGACAAGCCATGGGGCGCCAACGCCTCCACCAGCCCGGAACGCAGCTGCGCAATCCGCGCCCGCATCGCTTCAACTTCCTCGGCCCACTGCTTTTTCAGCCCGGCGTCACCGAGAATCGTCGCCACCACAGCAGCACCATGGTCCGGCGGCGTCGACCACAAGTTACGCGCAATGAACGCCAGCTGGCTGCGCACATCCGTCAGTTTCTCGGCGTCCGCCGCGCACACAATCAACGCGCCGACACGGTCGCTGTACAAACCGAAGTTCTTCGAGCAGGAACTGGTGATCAGTACTTCAGGCAGCTCAGCCGCGAACAGCCGCACCGCCCATGCATCCTGTTCCAGGCCATCGCCAAACCCCTGATACGCAAAGTCGATCAGCGGCAGCAACTGACGTTCCTGGACGATCTTCAGCACCTGGCGCCAGTCATCGTGGGACAGGTCGAAACCGGTCGGGTTGTGGCAGCAGGCGTGCAGCAGCACCACATCGCCTTTTGGTACGGTGGACAGGGTGGCCAGCATCGCCGCTACGTCCAGGCGATTGTCGCTGCCCACGTACGGGTAATGGCTGACCTTGAGCCCGGCCTTGGCGAATATGGTTTCGTGAATCGGCCAGGTCGGGTTGCTCAGCCATATGCCACGGCCGGGCAGGCTGTGGGCGATAAAGTCGGCGCTCAGGCGCAGCGCGCCGGTGCCGCCAGGCGTCTGGGTGGCGCCGGCGCGGCGCTCGCTCAGCAGTGGCGAACCGGCGCCCAGCACCAGCTCGCTGATCAGCGAGCCGAACGCGGCGTTGCCATGGCCGCCGATGTAGGTCTTGGTGGTTTGTTGCTCCACCAGGCGCTGCTCGGCCAGTTTCACCGAATGCGGGATCGGCGTCAGGCCCTGGTCGTCCTTGTACACGCCCACGCCGAGGTCGAACTTGAGCGGGTTCGGGTCCTGGGCATACAGCTCCATCAGCCCGAGGATCGGGTCTCCGGGCACCCGGCCAATTGCGTCGAAATGCATTACTTGCGGCCCTCAGCATCCTTGGCCACTTCGTCGGTGCGCGCGGCCATGATGAAGTCGTTGCGGTGCAGGCCCTTGATGGAGTGGCTCCACCAGGTCACGGTGACTTTGCCCCATTCGGTGAGCAGGCCCGGGTGATGGCCTTCAGCTTCGGAGATCACGCCCACGGCGTTGGTGAAGGCCAGGGCGAATTTGAAATTCTTGAACAGGAAGACCTTTTCCAGCTGCATCACGCCATCGCGTACTTCGATGTTCCAGTCGGGGATCTGCTTGATCAGCACCGGCAACTCTTCGTCGCTGACTTGCGGGGCGTCGGCGCGGCAGGCTTCGCAGTGGGCTTGGTTCAACGTGGTCATGTGGGTATTCCTGAAATCGAGTATTTGGAAACGGTCGTCAGTAGCGTCACCCTAAAGCAACGCGGGGCCAGGGAACAGACTCACCTGGCCCTAAAGCCGCAGTTCAAGCCGCTTTTGGCTTGGGCGGGAACTTCGGTGCGTGCAGCCCCAGCTGCATCCCGCGTTCGACCATGCCCATGATGTCTTCCTGCGCCACTTCGAACAGGCGCTTGAGGTTGGGCAGGGCGAAGTACACGGGTTGCAGGATGTCGATGCGATACGGCGTGCGCATCGCTTCGAGCGGGTCGAAGGCTTGATGCTCGGGCACGTCCGAGAGGCAGTACACGGTCTCCTTGGGCGAAGACAGGATGCCGCCACCGTAGATGCGCCGGCCTTCGGGCGTGTCCACCAGGCCGAACTCGATGGTCATCCAGTACAGGCGCGCCAGGTACACGCGCTGTTCCTTGGTGGCGGCCAGGCCGAGCTTGCCGTAGGTGTGGGTGAATTCCGCGAACCAGGGGTTGGTCAGCAGTGGGCAATGGCCGAAGATCTCGTGAAAAATGTCCGGTTCCTGCAGGTAATCCAGCTCTTCACGGGTACGAATAAACGTCGCCACCGGAAACTGCTTGTTGGCGAGCAATTCGAAAAAAGTCTGGAAGGGGATCAGCGCCGGCACCCGGGCGACTTGCCAGCCCGTGGTCTCGGCCAGCACTTTGTTGACTTCCGCCAGCTGTGGAATGCGGTCGTGGGGCAGGCCGAGCTTGTCGATGCCGTCCAGGTATTCCTGGCAGGCGCGGCCCTCGATCACTTTCAGTTGGCGCGTGATCAGGGTGTTCCACACCGCGTGTTCTTCGGGCGGGTAGTCGATAAAACCGTTCGCGTCGGGCTCGCGGGCCACGTACTGCGTCTGCTTCATACTGCTCTCCTGCTAGGCATTCGTTCTTGTTATGTCCTGGGATGAGCCTATTGATACGCCGCCTGGGCCAGGAAGCCATCCTCCTGCGCCATGCTTTTGTAGGAAAAGTTACTGAGATTCGTAAAGTTTTCGTTACGGCTGAGGCAATTCGTTCTCCCTGTGGCGTATTTTGGGTGTGAATCGCCTCGCAGCTGTCACATAATCTTGACGATTATCTGCGGCCAGCGGCAAAAAGACGCAGCGACTCCACCTCTTCGGGCCTTCTCATGCGTATCAAAGTGCATTGCCAGAACCGCATCGGCATCCTGCGGGACATCCTCAACCTGCTGGTGGAGTACGGCGTGAACGTTGCCAAGGGCGAGGTCGGTGGCGAGCACGGCAACGCCATCTACCTCTATTGCCCGAACCTGGTGAACCTGCAGTTCCAGGCATTGCGCCCGCAGTTCGAGGCGATTGCCGGGGTATTTGGCGTCAAGCGGGTAGGGCTGATGCCCAGCGAGCGTCGGCATATGGAGCTCAACGCGCTGCTGGGGGCGCTGGAGTTTCCGGTGCTGTCCATCGACATGGGCGGCTCCATCGTCGCGGCCAACCGCGCGGCGGCGCAGTTGCTCGGAGTACGGGTGGATGAGGTGCCGGGCATTCCGTTGTCACGCTACGCCGAAGATTTCGATTTGCCGGAACTGGTACGGGCCAGCAAATCGCGAATCAACGGCCTGCGGGTCAAGGTCAAGGGCGATGTATTCCTGGCCGATATTGCGCCGCTGCAATCCTCCGAGCATGACGACAGCGAAGCCATGGCCGGCGCCGTACTGACCCTGCACCGCGCCGACCGGGTGGGGGAGCGTATCTACAATGTGCGCAAGCAGGAGCTGCGCGGCTTCGACAGCATTTTCCAAAGCTCCAGGGTCATGGCCGCCGTGGTGCGTGAGGCTCGGCGCATGGCGCCGTTGGATGCGCCTCTATTAATAGAAGGCGAAACCGGCACCGGCAAAGAGTTGCTGGCCCGCGCTTGTCACCTGGCCAGCCCACGCGGCCAGTCGCCGTTGATGGCGCTCAACTGCGCCGGTTTGCCCGAGTCCATGGCCGAGACCGAGTTGTTCGGCTATGGTCCCGGCGCCTTTGAAGGGGCGAGGGCGGAGGGCAAGTTGGGACTGCTGGAGCTGACGGCGGGCGGTACGTTGTTTCTCGACGGCGTCGGCGAAATGAGCGCGCGGTTGCAGGTGAAGTTGCTGCGCTTTCTGCAGGACGGCTGCTTTCGCCGTGTAGGCAGTGATGAAGAGGTGTACCTGGATGTGCGGGTGATCTGCGCGACCCAGGTGGACCTTTCCGAACTGTGCGCCCGGGGCGAATTCCGCCAGGACCTTTACCATCGTCTCAATGTGCTCTCGCTGCATATCCCGCCGCTACGCGAGTGCCTCGACGGTTTGCCGCCGCTGGTGGAGCACTTCCTGGATCAGGCCAGCCGGCAGATCGGCTGCCCGCTGCCCAAGCTCGCACCGGCGGCGATGGAACGCCTCAGCCATTACCACTGGCCGGGGAATGTGCGGCAGTTGGAGAACGTGCTGTTCCAGGCGGTTTCGCTGTGTGAGGGCGGCACCGTCAAGGCCGAGCACATTCGCCTGCCGGACTATGGCGTGCGCCAGCCGCTGGGGGATTTTTCCCTGGAAGGCGGGTTGGAGGAGATCGTCGGGCGCTTTGAAAAGGCGGTGCTGGCGCAGTTGTATGCCGAACATCCCAGCAGCCGGCTGTTGGGCAAGCGGCTGGGCGTGTCCCACACCACTATTGCCAACAAGTTGCGGGACTACGAAGTCGTCAAAGCCGAACGCGGTTAAACCTGTGGGAGCGGGCTTGCTCGCGAATGCGGTGGGTCAGTCGAATTATCCGGTGACTGACACTCCGCATTCGCGAGCAAGCCCGCTCCCACATGGGTTCTTTGTCGGTCTTGATACCTGCACTTGCCGTTAGCGGCATAAGTCCGCCGTTTTTTCGACTCTCTTCCTACTGCCCTCAGCTGCCACCTGCCGGCAAACCCCCGCCCCGCCTGGACTTTTCCTCATTTCAAAAAGTTGGTTCGCAAATTGCTTAAGCCTCATCAGTACAGCGGTGGGCGGCAAGCGTCCGTCAGAAAGAGGAAAGAGCGTGGATAAGTACCTTTACGTGGCAATGACCGGCGCCAGCCAGAATGCACTGGCGCAGAAGGCCCACGCCAACAACTTGGCGAACGTTTCCACCAATGGTTTCCAGCGTGACCTGGAACAGGCGCGCTCGATGCCGGTGTTCGGTGACAGCTTTCCGGCGCGGGCCTTTGCCTTGACCGAGCGCCCAGGCACGGACTTTTCCCCTGGCGCGATGATTGAAACCGGCCGTGACCTCGATGTGGCCGTCAGCGGTGACGGCTGGATGGCCGTGCAAAACCCGGATGGCGGCGAATCCTACGTGCGCAGCGCCAGCATGAACGTCGATGCGCTGGGCGTGCTGCGGGCCGGCAACGGCATGCCGATCATGGGCAACGGCGGCCCGATTGCCGTGCCGCCCCAGCAGCAGATCGAAGTCGGCCAGGACGGCACCATCAGCATCCGCGCCATGGGCGAAGGCCCGCGGGTGATGGCTGAAGTGGACCGGATCAAGCTGGTGCAGCCCGACCTCAAGAACATGACCAAGGGCCTCGACGGCACCATCCACACCAAGGATGGCCAGCCGGCCCAGGCCGATGCCAACGTCAAGCTGACGTCGGGCTTCCTGCAGGCGAGCAACGTGAACGCCGTCGAAGAAATGACGGCAGTCCTGGCCCTGTCCAAGCAGTTCGAATTGCACATCAAGATGATGAACAGCGCCAAAGAAGACGACCAGGCCATGACCCGCGTCCTGGCGATGAGCTGATAGCAGCCACACACTAATTTTTGTAGCGCGGCGCCATAAAACAGGCGCACGAAGGAGAAGAACATGCTTCCGGCTCTATACGTTGCCAAGACAGGCCTGTCCGCCCAGGACACCAACCTGACCACCATTTCCAACAACCTGGCCAACGTGTCGACCACGGGTTTCAAACGTGACCGCGCCGAGTTCCAGGACTTGCTCTATCAGATCAAGAAGCAGCCTGGCGCCCAGTCGACCCAGGACAGCGAATTGCCGTCGGGCCTGCAACTGGGTACCGGTGTGGCAATCGTTGGCACCCAGAAGAACTTCAGCGCCGGTAACCTGCAGCAGACCGGCCAGCCACTCGACCTGGCAGTCAACGGCAAGGGTTTCTTCCAGATCCTGCAGCCGGACGGCACCACCACCTACACCCGTGACGGTACGTTCCACCTGGACTCCAACGGCCAGGTCGTGACCGCCAATGGCTTCGCGCTGGAGCCGGCGATTGTCGTGCCGAACAACGCCCAGACCTTCACCGTCGGCAACGACGGCACCGTGTCGATCACCGTGGCCGGCAACCCGGCGTCCCAGGTGATCGGCAACCTGCAAACCGCCGACTTCATCAACCCAGCCGGCCTGCAGGCGATCGGTAACAACCTGTTCCTGGAAACCGCGTCCAGCGGCGCGCCGCAAATCGGCACCCCGGGCCTCAACGGTTTTGGTACCACCCTGCAAAGCACCCTGGAAACGTCCAACGTCAGCACCGTTGAAGAGATGGTCAACATGATCACCACTCAGCGCGCCTACGAGATGAACTCCAAGGTGATTTCCACCGCCGACCAGATGCTTTCGTTCGTAACGCAGAATCTGTAATCAAGTCTATGGGGCGCCCTTGAAGGCGCCTGCAACACCGTGAGGTATGGGTCATGAATCGCTATGTTTCTGTTCTGGCATTGAGTGGGATTGCTGTGCTCGCGGGCTGTGTCGCCCCGACGCCTAAGCCCAATGACCCGTACTATGCGCCGGTGTTGCCGCGCACGCCGTTGCCGGCGGCCGCCAACAATGGCTCGATCTACCAGGCCGGGTTCGAACAGAACCTGTACAGCGACCGCAAGGCCTTCCGGGTCGGTGACATCATCACCATCACGCTGAACGAGAAGACCCAGGCGAGCAAGAACGCCAACTCGCAGATCGGCAAGACCAGCAAGACCAGCATCGGCCTGACTTCATTGTTTGGCGGTGTACCGAACACCAACAACCCGCTGGGCAGCGGTGACCTGAGCCTGGACGCCGGCTACAGCGGCGACCGTGCCACCAACGGCAAGAGTGCGGCAGGGCAGGGCAACAGCCTGACCGGTTCGATCACCGTGACCGTGGCCGACGTGCTGCCCAACGGCATCATCGCCGTACGCGGCGAGAAGTGGATGACCCTCAACACCGGTGACGAACTGGTGCGCATTGCGGGCATGGTTCGCGCCGACGATATCTCCACCGACAACACCGTGCCGTCGACACGGATTGCCGATGCACGCATCACCTACTCGGGTACGGGTTCGTTTGCTGACGCCAGTCAGCCGGGCTGGTTTGACCGTTTCTTCCTTAGCCCGCTGTTCCCTTTCTAGGTGATCACTTTGAACTTCAAACAGCTGATGGCTGCGATGTTGCTGCTGGCCCTGAGCGCAGGCGCCCAGGCCGAGCGCTTGAAAGACATCGCGAGCATTTCCGGCGTGCGGTCCAACCAGCTGATCGGCTACGGCCTGGTGGTGGGGCTTAACGGCACCGGTGACCAGACCACCCAGACCCCGTTCACCCTGCAGACCTTCAACAACATGCTCTCGCAGTTCGGCATCAAGGTACCGCCGGGCTCGGGCAACGTGCAGTTGAAGAACGTCGCGGCGGTGTCCATCAGCGCTGATTTGCCGCCGTTCGCCAAGCCGGGGCAGGTGGTCGATATCACCGTCTCGTCCATGGGTAACTCGAAAAGCCTGCGCGGCGGCACCTTGCTGATGACGCCGCTAAAAGGTATCGACGGCAACGTCTACGCCATTGCCCAGGGCAACCTGGTGGTGGGTGGCTTTGATGCCGAAGGCCGCGACGGTTCGAAGATCACCGTCAACGTGCCGTCGGCCGGGCGGATTCCCGGTGGTGCCTCGGTGGAGCGCACCGTGCCCAGCGGCTTCAACCAGGGCAACAGCCTGACCCTGAACCTCAACCGCTCTGACTTCACCACCGCCAAGCGCGTGGTCGACAAGATCAATGAGTTGCTCGGCCCGGGCGTGGCCCAGGCCATCGATGGCGGCTCGGTTCGTGTGACGGCACCGCTGGACCCAAGCCAGCGTGTGGACTACCTGTCTCTGCTGGAAAACCTTGAGGTTGACCCGGGCCAGGCGGTGGCGAAAGTCATCATCAACTCGCGGACCGGCACCATCGTGATCGGCCAGAACGTCAAGGTTTCGCCAGCGGCCGTGACCCACGGCAGCCTGACCGTGACCATCACCGAAGACCCGATCGTCAGCCAGCCTGGCCCGTTGTCCAACGGCCAGACTGCCGTGGTCCCCCGTTCGCGGGTGAATGCCCAGCAAGAAGCCAAGCCGATGTTCAAGTTCGGCCCCGGCACCACCCTGGACGAGATTGTCCGTGCGGTGAACCAGGTGGGCGCAGCGCCCGGCGACTTGATGGCGATCCTCGAAGCATTGAAACAGGCCGGCGCCTTGCAAGCCGACCTGATCGTGATCTGACGCCATGGCCATGGACATGCGCAAGAGCGGCCTGACCAGCACGGCGGATTCGGGTTCCTATTCCGACCTCAACCGGCTTAACCAGTTGAAGGTCGGCGACAAGAACAGCGACGGCAACATGCGCAAGGTCGCGCAGGAATTTGAGTCGCTGTTTCTCGGCGAGATGCTCAAGTCCATGCGTTCGGCTACCGAAGCCCTGGGCAAGGACAACCCGCTGAATACCCCGGCGGCCAAGCAGTACCAGGAAATGTACGACCAGCAGTTGGCGGTTTCCCTGTCCCGCGAGGGCGGCGGTATCGGCCTGGCGGACGTGCTGCTGCGCCAGATGCAAAAGAACAAACCGGTGGACGCCCAGGCGGCCACCTTGCAAGGCCCGGCTGCGCCCGCGAAGAAGGTGGATGTACCGACTGAAATTGCCGCCGGTACCAAGGCCGATGGCCCGCTGGGCCGCAGCAATGGTCAGCGGCCATTGTGGGCGTACCGCGTGGCGGTGCCTGAAGGCACCAACTCCCACGCCAACGACATGGCGCTGATGAACCAGCGACGCATCTCGTTGCCGAGCAAGCTGACGGATCGCCTGCTGGCCGGCATCGTGCCGGGTGCCGAGGCTACCACTGCCGCCAAGGCCGCGCCGCTGCGTAACAGCGCTGCCGATGATGGCGTGGTCAACAGCACCGCCCGCAGCCTTGCCGCCATACCGCCTCACGGACAGATGCAGGTTTACGGCCGCGCCGTCGCCCAGCCACCGCTGGCACCGGCGAAGAAAGCCTTCAGCTCGCAGGATGAATTTGTCGCCACCATGTTGCCGATGGCCAAGCAGGCCGCCGCGCGGATTGGCGTCGACCCACGCTACCTGGTGGCCCAGGCCGCCCTGGAAACCGGTTGGGGTAAATCGGTGATGCGTGCCGAGGATGGCACCAGCAGCCACAACCTGTTCGGTATCAAGGCCGGCCAGAGTTGGCAGGGCGAACAGGCCCGGGCGATCACCAGCGAGTTTCGCGATGGCGCGATGGTCAAGGAGACGGCGCAGTTCCGTTCCTACAATTCCTACCAGGACAGCTTCCATGACCTGGTCACGTTGCTGCAAAGCAATGATCGCTATAAAGAAGTTGTGAAATCAGCCGACAACCCGGAACAGTTTGTGCGCGAGTTGCAAAAAGCCGGTTATGCAACCGACCCGGATTACGCCAGCAAGATTTCGCAGATCGCAAAAACGATGAACAGCTACCAGAACTACGCTGCCGCGGGCGCTTCCACTCATTTATAAGGTCTGAATCATGAGTTTGCTCAATATCGGGATGTCGGGGCTCAATGCCGCCCAGGGATCGTTGTCGGTCTTAAGTAACAACATCGCCAACGTCAACACCCCGGGATACTCGCGTCAACAGAGCGCTCAGACCGCGAATGCGTCGAACGCCTACGGCGGCGTATTTATCGGCACCGGTACGACCCTGGCGGACGTGCGTCGGGTGTACAACCAGTTCCTCACCACGGCTTACCAGAACAGCACGGCACTCGACAGCGATGCCAACGCCTACCTGGACCAGGCCAGTGCCATCGACAAGACCTTGTCGGATTCCAACACCGGCATGTCTTCGGTGCTCAGTGCCTTTTTCGCGGCGGCGCAGACGGCTTCTGCCACCCCGGGCGACGTGTCCGCACGCCAATTGCTGCTGACCAGCGCCCAGACCCTGAGCAACCGCTTCAACTCCATTTCCGGCCAGTTGAACCAGCAGAAACAAACGATCAACAGTCAGTTGAGCACCATGACGGACCAGGTCAACAAGCTGACGTCCTCGATCGCCTCGCTCAACAAGCAGATTGCCCAGGCCCAGGGGACTTCCAGCAGTGCGCCGGCCAACCTGCTGGACTCGCGTGACGAAGCGGTGCGCTCGCTCAACGAGCTGATCGGCGTTACGGCCACGGAAAAAAACGGACAGTTCAGTATTACGACCGGTACGGGGCAGTCGCTGGTGGAAGGCGGGATATCCAATAATATCTCTGCGGTACCGAGTAGCACCGACAATAGCCAGTACACCATCCAGCTCTCGATGGGCGACTCGTCCATTGACCTTGGCAATGTGGTCACCGGCGGCAGTATCGGTGGCTTGCTGCGCTATCGCAGTGACGTGCTGATGCCGGCCATCAATGATCTGGGGCGCATCGCGATTGCCACGGCAGACACGATCAACAACCAGTTGGGCCAGGGCCTGGACCTCAACGGCGAATTCGGTTCGTCGCTGTTCACCGATATCAACAGCGCGGCGGCGATTTCCCAGCGCAGCCAAGGGGCCGCCGGCAACAGCGCGGGGTCTGGCAACCTGAATGTCACGATCAAGGACAGCAGCCAGCTGACGACCTACGACTACAAAGTCACGTTTACCAGTGGTAACCAGTACAACGTCGTCCGCTCCGACGGCAAGGCCATGGGTTCGTTCGACACCACCACCACGCCGCCGCCGGTGATTGATGGCTTTACCCTGGCACTGGACGGCAAAGGGCCCATGGCTGCCGGTGACAGCTTCAAGGTCAGCCCCACGGCCAACGGGGCCACGGGCATCGGTGTCGACCTGAAGGACGTTAACAAGCTCGCCTTCGCGGGCCCCTTGGCGGGGAACGCAAGCAAGACCAACACCGGCACCGGTACGTTCACACCGCCTCAGCTGACTGTGCCGCTGGATATTCATGGCGGCGCTGATACCGCCCAGTTGCGCGCCGGCATCGAAAACTCCATGCCGGTAAAAATGCTCTTTGGCAAGCCGGCCGCCGACGGCACCCAGTCGTATACGGTGAGCGACGCGCAAGGCAATCCGATCGGCAGTGGCACCATCATCCCGGGCCAGGGCAACAAGATCAGCATCAACGTACCGATGCGCGATGCCTCCGGTGCGTTGATCCCGGGCAAAAGCTTCAACTTCGACACCACGGTCGGCGGCTCGCCTGCCAATGGTGACAGCACGACTTTCTCGTTCAACGCTTCGGGCACCTCCGACAACCGCAACGCCCAGCAATTGCTGGACTTGCAGACCAAGGCCACCGTAGGCGCCAGCGACGGCAGCCCGGGTGTGAGCCTGGTCAGCGCCAACGCCCGACTCGTGTCGCAGGTGGGCTCAAAAGCCAGCCAGGCCGCTACCGACTCCACCGCGACGGGTGCGCTGTTGGCAGCGAACAAGGCGGCCAGCAACTCGGTGTCCCAGGTCAACCTGGATGAAGAGGCGGGTGACATGATCAAGTTCCAGCAGTACTACACCGCGTCGTCGCAGATCATCAAGGCTGCGCAAGAAACTTTCAGCACACTGATTAATGCCCTTTAAAGGAGTCTGGGACGATGCGTATTTCTACACAGCAGTATTTCGACACCAGCGCCAGCAAGTACCAGACGAACTATTCCGGTGTGGTGAAAGCCCAGGACCAGGCGAGCAGCGGTATCCGGGTGCAGACCGCCTCCGATGACCCCGTCGCCGCCGCGCGCTTGCTGCAATTGCAGCAACAGAAAGACATGCTTGGCCAGTTCAACGGCAACATCAACACCCTGCAGAACTCGCTGACCAACGAAGAATCGGTGTTAAAGAGCATCAACACCGCCTTGCAGCGCGGCAATGAACTGGCGCTGCGTGCGGCCAACCAGTCCCTGAGCGATGACGATCGTAAATCCATCGCCAGCGAAGTGGGCGCGCTTGAGGACCAGGTGCTGGGCTTGCTCAACTCCAAGGATGCCAACGGCAACTACATGTTTTCCGGGTCGAAAACCGACACGCCGCCTTACATCCGCAATAACGACGGCACCTACACGTATCAGGGTGACGAGACGCCGCTGAGCTTGCAGATCTCGGACAATCTGTCGATGGCGGGGGGCGACACCGGTAAGTCGATGATGGAAAGTTCGACCAACACCGGTCGCACCCAGGCTACGTTGTTGCCGCCTGCGGTCAATGACGGCAAGGTCGCGGTATCGGCGGGCACGGTGACCTCCGGTGTCACCTACACCAAGAGTTTTACCGATGGCCAGCCCTACAAGCTGACCTTCAGCAGCAGCACGCAGTATTCCGTGACCGACAAGGACGGTAACGACGTTACCTCCGAGATTCCCGGCAACGGCACTTTCGACGCGACCAAAGAGGGCGCATCCAGCGTCAACCTGCGCGGCGTCAAGTTCGATATCAGCCTGACGCTCGGCGCGGACGTTGCGCCCGGCGCTGACTCCGACGCACTGGTGGCGGGCAAGGCGTTCACCCTGCAATCCAAGCCGGACACCTTTAGTGCTTCGCGTTCGCCAGGCAACGCGTCGACTGCACAAGTGACCGGTGGCCAGGTGACGGATCAGGCGGCCTACGCCAGCACCTTTCCTGATACCGGTGCGGTGATCAAATTCACCAGCGGCACCACGTATGAGGTGTATGCGCAGCCCTACAGTCCGAACAGCAAGACCATCGCGACCGGCACCATGGCTGCCGGTGCCACCTCGATCAACGCGGCCGGCGTGACGTTCGACATCAGTGGTGCGCCAGGGGCGGGCGACCAGTTTGCGGTCAGCGCCGTCAGCAACAAGAACGAAAACGCCCTGGACACGTTGAGCCAATTGCGCAAAGCCCTGGAAACGCCGGCTGACGGCAACCTGGTCGCGCAGAACAACCTCAAGGATGTGGTGGCCAAAACCATCGGCAACCTGAACAACGCCAGTTCACAGATTGACCAGGTGCGCGGCTCCATCGGTGCTCGCCAGAATGCCCTGGATCTTCAAACGGATGAAAACACCAGCCTGGGGACTGCCAATACCAACACCATGAGTTCCTTGGGCAACGTGGACATGGGCCAGGCGGCGATCAACCTGCAGCTTCAGCAAACCATGCTGCAGGCCTCTCAGTTGGCCTTTGTGAAAATCTCTCAGTTGAGCCTGTTCAACAAAATGTGATGTCCGCAGCTGCAAACCGGCGGCTCACCCTGGAAACGGGGTGGGCCGTTGTGGTTTTTGGCGTTTGTATGTCCCCGTGTTTCGCACAAAGCGCAGAAAATTGAGTGACCTGTGAGTCATAAAGCGCATCTTCACTGTATCGTGTGAAAAGGATAGGTCGTCGCCAGGTCTCTGCGAGGGCCTGCCGCCAGGGTAAAAAGGCGGTTTTCGGCGAGTTTTTTGCGGGGTCATCCCCATTATTGTCAGCACCCGGCGACGTGTCTCGCGGGGTGTTCTCCAGCTATTTAGTATTGGGAAGCCACAATGATTGGCATAAAAAGCATCGCCAGTTACGTGCCGGCAGACGGGATTGATAACTACGCCCAGGGTGCCAAATTCGCCAAGGATGAAGAATTCATCATTGGCAAGATCGGTTCGGCGTTCCTGCCGCGCAAGGATGCCGCGCAGGAAACCTCCGATCTGTGCGTCGAGGCGGTCAACGCCTTGTTTGCCAACAACCCCGATTTGAAGCGCGAGTCCATCGATGCGCTGATCGTCGTTACCCAGAATGGCGACGAAGAGGGCTTGCCTCACACCGCCGCCATCGTCCAGGACAAGCTGGGCCTGCCGACGCACGTGGCGGCCTTCGATATTTCCCTGGGCTGCTCGGGCTACGTCTACGGCATCTATGCGATGAAGGGCTTCATGGAGGCTACCGGCCTGAAGAACGGCCTGCTGGTGACCGCCGATCCGTACTCGAAGATCGTCGACCCTGAAGACCGCAACACCACCATGCTGTTCGGCGATGCCGCTACCGCCACCTGGATGGGTGAAGACGCGCCGTGGCAGTTGGGCAAGTCCAAGTTCGGCACTGACGGTTCCGGTGCGCCGCACTTGAAGGTCAGCGATGGCGTGTTCTTCATGAACGGCCGCCAGGTGTTCAACTTCGCCTTGCTCAAGGTGCCGGCGCATTTGCACGAGCTGCTCAACGAATCGGACCTCAAGGCTGACGAGATCGATGCGTTCTGCATCCACCAGGGCAGTGCGGCGATTGTCGACGCCGTGGCCCGGCGTTTCGAAGACGCGCCGGTGGACAAGTTCATCAAGGACATGGTCGAGACCGGCAACACCGTGTCCTCAAGCATTCCGCTGCTGCTGGAAAAGCACATGCTCGACTCCACCTGGAAGCGCGTCGCCATCAGTGGTTTTGGTGTGGGGCTGTCCTGGGGCTCGGCGATTTTGCACCGTCCTTGACGACTTAAAGGCGCTGCACAAAAAAACGCCCATGATCGAAAGATCATGGGCGTTTTTTATTTGGCGCCAGAAAGCCAACAATTGCTGGGGTTTGGGCTATCGTAAATGCTTGAATTAAAAGGGGTGGCACGGCGCCAGTAAAAAAAATCAAAAAAGTCCTCAAGCAACCTGCTTTCACGACGATAACTATTACGAAGGTTCTCTAGGCCACACCCGGCGGTTGCCAGGGCCGGAAGCCGCAGTACACCACCCACGAGGATTTCGTCATGGCATTAACAGTAAACACCAACCTTGCTTCGTTGACCGTTCAGAACAACCTGAACAAGGCTTCCAGCGCCCTGCAAACTTCCATGCAGCGCCTGTCCTCCGGCCTGCGTATCAACAGCGCCAAAGACGATGCGGCCGGCCTGCAAATCGCTGGTCGTCTGACCAGCCAGATCAACGGCCTGGGCGTTGCCATCAAGAACGCCGGTGACGGTAACTCCATCGCGCAAACTGCTGAAGGCGCGATGCAGCAATCCACCAACATCCTGCAGACCATGCGTTCCCTGGCTCTGTCGTCCGCTAACGGCTCCCTCAGCGCTGACGACCGTAAGTCGAACCAGGCTCAGTACGCGGCTCTGACTTCTGAATTGACCCGTATCGCTTCTACCACCACTTTCGGTGGTCGTAACCTGCTGGACGGTTCTTTCGGTACTACCGCTTTCCAAGTGGGCGCCAACGCCAACCAGACCATCAACATGAGCCTGGGCAACGTAGCGGCTAACAACATTGGTTCGCAGCAACTGCTGTCTTCTGCTCAAACGCCAACTGCTAACGGTATTGCAGCCGGTACCATCAGTGTGACCGGTGGCGGCCAGACCTCTGCTTCGCTGACCATCGCACAGGGTGCTTCGGCCAAGGATATCGCTGCCCAACTGAACGGCGCAGTCGGCGGCCTGCAGGCCTCCGCCAGCACTGAACTTAAGTTCACTGTACCTGCCAGCTTCCCGGCTGCTACTCCAAACGGTAAGTTCGATCTGACAGTCGGTAGCGGTCCTAGCGCCACTACTGTTTCGTTCACCGGTATCACCAGCGCTGCTGACCTGGCCGACCAACTGAACTCCAACGCTGCCAAGCTGGGCATCAGCGTTAACTTCGACCAGTCGACCGGCTCTCTGTCGATCAAATCCGACTCGGGTGAGAACTTCACCTTTGATAACGCTGACGCTGGCGGTCAGCTGATGAGCATCGCTACCAAAGGCGGCGACGGCAAGTTCAACGCGACTGCTACCCCACTGGATGCAGGTCCGCTGGTTGCTACCGGCGCTATCTCGTTGAACTCCAGCTCGAGCTACTCGCTGACTGGTACCGGTGGTGGTGTTGCTGGCTTGTTCGGTGCAACTGGCGTCAACGCTGTCAACTCGGCGAAAGTTGTTGTCAGCAACACCGACGTGACCACCGCTGCCAACGCACAGAGCGCTGTCGACGTGCTGACCCAGGCACTGTCCACCATCGACTCCCAGCGTGCTGACCTCGGTGCTGTACAAAACCGTTTCGACAACACCATCGCCAACCTGCAGAGCATCTCGGACAACTCCACTTCTGCCCGTGGCGTGATCCAGGACGTTGACTTCGCTGCTGAAACCGCTCAGCTGACCAAGCAACAGACCCTGCAACAGGCTTCGACTGCGATCCTGTCCCAGGCGAACCAACTGCCATCCGCTGTACTGAAGCTGCTTCAGTAATAACGGCGCTTGGTAACTGACGGAAGGGCGCGTTTACGTGCCCTTTTGTCTTTTGTCTAATGAGGTGATTGGTCATGGACATGAGCGTCAAACTGAACCTGTCTTACCCTGCGGCAGCGCCACAGAATGCACCTGCTCCTGTCAGTGCCGATCCGCAGAAGCCCAAGGTGGACGCCGTTGCTGGCGCGAAAGATGCCCAGCAGCCATCGAGCCACACCGACTTGAAAAAAGCGGTCAACGACATAAACGAATTCATCCAGGCTGCCCAGCGCAAACTGGATTTTTCCATTGATGACTCCACCCACCAGGTTGTGGTCAAGGTCATTGCGACCGAAAGCGGTGAGGTCATTCGCCAGATTCCTTCGGAATTGGCCCTGAAACTCGCCCAGAGCCTTCATGACGCCAGCAGCTTGCTGTTTGACGCCAAGGTCTAAACTGGCATGAACTTTGTTGCGAAAACTGCCTAGAGCGTGATTCGTCAATAAAGCATCAGCCCCGGATTAGGAGAAAGACGATGACAGTCGTAGCAGGTCTAACGGTCAACGGCCCGGGTACGGGCATCGACGTTCAAGGTCTTGTTAAGTCGTTGGTGGGGTCGCAAACCGCACCCAAGCAAGCGCAGATCGACAGCCAGACCAAAACATCCACTGCGCAACTGACTTCGATCGGCAAGATCCAGGCGGCTCTGGACGCGTTCCGGGGCGCGCTGGACAACATGACCAAGACCGTCAACTTCAGCGGCTTGAGTTCGACGCTGTCGAACGACAAGCTCGCGACGGTCACGTTGGGCCCAGGTGCCGCCGCCGGCAACTTTACGCTGGGTGTCACCCAATTGGCCACGGCGTCAAAGGTCTCCACGGCAGTAATTCCTGGCGGGCCGACGGCCGTTGTCAATTCCGGGGTCTCGGCGACGGTGTTTACGGTCTCCCAGTCCGGCAAGAATTACAGCGTCAGTGTGCCACCGGGCGGAACCCTGCAGCAGGTGCGCGATTCGCTCAACTCGCAGTACGGCAACGCGGGCTTGAGTGCCAACATCCTGACTGACTCCAACGGTTCGCGGTTGGTGGTCACATCGTCGACGACCGGTGTCGGTAGCGACATCACCTTCAAGGGTTCCTCGGGCCTGGATACGGGTGCGACGGTTGTGGGCTCGGCGCCGCAGAACGCCATATATAACCTTGATGGCAGCCCTCAAGAGTCCAAGAGTAATACCCTGCCCGACGCAATCAGTGGTGTGAGCATTACCTTGACGGGGGTTTCGGGGACCGATGCCCCTTCGACGATCAAAGTGTCTGCGAACAGCGCAACCCTGAAGTCGGCAGTCAAGGGCTTCACAGATACCTACAGTGCGTTGGTCAAGGCTGTGAATGCCGAGACTCAGGTCACCACCAATGCCGACGGTTCCGTCACGCCAGGCCCGTTGACCGGGGACAGTTCGGTGCGCAGCATGATGGCATCGATCCGCAACGTGATGAACTCGGTGACCGGTAGCGGCTCGTTTTCATCCCTGGCGCAGTTTGGCGTGACCACGGACCAGACAGCGGGCACCCTGAGCGTCAGTGATGTGGCGTTTGACAAGGCGGTCCTCACTAATGGCTCCGACATCAACAGCATCTTCACCGGGCCCAGCGGACTGTTGGCAAGCCTGACGAATGCCACCGCCAACTTTGCGCTGAGCAAGACCGGGGTGTTCGCCGAAAAGTCTTCGACGCTGCAGGATAACCTCAGGGATTTGACCAACCAGCAGACCGCCCTGAACACGCGTTCTGATGCCCTGACGGCCTCCCTGACCCTGAAATACAACGCCATGGACTCCCTGGTCGCGCAGCTCAAGGCTCAGGGCGACAGCGTCATGACCACGCTCAACTCGCTGAACAATCCGAAGTCCACCTGATTGGCGGATGGATAAAGCCCGCCGAAGGCGCTGAGTCAAAGCGCCAGGCGGGCTAAAGTTTTGTGTAACGCCGTCGACATAATAATCAGCGTCCACCCTTTTAGCTGTCGCCTGTCACGAGGTAGAAACATGAATCCCATGAGAGCCCTTCGCCAATACCAGAAGGTCAACACCCACGCCCAGATCTCCGAAGCCAGCCCGCACCGCCTGGTGCAGTTGCTGATGGAAGGCGCACTGGATCGTATGGCGCAGGCCAAGGGTGCGATGGCTCGCGGTGATATCGCGCAGAAGGGGTTGATGCTGGGCAAGGCGGTGGACATCCTCGTCGGGTTGCGTGACGGCCTGAACCCCGAGAAGACCCCGGACCCGATTGCACTGCAGCAGTTGGATAACCTGTATGCCTTCATGACCATGCGTCTGCTGGAAGCCAACCGTCAGAATGACGCTGCGATGATCGATGAGGTCGCAGGTCTGATGATTACGCTCAAGGAAGGCTGGGATGGTATTGCCACAGAGGTACAGTAGGCCGTAAGGCCTGAGGACGATGTCATGAGCCAAGCATTGCAAAAAATCGACGAGACCCGTGAGGCGCTGTCCGAGGCGTTGGCTGAACGCAACTGGGGTGCGATCGGCGAACTGGATTTGGGCTGCCGCGCGTTGATCGATGCTGCGCTCAACGAGGAATCGGCGGATGAGGCAGCCATTCGGGCAAAACTGGAAGACTTGCTTTCGGTCTACCAGCAGTTGCTTGAGGCGACGACAGGGGAGCGACAGGCTATTTTCGAAGAGATGTCGCAGTTCAACCGAGCTAAACATGCGTCAAAGGTTTACCATATGTTCGGCTGAAGGCTCAGTTAATCCGAACACCGCGCGTCATAAATTTGACTGTGCACGATTTTTTGACTTAACTAGTGCTATTTTCAGACGTCAGAAAGCCGTAGCGCAGAAAATGCCTACAGCAATCTAGATTGCCCCAACTCGAGGGCATTAGAGTTTTACTAGGGAAGTTGCTATTGCATGTGGCGTGAAACCAAAATTCTGCTGATCGATGACGATAGCGTTCGGCGCCGCGATCTGGCGGTGATCCTGAATTTTCTTGGCGAAGAAAATCTACCCTGCGGCAGCCACGACTGGCAGCAGGCGGTCAGCTCTTTGTCGTCGAGCCGCGAAGTCATTTGTGTGCTGATCGGGACGGTAAACGCTCCTGGTGCAGTTCTGGGCTTGTTAAAGACACTGTCGACCTGGGATGAGTTCCTTCCGGTGTTGCTGATGGGCGATATTTCTTCCGTGGACCTTCCGGAAGACCAGCGCCGCCGCGTGCTCTCCACCCTTGAAATGCCCCCCAGCTACAGCAAATTGCTCGACTCCCTGCACCGTGCCCAGGTCTACCGCGAGATGTACGACCAGGCCCGCGAGCGCGGCCGTCACCGCGAACCCAACCTGTTCCGCAGCCTCGTCGGCACCAGTCGTGCGATCCAGCACGTGCGCCAGATGATGCAGCAAGTGGCCGACACCGACGCCAGTGTGCTGATCCTTGGCGAGTCGGGCACCGGCAAGGAAGTGGTCGCACGCAACCTGCACTACCATTCCAAGCGTCGTGACGGGCCGTTCGTGCCGGTCAACTGCGGGGCGATCCCGGCAGAACTGCTGGAAAGCGAACTGTTCGGCCACGAGAAGGGTGCCTTTACCGGGGCGATCACCAGCCGTGCCGGGCGTTTTGAACTGGCCAACGGCGGCACCCTGTTCCTCGACGAAATCGGCGACATGCCGCTGCCGATGCAGGTCAAGCTGCTGCGGGTATTGCAGGAGCGCACCTTCGAGCGCGTGGGCAGCAACAAGACCCAGAGCGTCGACGTACGCATCATCGCGGCCACCCACAAGAACCTCGAAAGCATGATCGAGGTCGGCAGCTTCCGCGAAGACCTGTACTACCGCCTCAACGTATTCCCGATCGAAATGGCGCCCCTGCGCGAGCGCGTCGAAGACATCCCGTTGCTGATGAACGAGCTGATCTCGCGCATGGAACACGAAAAGCGTGGTTCGATTCGCTTCAACTCGGCGGCGATAATGTCACTGTGTCGCCACGGCTGGCCGGGCAACGTCCGCGAGTTGGCCAACCTGGTGGAGCGCATGGCGATCATGCACCCGTACGGGGTGATCGGCGTGGTCGAGCTGCCGAAGAAATTCCGCTACGTCGACGACGAAGACGAGCAATTGGTGGACAGCCTGCGCAGCGACCTGGAAGAGCGCGTGGCCATCAACGGCCACACGCCGGACTTCGGCTCCACCGCCATGCTGCCGCCGGAAGGCCTGGACTTGAAGGACTACCTCGGCAGCCTCGAACAAGGCCTGATCCAGCAGGCACTCGACGACGCCAACGGTATCGTCGCCCGTGCCGCCGAGCGCCTGCGCATCCGGCGTACCACCCTGGTGGAGAAGATGCGCAAGTACGGCATGAGTCGCAAGGAAGGTGATGAACAGGCGGATGATTGACGCCTGTTTTTCAACTGACTGAAAACTAAGCCTATTTTTTTAGGCACGGGTATTGCTACAGCACTCGCAACGTTCCGTTTAACTGACGGTCAGCCAAGCGAGAGAGCATGATGCCCCACGCCGCCCAACTATCTTCGGTCCCTGACACTCAGGGGCCGGCCCCCTCCGTAGAGCAGATCAGCCGTCTGGGGCTTGAACAGGCTTTTTCCCTGTTCAACCAGATGTCGAGCCAGTTGACTGACTCCTACAGCCTGCTGGAAGCCCGGGTTTCCGAGCTTAAAGGCGAGTTGGCCGTGGTCAGTGCCCAGCGCATGGCAGAGCTGGCCGAGAAAGAGCGACTGGCCAACCGTCTGCAAAACCTCCTCGACCTGTTGCCCGGTGGCGTGATCGTCATCGACGAGCAGGGCCGTGTGCGCGAAGCCAACCCGGCGGCCTGCAACATGCTTGGCCTGCCGCTGGAGGGCGAGCTGTGGCGCGAGGTCATCACCCGCTGCTTTGCCCCGCGGGAAGACGACGGCCACGAAATTTCCCTCAAGGATGGGCGCCGCCTGTCCATCGCCACGCGTTCCCTGGATGCCGAGCCTGGCCAGTTGGTGTTGCTCAACGACCTGACTGAAACCCGGCACCTGCAAGACCAGTTGGCCCGCCATGAGCGCCTGTCGTCTTTGGGGCGAATGGTCGCTTCCCTGGCCCACCAGATTCGTACGCCATTGTCGGCCGCGCTGATTTACGCCAGTCATTTGACTGATGAGCAATTGCCCGCCGCCACCCACCAGCGTTTTGCCGGTCGCCTCAAGGAGCGCCTGCACGAACTGGAGCATCAGGTGCGCGACATGCTGGTGTTTGCCCGCGGCGAATTGCCGCTGACCGATCGCGTCACCCCGGCCGCCTTGATGCAGTCCCTGCAAGCGGCGGCCGCCACTCATATCCAGGAAGCGTCAGTCCGTTGGCAGTGCGACAGCCATTACGGCGAGTTGCTGTGCAACCGCGACACCCTGGTGGGCGCGCTGCTCAACCTGATCGAAAACGCGACCCAGGCCAGCGGCCCCGGGGCGCGGCTCAAGGTGCACCTGTACAACCGTGGCGAGACCCTGCGCCTGAGCATCAGCGACAGCGGCAGCGGGATTGACCCGGCAGTGCTGCAGCGCCTCGGCGAGCCTTTTTTTACCACCAAGACCAACGGGACCGGCCTGGGCCTGACCGTGGTCAAGGCAGTCGCCCGTGCACATCAGGGAGAATTGCAGCTGCATTCCCGGTTGGGTCGTGGCACGTGCGCGTTGATCACGCTGCCGCTGTTTTCATGCGCCGTCAGCGCGGAGTAAAAGGTCATGGCTATCAAGGTTTTATTGGTTGAAGACGATCGCGCCCTGCGTGAAGCATTGGCTGACACGCTGTTGCTGGCGGGCCATGACTATCGGGCGGTCGGTTCTGCCGAAGAAGCCCTGGACGCGGTGGAGCAGGAGTCCTTTAGCCTGGTGGTCAGCGACGTCAACATGCCGGGTATGGACGGACACCAGTTGCTCGGCCTGTTGCGTGCGCGCCAGCCGCAACTGCCGGTGCTGCTGATGACCGCCCACGGCGCCGTCGAGCGTGCCGTCGACGCCATGCGTCAGGGCGCTGCGGATTACCTGGTGAAACCCTTCGAACCCAAAGCCTTGATCGAACTGGTCGCCCGGCATGCCCTCGGCACCCTGGGCGCTGCAGAGGGTGAGGGCCCGATTGCCTTCGAACCGGCCAGCGCGCAATTGCTGGAACTGGCGGCCCGTGTTGCCCGCAGCGATTCCACCGTGCTGATCTCCGGCGAGTCCGGTACCGGCAAGGAAGTACTGGCGCGCTACATCCACCAGCAATCCCATCGTGCCAGCCAGCCGTTCATTGCGATCAACTGCGCGGCCATTCCCGACAACATGCTCGAAGCCACCTTGTTCGGCCATGAGAAGGGCTCGTTCACCGGCGCCATCGCGGCGCAGGCCGGCAAGTTCGAACAGGCTGACGGCGGCACCATCCTGCTCGACGAAATCTCCGAAATGCCCCTGGGCCTGCAAGCCAAGTTGCTGCGGGTATTGCAGGAGCGCGAAGTGGAGCGGGTGGGCGCACGCAAGCCGATCCAGCTGGACATCCGTGTGGTCGCCACCACCAACCGCGACCTGGCGGGCGAAGTGGCGGCGGGGCGTTTTCGTGAGGACCTGTTCTACCGGCTCTCGGTGTTCCCGTTGGCCTGGCGCCCGTTGCGCGAGCGCCCGGCCGACATCATCCCGCTGGCCGAGCGCCTGCTGGGCAAGCACGTCAATAAAATGAAGCATGCCCAGGCGCGCCTGTCGGCCGAGGCCCAGGCCTGTCTGATCAGTTACCCGTGGCCCGGCAACGTGCGGGAACTGGACAATGCGATCCAGCGTGCGTTGATTTTGCAGCAGGGCGGCCTGATCCAGCCCCAGGATTTCTGCCTGGCCATGGGCGCGGGCGCAGCCCCGCAGCCGAGCCTGGCTGCCGCGCCACAGGTCGAAGCCGTGCCTGCCGAATCCGCCGGCGCCCTGGGCGACGACCTGCGTCGCCGGGAATTCCAGATGATCATCGACACCCTGCGCTCCGAGCGCGGGCGCCGCAAAGAAGCCGCCGAGCGCCTGGGCATCAGCCCGCGCACCCTGCGCTACAAGCTGGCGCAGATGCGTGACGCCGGGATGGACGTGGAAGCCTACCTCTACGCCACCTGAAAATTCTCAAAGCCGACAGGGCCAGTCGCCTTTTCTTACAGAATGCCACGGAGCTGGCACCCTTGTTGCTACCACCCCTGTAATCGCTGTGTAGTGTCAAAAAATTGCGGGTCGTCGGAGAGAAAGTTCATGAGCCAAGGTGTTGAGTTCAATCGGTTGATGTTGGATATGCGGTCCATGCAAATGGATGCCATGGCTCAACCGAAATCCGCCGCGCAAGCCGTACCGGAATTGGGCCAGAGCAGCTTTGCCGACATGCTCGGCCAGGCCATCAACAAAGTCAGCGACACCCAGCAGGCATCCAATCAGTTGGCGACCGCCTTCGAGATCGGCAAGAGCGGCGTGGACCTCACCGACGTGATGGTCGCCTCGCAAAAAGCCAGCGTTTCATTCCAGGCCTTGACCCAGGTGCGCAACAAACTGGTTCAAGCCTATCAAGACATCATGCAGATGCCGGTTTAAGGACGATTTGAGTCATGGCAGAAGCACTCGTGGATAACGCACCCGCCAAGGCAGACGGCAAGCCGCCGCTGTTTGGCCTGTCGTTCCTGGAAAACCTCTCCGAGATGACCATGTTGCGTCAGGTAGGCCTGATGGTCGGCCTGGCTGCCAGCGTGGCGATTGGTTTTGCCGTGGTGCTGTGGTCCCAGCAACCGGATTACCGTCCGTTGTACGGCAGCCTGGCCGGCATGGATTCCAAGCAGATCATGGAAACCCTGGCGGCGGCAGACATCAGCTACACCGTCGAACCGAATTCCGGCGCCCTGTTGGTCAAGGCCGACGATGTGGCCCGTGCGCGGATGAAGCTGGCGGCTGCCGGCGTAACCCCGTCCGACGCGAATATCGGCTTTGAAATCCTCGACAAGGACCAGGGTCTGGGGACCAGCCAGTTCATGGAAGCCACCCGCTACCGTCGCGGCCTGGAAGGCGAACTGGCGCGCACCATCTCTGCCCTGAACAACGTCAAGGGCGCCCGCGTGCACCTGGCGATTCCGAAAAGCTCGGTGTTTGTGCGCGATGAACGCAAGCCCAGCGCCTCGGTCCTGGTCGAACTCTTTGCCGGCCGCTCTCTTGAGCCTGGCCAGGTATTGGCGATCATCAACCTGGTGGCCACCAGCGTTCCTGAATTGAGCAAGTCGCAGATCACCGTAGTCGACCAGAAGGGCAACCTGCTGTCGGACCTTGCGGAGAACTCCTCGCTGACCATGGCCGGCAAGCAGTTCGACTACAGCCGTCGCATGGAAAGCATGCTGACCCAGCGGGTGCACAACATCCTGCAACCGGTGTTGGGCAATGATCGCTACAAGGCTGAAGTGTCGGCCGACGTCGACTTCAGCGCCGTCGAATCGACCTCCGAGCAGTTCAACCCGGACCAGCCGGCCCTGCGCAGCGAGCAATCGACCACCGAACAACGTACCGCCAGCAATGGCCCGCAAGGCGTGCCGGGTGCCCTGAGCAACCAGCCACCCACCCCGGCCACTGCGCCGCAAACCACCGGTGGCGCTGCCGCTACCGCAGGCGCGGTGCAGCCTGGCCAGCCGCTGTTGGACGCCAACGGCCAGCAGATCATGGACCCGGCCACCGGCCAGCCCATGCTCGCGCCGTACCCGGCCGACAAGCGCAACCAGTCCACCAAGAACTTCGAGCTTGATCGTTCCATCAGCCACACCAAGCAGCAACAGGGTCGGATCAATCGCCTGTCGGTGTCGGTGGTGGTGGATGACCAGGTCAAGGTCAATGCCGCAGACGGCGCCATCACCCGCGCCCCATGGAGCGCCGATGAATTGGCGCGCTTCACTCGCCTGGTGCAGGACGCGGTGGGCTTCGATGCCAGCCGTGGCGACAGCGTCAGCGTGATCAACATGCCGTTCTCCGCCGAGCGTGGCGAAGTCATCGCCGAGGCAGCGTTCTATACTCAGCCGTGGTTCTGGGACATCGTCAAGCAAGTGCTGGGGGTGTTGTTCATCCTGTTGCTGGTGTTCGGCGTGCTGCGCCCGGTGCTCAACAACATCACCGGCCACGGCAAGAAGCAACTGGCCCTGGCCGGCGGCGACGTCGAACTGGGTGGCATGGGCGGCCTCGATGGCGAACTGGCCAACGACCGCGTGAGCCTCGGTGGCCCGCAAAGCATTCTGTTGCCGAGCCCGAGCGAGGGTTATGACGCTCAGTTGAACGCAATCAAGAGCCTGGTGGCCGAAGACCCGGGTCGTGTGGCCCAGGTCGTGAAAGAGTGGATTAACGCAGATGAGTGATAGCCGAGCTGCAGTAGCCAAACTCTCCCGGGTCGACAAAGCCGCCGTGCTGTTGCTGTCCCTCGGAGAAACCGACGCCGCCCAAGTGCTGCGCCACATGGGGCCCAAAGAGGTTCAGCGTGTCGGCGTGGCCATGGCGCAAATGCGCAATGTGCACCGCGAGCAAGTCGAGCAGGTGATGAGCGAGTTCGTCGAGATCGTCGGCGACCAGACCAGCCTGGGCGTCGGCTCCGACAGCTACATTCGCAAGATGCTCACCTCGGCCCTGGGCGAAGACAAGGCCAACGGCCTGATCGACCGCATCCTGCTGGGTGGCAACACCAGCGGCCTCGACAGCCTGAAGTGGATGGAACCACGGGCCGTGGCCGATGTGATCCGCTACGAACACCCGCAAATCCAGGCGATCGTGGTGGCGTATCTCGACCCCGACCAGGCCGGTGAAGTGCTCGGCCACTTCGACCATAAGGTGCGCCTGGATATCATCCTGCGTGTCTCGTCGTTGAACACCGTACAGCCGGCGGCGCTGAAAGAACTGAACACGATTCTCGAGAAGCAGTTCTCGGGCAATTCCAACGCTTCGCGCACCACCCTGGGCGGCATCAAGCGTGCGGCCGACATCATGAACTTCCTCGACAGCTCGGTGGAAGGCCAGTTGATGGACTCGATCCGCGAGATCGACGACAGCCTGTCGGTGCAGATCGAAGACCTCATGTTCGTGTTCAACAACCTCTCCGACGTCGACGACCGTGGCATCCAGGCGTTGCTGCGGGAAGTGTCCTCCGACGTACTGGTGCTGGCGCTCAAGGGCTCCGACGAGGGCGTCAAGGAAAAGATCTTCAAGAACATGTCCAAGCGGGCTTCCGAACTGTTGCGCGACGACCTCGAGGCCAAGGGCCCGGTGCGCGTCAGCGACGTGGAAACTGCACAGAAGGAAATCCTCACCATTGCCCGCCGTATGGCCGAAGCCGGAGAAATCGTTCTCGGTGGGAAGGGCGGCGAAGAAATGATTTAAGGCGCCGCGCATGTCGAACAAAGATGAGACGCCCAGCGATCTGATTCGCGCACGGGACGTCGGAGGGTTCGACGTCTGGTCGCTGCCCAGTTTCGACCCGCATCGCCCGGAGCCTGAGCCGGAGCCGGTAGAAGAACCCCCGGCCGAGATGGAAGAAGTGCCGCTGGAGGAAGTCCAGCCACTGACCCTGGAAGAGCTCGAAAGCATTCGCCAGGAAGCCTACAACGAAGGTTTCTCCACCGGCGAGAAGGACGGTTTTCGCAGCACCACCCTCAAGGTCCGCCAGGAAGCCGAGGCCGCGCTGAGCGTCAAGCTGGCCAGCCTGGAAACCCTGATGGGCAGCCTGTTCGAGCCCATCGCCGAGCAGGACTCGCAGATTGAAAAAGCCATGGTCGGGCTGGTGGAGCACATCACCCGCCAGGTGATTCAGCGCGAATTGGCCCTGGACTCCACGCAAATCGAAAGCGTGATGCGCGAAGCCCTCAAGCTGCTGCCCCTGGGCGTCGGCAACGTGCGGCTGTACATCAACCCGCAGGATTTCGAACAGGTCAAAGCCCTGCGCGAGCGCCATGAAGAAACCTGGCGCATCGTCGAAGACGCCGCGCTGCTGCCCGGTGGTTGCCGGGTCGAGACCGAGCACAGCCGCATCGATGCCACGGTGGAGACGCGCATCACGCAGATCATGGCCAAGCTGTTCGATCAGTTGCACGAGCAGGCGCTGCACCCGGCAGAGCCGGACTTGAGCGTCGAGCTGGACACCCCCGATGCGCCTTGATCGCACCAGCTTCGCCAAGCGCCTGGGTGGCTATGCCGAAGTCACCGAGTTGCCCGGCCAGCCGATCCTGGAGGGCCGCCTGCTGCGCATGGTCGGCCTGACCCTGGAAGCCGAAGGCCTGCGCGCCGCCATGGGCAGCCGCTGCATGGTGATCAACGACGACAGCTACCACCCGGTGCAGGTCGAAGCCGAAGTGATGGGGTTCTCCGGCAGCAAAGTATTCCTGATGCCCGTCGGCAGCGTTGCCGGCATTGCCCCCGGCGCTCGCGTGGTGCCGCTGGCCGACACTGGCCGCCTGCCGATGGGCATGAGCATGCTCGGCCGCGTGCTGGATGGCGCCGGGCGCGCCCTCGACGGCAAGGGCGGGATGAAGGCCGAAGACTGGGTGCCGATGGACGGCCCGACCATCAACCCGCTCAAGCGCAACCCCATCAGCGTGCCGCTGGACGTGGGCATTCGCAGCATCAACGGTTTATTGACGGTGGGCCGCGGCCAGCGCCTGGGCCTGTTTGCCGGTACCGGCGTGGGTAAGTCGGTGTTGCTGGGCATGATGACGCGCTTTACCGAGGCCGACATCATCGTGGTCGGGCTGATCGGCGAGCGGGGCCGGGAGGTGAAGGAATTCATCGAGCACAGCCTCGGCGAAGAAGGCCTCAAGCGTTCGGTCGTGGTGGCCTCACCGGCGGATGACGCGCCGCTGATGCGCCTGCGCGCCGCGATGTACTGCACGCGCATCGCCGAATATTTTCGCGACAAGGGCAAGAACGTCCTGCTGCTGATGGACTCCCTGACCCGTTTCGCCCAGGCCCAGCGGGAAATTGCGCTGGCCATCGGCGAGCCGCCGGCCACCAAGGGCTATCCGCCGTCAGTGTTTGCCAAGCTGCCCAAGCTGGTGGAGCGTGCCGGTAACGCCGAAGCCGGTGGTGGTTCGATCACTGCGTTCTACACCGTACTCTCCGAGGGCGATGACCAGCAGGACCCGATTGCCGACTCGGCGCGGGGCGTGCTCGACGGGCACATCGTGCTGTCCCGGCGCCTGGCCGAAGAAGGGCACTACCCGGCCATCGACATCGAAGCCTCCATCAGCCGGGTGATGCCGTCGGTGGTCACCCCGGAGCACATGATGCGCGCGCAGCAGTTCAAGCAACTGTGGTCGCGTTATCAACAGAGCCGCGACCTGATCAGCGTCGGCGCCTACGTGGCCGGCGGCGATCGCGAGACCGACCTGGCGATTGCCCTGCAACCGCAACTGGTGACGTACCTGCGCCAGGGCCTCAACGACAAGATCAGCATGGGTGAAAGCGAAGCACACCTGGGCACCATCTTCGCGCCGGCGCCGGGCGGATAAACCATGGCCAACACTCGCGCCGCGCGCCTTGCCCCGGTAGTGGACATGGCCGAAAAAGCTGAAAAGACCGCCGTCCAGCGCCTGGGGTACTTCCAGGGCCAGGTTCGCCTGGCGGAAAGCAAGCTGGGGGATCTGGAGCGCTTTCGCGGCGAGTATCAGCAGCAGTGGATCGAGCGTGGCAGCAAGGGCGTCTCCGGGCAGTGGCTGATGGGCTACCAGGGCTTTCTCAACCAGTTGGAAACCGCCGTCGGCCAGCAGCGCCAGAGCCTGGCCTGGCACCAGGCCAACGTCGACAAGGCCCGCGACAGCTGGCAACAGGCCTATGCCCGGGTCGAAGGCCTGCGCAAACTGGTGCAGCGCTACATCGACGAAGCCCGTGCACTGGAAGACAAGCGCGAGCAGAAATTGCTGGATGAATTGTCCCAGCGTCTTCCCCGCCAAAACCCCTATTAACCACGCCCTCGCTCCTACATGGATTTGCCCACTTCCCTATCACCTGCTACACCTTGTTGCACATTGCCAATGACAAGGAAGCAGTCGTATGTCAGTCGAATCAGAAGTGTCCCTGGACGGGACGAAGTTGACGATCACCGTCAGGGGGCGATTCGATTTCGGTAGCCACCAGGCCTTTCGTGATGCCTACGAGCGGTTCTACAAGGTGCCCGAGATCTACGTGGTGGACTTGAAGGAAACTACCTACATGGACAGCTCGGCCCTGGGCATGCTCCTGCTGTTGCGTGACCATGCCGGAGGCGACAATGCCGAAGTGCAGGTGGTCAACGCCAACTCCGATGTGCGCAAGATCCTGGCCATTTCCAACTTCGACAAACTGTTCGACCTCACTTGAGCGTCCTGGCCCCGGTCCTCGAGGCGCTGACGGTGTTGATCGCCGAAGACAGCGCCGCCGACCTGTTGTTGCTGTCGACCATCGTGCGCCGCCAGGGCCACCAGGTGCTGACCGCCAGCAACGGCCAGGAAGCGGTCGATGTGTTTACCCGTGAACGGCCGCAGTTGGTGTTGATGGACGCCCTGATGCCGGTGATGGACGGCTTCGAGGCGGCCCGGCAGATCAAGCAGCGGGCGGGGGAGGCGCTGGTGCCGATCATCTTCCTCACCTCCCTGCGCGAGAGCGAAGCCCTGGCCCAGTGCCTGGATGCCGGGGGTGACGACTTCCTGGCCAAACCCTATAACCAGGTGATCCTGGCGGCAAAGATCAATGCCATGGATCGCCTGCGTCGCTTGCAGGCCACGGTGTTGCAGCAACGCGACCTGATCGCCCGGCACCACGACTACCTGCTGCAGGAGCAGCGAGTGGCCAAGGCGGTGTTCGACAAGGTGGCCCACTCGGGCTGCATCAACGCCGCGCCGAATATTCGTTAT
The DNA here is from genome assembly GCF_013385665.1 of Pseudomonas sp. D4002. NCBI lineage: Bacteria > Pseudomonadati > Pseudomonadota > Gammaproteobacteria > Pseudomonadales > Pseudomonadaceae > Pseudomonas > Pseudomonas sp. D4002. The sequence continues at coordinate 336,991 of NZ_JACAPN010000018.1, forward strand.
GTGCAGTCGCCCTACGCGCTGTTCAACGGCGATTTGCTGCTGGCCGCGTACACGCCGTCGGGCGATATGCATGTGCTGCTGGGGGACTTTACCGGCCACGGTTTACCGGCGGCGGTCGGCGCGATGCCCCTGGCGGAAGTGTTCTACGGCATGACTGCCAAGGGCTACGGATTGGCGCAAACCCTGCGGGAGATGAACGCCAAGCTCAAGCGTATCCTGCCGGTGGACATGTTCTGTTGTGCCACCTTGCTGTGCCTCAGCGCCCAGCGACGGGTGGTGGAAGTGTGGAATGGCGGCATGCCCGACGGCTACGTGCATGACGTCACCACCGGCAAGCGTACGCCGCTGGTGTCGCGGCATTTGCCATTGGGCGTGCTGGCGGCCGATGCGTTTGATGACCGCACTGAAGTCTGGCCGATGGCGCTGGGTGACCGAGTGTTTTTGCTGTCGGATGGTGTGCTGGATACCGCCGATGCCCATGAACAGTTGTTTGGCGCCGAGCGGTTGCAGCAGGTGTTTGCGGCCAATCGCGAGCCGGACCGGTTGTTCGAGGAGATCGAACAGGCCTTGGCGGGTTTTCGCGGTGAGGTGCGCGATGACATCAGCATGGTGGAGATCAGCCTGCAGGCGGATGAGCCGTTGCGTTCGTCGTCGGTGGTGTATTCCGACAGTGGGCAGTCGTCGCCGCTGGATTGGTCGGTAAGTTTTGAGTTTCGTGCCGAGACGCTCAAGTCCTACAACCCTTTGCCGTATTTGTTGCAGTTGCTGTTGGAGATTCATGGGCTGCGGGAGCAGAGCGGGGCGTTGTACAGCGTGATGGCGGAGTTGTATTCCAATGCGCTTGAACATGGTGTGCTGGGGCTGGATTCGCGGCTCAAGCGGGATGCACAGGGGTTTGCTGCGTATTACCGCGAGCGTAATGAGCGGCTGGCGCGGTTGGATAGCGGGTATGTGCGGGTGCACCTGGATGTGGTGCCGACCGGGGAGGGGGGGTGTCTGACGCTGCGGATCGAGGACAGTGGGGCCGGGTTTGATGTGGATAAGGTGCTGGCCAGGCCGCTGGATGTTGACCGTCTGTCTGGTAGGGGATTGAGCCTGGTGCGCCAGTTGAGCAGCGATGTAGGCTGGTCTGACGGCGGGCGGTGTGTGTGCGTGGAGTTTTCATGGAAGGCTCTGGCATAATCCGCCGATTCTTGATCAAGGAGCGAACAAGTGGCAGAGATTCATCTGGACCCCGATGTGCTGACTGGCTTGCAGGAGGTCATGGAGGGCGAGTATCCGAAGCTGCTCGACACTTTTCTCGATGACTCGCAAAAGCGGGTAGAGGCGTTGCGCCGGGCTCGGGATGATGCCAAGGCGCTTGGGCGGATTGCGCATAGCTTCAAGGGGAGTAGCGGTAATCTTGGGGCGGTGCGGTTGGCTGAGCTTTGTCAGTTGCTCGAGGATAAGTCCGCCAAGCCTGTGGTTGCGGATTTGGCGCAGTTGGTGGATGAGATTGACCATGAATTCGCGCTGGTGCGGCCGTTGTATGAGCATGAGCGGGGGCGGTTTCAGCTCTGACGCTTTTGGTGTGTATATCCGTTTCTTCGGTAACGGCGGCTTATGGTTTCGCTCTTGCAGCGAGTCACTTTGCAAAAGCGGCACAGTAACCAAAGCGCTCTGCCCCATCAAAAACCAGAGCGAAAACAGATCTGCTTTTCTGTGGGAGCGGGCTTGCTCGCGAAAAACCTGAGAGCGCCGCGTTCATCCAGAATGCCCGCGTCATCGTTAACGACCTTCGCGAGCAAGCCCGCTCCCACATTTGGACCGTGCCCGCTTTTGATTTGGCTGTTGCTTTTGCTCTTCAACACTCAAGACCCCATACAAGCCCTCACCCAAATAACGGATATACACCCTTAAACCAAAACCTGGCCCAACTCTTGCTCTACCTCCTGTTACCGCACCCTCGACCCCTGTGCGGCGGAGACTCTTGACTATGGCAATCACCCCGAATTCGCTCCTTCAGGCAGCCCTTGCGGCCAAGCCTCAAGCGCCCGCTGCCAATCCACCGGCAGTGGCTGCGAACCCGCGGGACAAGGCCCCGGGCTTCGCTCAGGTGTTCGCCAACCAGGCCCCTGCGCCTGCGGCAAAACCTGTCGACACCCCCATCAAATCCACCCGCGACAAGCCTGCGGACAACAGCCCCAAGCCCGCCGCCAACAACGACAAGCCTGCCGCCGGTACCCCATCGGTTGCCGATAACGGCAAGACTTTGCCTGCCAACCCCCCGGCCAAGGCGGACACCCCGGACACCACCGCCAAGTCAGACGACGATGCCCCGGCAGACGATCCGTCCCTGGCCCAGCAACCTCCGGTCGACCCCGCCGTAGACCCGGCGCTGATAGCCGCGGTAGTCCCTGTCCCCGTCCCCGCTACGCCGGCGCCCGTCGAGACTCCGACGCCGACCACCGCGAAGGATGACAAAAACCAGCCAGTCGTGGCGCCACCGATGGCCGCGACCGACGACGCCAAGCCCGCCTTCGATCCCGAGGCCGATCCGCTGGATGCAATGCCCGCCGTGCGCCTGGCCATGGAACAGGGCGGACACGTGTCCGCCAGCAGCCAGGCCCCGGCAAAAACCGCCCCGGCCCCGACCCAGGATCAGCCGACTGCCGCGCAAAACTTCGTCACAGGCCTGGCCAATATGGTCGACCAGCAAGCGTCCAAGGACAGCACCGACCAGGGCGGCGACAAAGCCTTTGCCGGTCTGATCGACGGCGGCCTCAAGGATTTGAAGGACGCCAGCAGCGACACCCGTGTCGATGACTTCGCCAACCGCCTCGCCGCGCTGACCCAGGCTGCCACGCCGAAAACTGCGAATGCCCTGCCGCCGGTGGCCAACGCGCCATTGGCCATGCACCAGAGTGGCTGGACCGATGAGGTGGTGAACCGGGTCATGTACCTGTCCAGCGCCAACCTCAAGTCGGCAGAGATCCAGTTGCAGCCCGCTGAACTGGGTCGCCTGGACATCAGCGTGAAGATGTCCGCCGACCAGCAGGCGCAAGTCACTTTCATGAGCGGCCATGCAGTGGTGCGTGAAGCCCTGGAAAGCCAGTCGGGCCGCCTGCGGGAGATGTTTGCCCAGCAGGGCATGGGCCAGGTCGACGTCAACGTGTCGGACCAGTCCCGTGGCTGGCAGGGGCAGCAGGGCCAGGACCAGCAACAGCAGAACCAGGCTCGCGGCGTCAGCGGCAGTGGCGGGCGGGGTGATGGGGTTGATGGCGGCGGTATCGGTGAGGTGGCTGAAGTGGCCGCGCCGGTGGTGCAGTCGGTGATTGGCTCCAGTGCCGTGGACTACTACGCCTGATCCGAGGCCTGGCGATGATCAAAATGTGGGAGCGGGCTTGCTCGCGAATACGGAGTGTCAGTCACCGATACAGGTGCTGATCCACCGCTTTCGCGAGCAAGCCCGCTCCCACATTGGTTTTGCAGTGTCGGCGAAACCGTGACCGAACTGACAACTCTGGCATAACACTTGCTCTTGCCTTTCCCCAGAACTATGAATCCCAGAATAGTGACGGATTATTGGCATGGCGAAGAGCGACGACGCAGCAAAAGCACCCGCAGGCAAGGGCAAGCTCAAGCTTATCCTGCTGATTGTCCTGGCCTTGTTGCTGGCGATCGGCCTGTCCGTGGGGGCTACCTGGTACTTTATGCACAGTGCCCAGAGCAAACCGGCCGCCACGGCCGAGGTCAACCCCAACGTCAAGCAACCGGCAATCTTCGAGCCGATGCTGCCGGCGTTTGTCGCCAACTTCAATCAGAACGGCCGTCAACGCTACCTGCAGGTGAGCATTACCCTGCTGGCGCGTAACCAGGCAGACCTGGATGCCCTCAAGGTGCACATGCCAGTGATCCGCAACAACCTGGTGATGCTGTTTTCCGCCCAACCCTTCGACACCCTCGCCACCCCGGTGGGCCAGGAAATGCTGCGCCAGAAGGTCACTGCCAGCGTGCAGGAAGTGGCCCAGAAGGAAGTCGGCAAACCGGTGATCGAGCAGGTGCTCTTCACTAATTTCGTATTGCAGTAGGATCACGACATGGCCGTGCAGGACCTGCTGTCCCAGGATGAAATCGATGCGCTGCTCCATGGCGTCGACGATGGTCTGGTACAGACCGAAATGGCTGCCGAGCCCGGCAGCGTCAAAAGCTACGACCTGACCAGCCAGGATCGCATCGTCCGTGGACGCATGCCGACCCTGGAAATGATCAACGAGCGTTTTGCCCGTTACACCCGTATCAGCATGTTCAACATGCTGCGCCGCTCGGCGGACGTGGCAGTGGGCGGCGTGCAGGTGATGAAGTTCGGTGAGTACGTGCACTCGCTGTACGTGCCCACCAGCCTCAACCTGGTGAAGATCAAGCCGCTGCGCGGCACCGCGCTGTTCATCCTCGACGCCAAGCTGGTGTTCAAGCTGGTGGACAACTTCTTCGGCGGCGATGGCCGTCACGCCAAGATCGAAGGCCGTGAATTCACCCCGACCGAGTTGCGGGTGGTGCGCATGGTGCTGGAGCAGGCCTTCATCGACTTGAAGGAAGCCTGGCAGGCGATCATGGAAGTCAATTTCGAGTACATCAACTCGGAAGTGAACCCGGCCATGGCCAACATCGTCGGCCCCAGCGAAGCCATTGTGGTCTCCACCTTCCACATCGAACTCGATGGCGGCGGCGGCGACCTGCACGTGACCATGCCGTACTCGATGATCGAGCCGGTGCGCGAGATGCTCGATGCCGGTTTCCAGTCCGACCTCGACGACCAGGACGAACGCTGGGTGAAAGCCCTGCGCGAAGACCTGCTGGACGTCGACGTACCCCTGAGCGCCACCGTGGCCCGTCGCCAGCTGCGTTTGCGGGATATTTTGCACATGCAGCCGGGGGATGTGATTCCCGTCGACCTGCCGGAAGAACTGATCATGCGCGCCAACGGCGTGCCGTCGTTCAAGGTCAAGCTCGGTTCTCACAAAGGCAACCTGGCGTTGCAAGTGATCGAACCGATCAACCGTCGCTGATCCACCTTAATTTCTGCTCCGCCGAGGACATGTAATGGCTACCGAACACGAAAACACTTCCGCCGAAGACCAGGCCCTGGCTGACGAGTGGGCGGCTGCCCTGGAAGAAACCGGCGATGTCGGCCAGGACGATATCGATGCACTGCTGGCGGCCGATGCGGCCACTGCACCGGTCGGCAACCGCCTTCCCATGGAAGAGTTCGGCAGCGTGCCGAAGAACAATGACCCGGTGACCCTCGACGGTCCGAACCTGGACGTGATCCTCGACATCCCGGTGTCGATCTCCATGGAAGTCGGCAGCACCGAAATCAACATCCGCAACCTGCTGCAGCTCAACCAGGGGTCGGTGATCGAGCTGGACCGCCTGGCCGGCGAGCCGCTGGACGTGCTGGTCAACGGCACGCTGATCGCCCATGGCGAAGTGGTGGTGGTCAACGAGAAGTTCGGCATCCGCCTGACCGACGTGATCAGCCCGAGCGAACGCATCAAGAAGTTGCGTTGATATGAAGCGCTCATTGGTAGGACTGTTATCGACGCTGCCCTTGAGCGTAATGGCAGCAGAACCGGTTGCCCAGGCGGCTGCGCCTGCGCTTGGCAGCGGTGTGGGCGGGCAACTCACCCAGTTGGTGCTGGGGTTGTTGCTGGTGGTGGGGCTGATCTTCGTGCTCGCCTGGGTGCTGCGCCGCGTGCAGCGCATCGGCCCGGGCAATGCCCAGGTCATCGAGCTGGTGGGTTCACGCGCCCTTGGCCCGCGAGACAGGCTGGTGCTGGTGCAGGTCGGCGACGAGCAGATCCTGCTGGGCATCACCCCCGGCCGCATTACCCCGTTGCACGTGCTCAAGTCGCCTGTTGAAGTGGCCCAGACCCAAGCGGCCACGCCGGAATTCGCCCAGCGCCTCATGGAGTTGCTGGGCAAGGATCAGAAGGATAAGAAGTAATGCGCGTTTTATTGACGCTCATGCTGTTGCTGGCAGCGCCGCTGGCGTACGCAGCAGACCCGTTGTCGATCCCGGCGATCACCCTGGGCACTAACGCGGCGGGCGCGCAGGAGTATTCGGTCAGCCTGCAGATCCTGCTGATCATGACCGCGCTGAGCTTCATCCCCGCGTTCGTGATGCTGATGACCAGCTTCACTCGCATCATCATCGTGTTCTCGATCCTGCGTCAGGCCCTCGGCCTGCAACAGACGCCGTCGAACCAGATCCTCACCGGCATGGCGCTGTTCCTGACGCTGTTCATCATGGCGCCGGTGTTCGACAAGGTGAACCAGCAAGCCCTGCAACCGTACCTGGCGGAGAAAATGACCGCCCAGGATGCGATCGACAAGGCCCAGGGCCCGATCAAGGATTTCATGCTGTCGCAGACCCGTTCCAGCGATCTTGAGTTGTTTGTGCGGTTGTCCAAGCGTACCGACATCGCCAGCCCCGACATGGCGCCGCTGACCATCCTGGTGCCGGCGTTCGTGACCTCGGAGTTGAAGACCGCGTTCCAGATCGGCTTCATGATCTTCATTCCGTTCCTGATCATCGACCTCGTCGTGGCGAGTGTGCTGATGGCCATGGGTATGATGATGCTGTCGCCGCTGATCATTTCGCTGCCGTTCAAGATCATGCTGTTTGTGTTGGTGGACGGGTGGGCGCTGATTATCGGCACCCTGGCCGGCAGTTTCGGTGGGGTGTAGGCCATGACGCCAGAAGTAGCAGTCGACCTGTTTCGCGAAGCCCTGTGGCTGACCACCATGATGGTCGCCGTGCTGGTGGTGCCGAGCCTGTTGGTGGGCCTGTTGGTGGCGATGTTCCAGGCCGCGACCCAGATCAACGAACAGACCCTGAGCTTTTTGCCGCGCCTGCTGGTGATGCTGATCACCCTGATCGTCGCCGGCCCGTGGCTGGTGCAAACCTTCATGGAATACATCCTGCAGTTGTACGGCAGTATTCCGCAGTTGATCGGCTGACCCCGTGAATTCGATGCTGGCCTTGACCGACACCCAGATCAGCACCTGGGTGGCCTCGTTCATCCTGCCGTTGTTCCGGGTCACGGCCGTGCTGATGACCATGCCGGTGTTCGGCACCACCCTGGTACCACGGCGCATCCGCCTGTATTTCGCGGTGGCGATCACCGTGGTCATCGTGCCGGGCTTGCCGCCGATGCCACCGGTGAATGCCCTGGACCTCAGTGCAATGATGCTGATCGCCGAGCAAATCATCATCGGCGCCTTGCTGGGCTTCTCCCTGACGCTGTTCTTCCAGGCCTTCGTGATCGCCGGGCAGATCATCTCGATCCAGATGGGCATGGGCTTCGCGTCCATGGTCGACCCTACCAACGGCGTGTCGGTGGCGGTGATCGGGCAATTCCTGACGATGCTGGTGACCTTGCTGTTCCTGGCCATGAACGGCCACCTGGTGGTGTTCGAGGTGATGACCGAAAGTTTCACCACCTTGCCGGTGGGCAGCGGGTTGGTGGTCAATCATTTCTGGGAGCTGGTGGGGCGCTTGAGCTGGGTGCTCGGTGCATCCTTGCTGCTGGTATTGCCGGCGATCACTGCGCTGCTGGTGGTCAACATCGCCTTTGGCGTGATGACCCGGGCGGCGCCGCAGTTGAACATCTTCTCCATCGGTTTCCCGTTGACCCTGGTGCTGGGCATGGGGATTTTCTGGGTCGGCATGGCTGACATTCTCAATCAGTATCAACCGCTGGCGACCGACGCCTTGCAGTTTTTACGTGACTTGGCGCGGGCGCGATAAGCCATGGCCGAGAGCGAGAGTGGCCAGGACAAGACAGAAGACCCCACGGAGAAACGTAAAAAGGACTCCCGGGAAAAGGGCGAGATTGCCCGCTCCAAAGAGCTCAACACCCTGGCGATCATGCTCGCCGGTTCCGGCGGCCTGCTGATCTATGGCGGTGGCCTGGCCCTGGACCTGATGGAGTTGATGCGCCTGAATTTCTCCCTGCCCCGCGACGTGCTGCTGAGCCCGGGCGCCATGGGCTTGTACCTGCTGCACTCGGGCAAGATCGCGATCCTCGCGGTGCAGCCGATCCTCATCACCTTGTTGCTGGCGGCCCTGATCGGCCCGATTTCCCTCGGCGGCTGGCTGTTTGCCGCCGGCAGCCTGGCGCCCAAATTCAGCCGGATGAACCCGGCGGCCGGGCTCAAGCGGATGTTTTCCACCAAGGCCCTGGTGGAACTGCTCAAGGCCTTGGCCAAGTTCATCCTGATCCTGTTTGTGGCGTTGACGGTGTTGTCGTCCGACATCGACGACCTGCTGCGCATCGCCCATGAGCCGATCGAGCTGGCGATCATCCACAGTGTGCAAGTGGTGGGCTGGAGCTCGCTGTGGATGGCTTGCGGGCTGATCATCATTGCTGCGGTGGATGCGCCGATCCAGCTGTGGGAAAGCCACAAGAAACTGCTGATGACCAAGCAGGAAGTGCGCGACGAGCACAAGGACCAGGAAGGCCGGCCCGAGGTCAAGCAGCGGATTCGCCAGCTGCAGCGCGAGATGTCCCAGCGCAAGATGATGGCCTCGGTGCCCGATGCTGATGTGGTCATCACCAACCCGACCCACTACGCCGTGGCGCTCAAGTACGACCCGGAGAAGGGTGGGGCGCCGATGTTGCTGGCCAAGGGCAGTGATTTCACGGCGTTGAAAATCCGCGAGATTGCGGTCGCCAATGACATCCTGCTGCTGGAATCGCCGGAGTTGGCGCGGTCGATCTTCTACTCCACCGACCTGGACCAGGAAATTCCGGCCGGGTTGTATCTGGCGGTGGCTCAGGTGTTGGCGTACGTGTATCAGATCCGCCAGTACCGGGCGGGCAAGGGCAAGCGGCCGGATCCGCTGAAGGACCTGCCGATTCCGCCGGATTTGCGTCGGGATTCCTGATTTTGTAGCGTCCCTCCTGGCCTCTTCGCGAGCAAGCCCGCTCCCACATTTGACCGTGTATATCCCGTATAAACGCGGTCAAATGTGGGAGCGGGCTTGCTCGCGAAGGCGTCCGCCCAAACAACAAAAATCCCCCTGAGCGTTCCCGCAATTGCATCTCGCACCGTGTAAGTCGCGGGCGAGGGCGCTACCTCAATCAGCGTGGCGAGGGAGCTTGCTCCCGCTGGGGTGCGAAGCGCCCCCAATAAAGCTACCGCGGTGAATCAGGCAAAGCGCGCAAGCCGTTCCGGGGCTGCTGCGCAGCCCAGCGGGAGCAAGCTCCCTCGCCACAGGTGATGTGTGTACGGCGGTAGCCCTTCGCTGTTCGTGAGACCGATCTGCTTCCTCAAGCAAAAGTTGGAAGGCTTCTTGCAATACCGCCTCCAGGACGCTTCCCGGCGTCAAAAGTTTGCTTCAAGGAAACGAGGAATACCGGTGGATCGCTCTCAAATGCTCAGCACGGCCCGTGGCACCCTGACTGACCTCTCGCGAGGCAATCTGGGTGTGCCGTTGTTGTTGCTGGTGATGCTGGCAATGATGATGTTGCCGATGCCGCCGTTCCTGCTGGATGTGTTCTTCACCTTCAACATTGCGCTGTCGGTCGTCGTATTGCTGGTGTGCGTATACGCCCTGCGGCCGCTGGATTTCGCGGTATTCCCGACCATCCTGCTGATCGCCACCCTGCTGCGGCTGGCGCTTAACGTGGCTTCCACCCGGGTGGTGATGCTCCACGGCCAGGACGGCCACGCCGCCGCAGGCAAGGTGATCCAGGCCTTCGGCGAGGTGGTGATCGGCGGTAACTACGTGGTCGGTATCGTGGTTTTTGCGATCTTGATGATCATCAACTTTGTGGTCGTGACCAAGGGCGCCGGGCGGATTTCCGAGGTGAGCGCGCGTTTTACCCTCGACGCGATGCCCGGCAAGCAGATGGCGATCGACGCCGACCTCAACGCCGGCCTGATCGACCAGAACCAGGCCAAGGCCCGTCGCCTTGAAGTCGCCCAGGAAGCCGAGTTCTACGGTTCCATGGACGGTGCCAGCAAATTCGTGCGCGGCGACGCCATCGCCGGCCTGTTGATTCTGTTTATCAACCTGATCGGCGGCATGGCGGTCGGCATCTTCCAGCACGGCATGACCTTCGGCGACGCCGGCAAGGTTTACGCCCTGCTGACCATCGGTGACGGTTTAGTGGCGCAATTGCCATCACTGTTGTTATCTACAGCTGCGGCGATCATGGTGACCCGTGCTTCGGGCTCCGAAGACATGGGCAAGCAGATCAGCCGGCAGATGTTTGCCTCGCCCAAGGCGCTGGCGGTGGCGGCAGGCATCATGGCGATCATGGGCATCGTGCCGGGCATGCCCCATGTCTCGTTCCTGAGCATGGCCGCCATGGCCGCCGGCGGTGCCTACCTGTTCTGGAAAAAACAAAACAACATCAAGGTGATTGCCCAGCAGGAAGTGGCGCGCCAGCAGGAACTGCTGCCATCGCCGGCCCGCGCCCTGGAAACCAAGGAGCTGGGCTGGGACGACGTGACCCCGATCGACATGATCGGCCTGGAAGTCGGCTACCGCCTGATTCCACTGGTGGATCGCAACCAGGGCGGGCAATTGCTGGCGCGGATCAAGGGTGTGCGCAAGAAGTTGTCCCAGGACCTGGGCTTCCTGATGCCCACCGTGCACATTCGCGACAACCTCGACCTGGCCCCGAGCGCCTACCGCCTGACCCTGATGGGGGTGATTCTGGCCGAGGCCGAGATCTACCCGGACCGCGAACTGGCGATCAACCCGGGCCAGGTGTTTGGCAGCCTCAACGGGATTACCGCCAAAGATCCGGCTTTTGGCCTGGAAGCGGTATGGATCGAAATCAGCCAGCGCAGCCAGGCGCAGTCGCTGGGCTACACCGTGGTCGACGCCAGCACTGTGGTCGCCACCCACCTCAACCAGATTCTGTACAAGCACTCCCACGAGCTGATTGGCCACGAAGAAGTCCAGCAACTCTTGCAATTGCTGGCCAAGGCCTCGCCAAAACTCGCCGAAGAGCTGGTACCGGGTGTGCTGTCCACCTCGCAACTGCTCAAGGTGCTGCAAGCGCTGTTGGCCGAGCAGGTGCCGGTGCGGGACATTCGCAGCATTGCCGAAGCTATCGCCAACAATGCCGCCAAGAGTCAAGATACTGCCGCCCTGGTGGCCGCAGTGCGCGTCGGATTGTCGCGTGCAATCGTCCAAAGCATTGTAGGGCTTGACTCCGAGCTGCCTGTTATCACCTTGGAACCAAGGTTGGAACAAATATTGCTCAATAGTATTCAGAAGGCTGGGCAGGGCGCTGATGAGGGCGTGTTGCTGGAGCCAAGCATGGCAGAGAAGCTGCAGCGTTCGTTGATCGAGGCCGCGCAGCGCCAGGAAATGGAAGGCCATCCGGTGATCCTGCTGGTGGCTGGCCCCGTCCGGGCGATGTTGTCGCGGTTTGGACGCCTGGCTATACCGAATTTGCACGTATTGGCTTACCAGGAAATTCCTGACAATAAGCAAGTGACTATCGTCGCGACAGTAGGGCCCAACGGCTGAGGTAGTGGGATATGCAAGTGAAGCGTTTTTTCGCCGCCGATATGCGTCAGGCCATGAAACTGGTACGTGATGAGTTGGGCGCCGACGCTGCGATTATCGGTAACCGTCGTATTGCCGGCGGTGTGGAGCTGACGGCTGCCCTGGATTACAAACCCTCGGCCCTGGCGCCGCGCGTGCCGAACATGGAACTGGAAGACGAGCTGCGCAAGACCGCTTCGCGCATTGTCTCGGCCCAGGCTGAACTGAGCATGCGTGGCGACAGCGACGCCTCCACCAATCGCCAGCTGTTTGCCGGGCTGCCGTTGACCGCGTCCGAGCCGCTGGTAGAGCCGACTTTTGTTGAACCACCGCGTCCTGCTGCGCCAGCCCCGGCGCCGGCGGTAGACCAGCGGGTGTTCGACTCGATGCGCTTCGAACTCAACGGCCTGCGTGAACTGCTGGAAGTGCAGCTGGGTTCGCTGGCCTGGAACCAGTTGCAGGGCAGCCAGCCACAACAGGCCAACCTGTGGCGTCGCCTGCAACGCATTGGCCTGTCCGGCCCGTTGTCCCGCGACCTGCTGCAACTGACCACGCAAATTGAAGAGCCTCGCCAGGCCTGGCGCATGCTCCTGGCCCACCTGGCGCGGATGATCGTCACCCCGGAAATCGAACCCCTGGAAGAAGGCGGTGTGATTGCCATGGTCGGCCCGGCCGGCATGGGCAAGACCACCACCCTGGCCAAGCTGGCCGCACGTTACGTGCTCAAGTACGGCGCCCAGAACATCGCGCTGGTGAGCATGGACAGCTACCGCATCGGCGCCCAGGAACAACTCAAGACCCTGGGCCGCATCCTCAATGTGCCGGTGACCCACGTCGACCCGGGCCAGTCCCTGGCCAACGCCCTCGACCCATTGCTGCGCAAGCGCGTGGTGCTGATCGACACCGCCGGCCTGCAAGCCAGCGACCCGGCCCTGCGCATGCAGCTGGAAAGCCTGGCCGGGCGCGGGATCAAATCCAGAAACTATTTGGTGCTTGCCACTACCAGCCAGAAGCAGGTATTGACCGCCGCCTACCACAGCTACAAGCGCTGCGGGCTGGCGGGTTGCATCCTGACTAAACTGGATGAGACGGCAAGCCTGGGCGAAGTATTGAGCCTGGCAATCAGTCATGAATTACCGGTCGCCTACCTGACCGACGGGCCGCGGATCCCGGATGATCTGCATCTGCCGCGCCGTCATCAGTTGGTCAGCCGGGCTGTCAGCGTGCAAATGCAGGAAGAACCCAGTGAGGAAGCTATGGCTGACATGTTTGCTGACCTCTACCACAGCCCGAACAAGCGAGTTGGCTGAGGCATCATGGCTTTCTATTTAAAAATGACAGTGAAAAGTATCTACATCGATGGCCTGCCAGCAGTTCGCGCGGCCAACTTATGTAGCCTGCGTCTAAGCAAGACAAGGTAAAGAAATAAAATGGGCAGCATGCATCCCGTACAGGTGATCGCGGTGACCGGCGGCAAAGGTGGCGTCGGAAAAACTAACGTGTCAGTGAATTTGTCCCTGGCCCTGGCAGAGCTTGGCCGTCGCGTCATGCTGCTGGATGCTGACCTGGGGCTGGCGAACGTCGACGTTCTGCTGGGACTGACGCCCAAACATACCCTGGCCGATGTCATCGAAGGCCGCTGTGAGCTGCGCGACGTACTGTTGCAAGGCCCCGGCGGGATTCGCATCGTGCCGGCCGCTTCCGGCACCCAGAGCATGGTGCACCTGAGTCCGGCGCAACATGCCGGCCTGATTCAGGCGTTCAGCGACATTGGCGACAACCTCGACGTACTGGTGATCGACACCGCCGCCGGGATCGGCGAGTCGGTGGTCAGTTTCGTGCGCGCAGCCCAGGAAGTGTTGCTGGTGGTGTGCGACGAACCCACCTCGATCACCGACGCCTACGCCCTGATCAAACTGCTCAACCGCGACTACGGCATGAACCGCTTCCGCGTGCTGGCCAACATGGCCCAAAGCCCGCAGGAAGGGCGGAATCTGTTCGCCAAGTTGACCAAGGTCACGGATCGCTTCCTCGATGTCGCCTTACAATACGTTGGCGCAGTTCCTTACGACGAGTGTGTGCGCAAGGCCGTGCAAAAGCAGCGTGCGGTCTATGAAGCGTTCCCTCGTTCGAAGTGCGCATTGGCGTTCAAGGCTATTGCCCAGAAGGTCGATACCTGGCCGTTGCCCGCCAATCCCCGGGGGCATCTGGAGTTTTTCGTCGAGCGATTGGTGCATCAGACGAGCGCAGGACCGGTGCTATGACAGCCAGCGGCTACAACCTTTACAAGAAGTCGGCACGTGACAGTCAAGTCGAATTGATCGAGCGCTATGCGCCCCTGGTCAAGCGCATTGCCTATCACCTGCTGGCGCGCTTGCCTGCCAGCGTGCAGGTCGAGGACTTGATCCAGGCCGGGATGATCGGCCTGCTTGAAGTGTCGACCAAGTACGACGCGAGCAAGGGCGCGAGTTTCGAGACATACGCGGGTATCCGTATCCGTGGGGCCATGCTCGATGAAGTGCGTAAAGGTGATTGGGCGCCGCGATCAGTGCACCGCAATACGCGGATGGTGAGTGACGCAATTCGCTCAATTGAAGCAAAAACCGGTCGCGACGCTAAAGATCATGAAGTTGCGGCCGAACTCCAATTGAGTCTCGACGATTACTACGGGATTTTGAACGATACCTTGGGCAGCCGGCTGTTCAGTTTCGACGACCTTTTACAGGATGGCGAACATGAAGGGCTGCACGAGGACGGCGCGAGTGCCCATCTCGAACCGTCACGGGACCTGGAAGATGAACGCTTCCAGAGCGCGCTGGCGGACGCGATAGCCAATTTGCCGGAGCGTGAGCGACTGGTGTTGGCGCTGTACTACGACGAAGAGCTGAACCTCAAGGAAATCGGTGAGGTCCTGGGGGTCAGCGAATCGCGGGTCAGCCAGTTACACAGCCAGTGCGCGGCCCGCTTGCGGGGGCGTTTGGGAGAGTGGCGAGCGCGCTGACAGGCAGTGTGGGGACACTGCGAACGATACCGTCCAGGCCCTGCGCCCGGACGGGCTTGGCCCGTGGTGCGCCCCCGGTAGTCCTTTTTGTGTAACGCCTGTTGATTGATATGGCGCGCCCAGGTGCTGGGCGCGTTTAAGACTGCTTGGAGGTCGAATTGGACAAGAACATGAAAATCCTCATCGTTGATGACTTCTCAACGATGCGGCGGATCATAAAAAACCTGTTGCGTGACCTTGGGTTCACTAACACGGTCGAGGCGGATGACGGTATTACGGCGATTCCGATCCTCAACAGCGGGAGCATCGACTTTCTGGTAACGGACTGGAACATGCCGGGCATGACCGGTATCGATCTGCTGCGCCACGTGCGCGCTGATGAAAAACTGCGCAGCCTGCCTGTGCTGATGGTGACCGCTGAAGCCAAGCGTGAACAGATCATCGAAGCCGCCCAGGCCGGGGTCAACGGCTACGTGGTCAAGCCATTCACTGCACTGGCCTTGAAAGAGAAGATCGAAAAGATCTTCGAACGCATCGGTCATTGATGCTGCCACGGGGGAGCTATGGAGCATAAAGAATCATCGCAGGCCGACTTTGAGTCGACCCTGAAAAAACATGCTCATCAACTCGTCGAAAGCCTTGAAAGAGGCCAGTTCGGCGACGCGGTGCAGTTGATCCATGAGCTCAACCAGACCCGTGACCGCGGCCTGTACCAGGAAGTGGGCAAGCTCACCCGTGAGTTGCACAGTGCGATAGTCAATTTTCAGATTGACCCGCACATGCCCCAGGCCGAGGAAATCTCGCAGATCACGGATGCCACCGAACGCCTGTCCTACGTGGTCAGGCTGACTGAGGCGGCGGCCAACCGCACCATGGACCTGGTGGAAAACGCCACGCCTCTGGTCAACGGTATGGCCAGTGAAGCCAAGGCCCTGAGCACTGACTGGGGCCGGTTCATGCGTCGGGAAGTGGGCGCTGAGGAGTTTCGTGAGCTGGCGCGTCGGGTCGAGGGCTTTTTGTCCCGCAGCGAGCAGGAAAACCGCACGGTTTCCAGCAACCTCAATGACATTCTGCTGGCCCAGGATTACCAGGACCTCACCGGTCAGGTGATCAAGCGTGTGACCCAACTGGTCACCGAAGTGGAAAGCAACCTGCTCAAACTGGTGTTGATGGCGGGCCAGGTCGACCGGTTTGCCGGCATCGAACATGACCGCGCAGCGATCCTTTCTGAAAAAGATCCACAAAAACACCTCGCCAAGGGTGAAGGTCCGCAGATTCATGCCGATAAACGTGAAGACGTTGTATCCGGGCAAGACGACGTAGACGATTTGCTGTCCAGTTTAGGCTTCTAAGGAGCACACCCATGAGCTTCGGCGCCGATGAAGAAATCCTTCAGGATTTCCTTGTAGAGGCCGGCGAAATTTTAGAGCAACTGTCCGAACAACTGGTCGAGCTGGAAAGCCGACCGGATGATGCGAACCTGCTCAATGCAATTTTTCGCGGTTTTCATACTGTAAAAGGGGGCGCCGGCTTCCTCCAGCTCCACGAGCTGGTGGAGTGCTGTCACATCGCCGAGAACGTGTTCGACATCCTGCGCAAGGGTGAGCGGCACGTCGACTCGGAACTGATGGACGTGATCCTGGAAGCACTGGACGCGGTCAACGGCATGTTCAGTGAAGTGCGCGAGCGCGCACCGATCACTGCCGCCACGCCGGAACTGCTGGCCGCCCTGGCGCGCCTGGCGGAACCTGCGGCCAACGCTCCCGTGGTGGAAGCGGTGGCTGAGCCGGTTGCCGAGCCTGCGGGCGACGTGACCGACAGCGAATTTGAACAACTGCTGGACTCGCTGAACGCCGTCAAGGCCGAAGCCGAAGCGCCGGCAGCCAGTGCGCCGGCCATGGTGCCGACCACCGAAGACATTACCGACGCCGAGTTCGAGTCGTTGCTCGACCAGTTGCACGGCAAGGGCCAGTTTGCCCCGGACGCGGTGGCCGCAGCGCCAGCGCCAACGGAAGCCGCGGCGCCCGTCAGCAATGAAATCACCGACGACGAATTTGAAGCGCTGCTGGACCAGTTGCACGGCAAAGGCTCGTTTGCCGCCGAGGCTCTGCCGGAAGTCGCCGCAACGGCCGCCGCGCCTGCGGCACCCGCTGCTGCGCCGGCCGCCGATGGACTGATCTCCGATCACGAATTCGAAGCCCTGCTGGATGAACTGCACGGCAAGGGCAAGTTCACCGAAGTGGTCGGCGCTGCTGCACCGGCTGCTGCCGCAGCTGTCGCAACACCGGCTCCTGCCGCCAAGGCTGCCGCGCCTGTCGCAGCGAAAGCGGCTCCGGCTCCGGCTCCAGCACCGGCCCGGGCTGCCACGGCTGCCCCGGCCCCGGACAAGCAACCGGCCAGTGAAGCCGAAACCACCGTGCGGGTTGATACCGCGCGCCTGGACGACATCATGAACATGGTCGGCGAACTGGTGCTGGTGCGTAACCGCCTGGTGCGCCTGGGCCTGAACAGTGGCGACGAGGCCATGCAAAAGGCCGTGTCGAACCTCGACGTGGTCACCGCAGACCTGCAGACCGCCGTCATGAAGACCCGGATGCAGCCGATCAAGAAAGTCTTCGGCCGTTTCCCGCGCCTGGTTCGCGACCTGGCACGCCAGCTCAAGAAAGAGATCAACCTGGAACTGGTGGGTGAAGAAACCGACCTCGACAAGAACCTTGTCGAGGCCCTGGCCGACCCGCTGGTCCACTTGGTGCGCAACGCGGTCGACCACGGTGTCGAGACGCCGGAAGAGCGCGAAGCCTCGGGCAAGAACCGCCAGGGCAAAGTGATCCTGGCGGCCGAACAGGAAGGCGACCATATCCTGCTGTCGATCACCGATGACGGCAAAGGCATGGACCCCACGGTACTGCGCAACATTGCAGTCAAGCGTGGGGTGATGGACAAGGACGCCGCCGACCGCCTCACCGACACCGAGTGCTACAACCTGATCTTCGCCCCGGGCTTCTCCACCAAGACCGAGATTTCCGACGTGTCGGGCCGTGGCGTGGGCATGGACGTGGTGAAGACCAAGATCAGCCAGCTCAACGGCTCGATTAACATCTACTCGACCAAGGGCCAGGGCTCGAAGATCGTCATCAAGGTGCCGTTGACCCTGGCGATCATGCCGACCCTGATGGTGATGCTGGGCAACCAGGCGTTCGCCTTCCCGCTGGTCAACGTCAACGAAATCTTCCACCTCGACCTGTCGCGCACCAACGTGGTGGACGGCCAGGAAGTGGTGATCGTGCGCGACAAGGCGTTGCCGCTGTTCTACCTCAAGCGCTGGCTGGTGGCTTCGGCCAAGCATGAAGAGCAGCGCGAAGGCCATGTGGTGATTCTTTCCGTGGGCACCCAGCGTATCGGCTTCGTGGTCGATCAACTGGTGGGCCAGGAAGAAGTGGTCATCAAGCCTTTGGGCAAAATGCTGCAGGGAACCCCGGGCATGTCGGGTGCGACCATTACCGGTGACGGTCGGATCGCGCTGATTCTGGATGTTCCGAGCATGCTCAAGCGTTACGCCGCACGGCGTATTTGATTCGGCCCGGGCAGGGCGGTTGTCCCTCGCCCGGCCTAACGGAGTGTTTATGGTAGTCAAGGTCCTGGTGGTGGACGATTCGGGTTTCTTCCGCCGCCGCGTCTCGGAAATTCTTTCATCGGATTCCAATATCCAGGTGGTCGGCACGGCCACCAACGGCAAAGAGGCGATCGATCAGGCCCTGGCGCTCAAGCCGGACGTGATCACCATGGACTACGAGATGCCGATGATGGACGGCATCACGGCGGTGCGGCACATCATGCAGCGCTGCCCGACGCCGGTGTTGATGTTCTCCTCGCTGACCCACGAAGGCGCCCGGGTCACCCTGGATGCGCTGGATGCCGGCGCGGTGGACTTCCTGCCGAAGAATTTCGAAGACATCTCGCGCAACCCCGAGAAGGTCAAGCAGATGCTCTGCGAGAAGGTGCACAGCATCTCCCGCAGTAACCGTCGCAGCCTGTTCAGTGCGCCGGCGCCCGCACCCGTTACGCCGCCACCGGCCGCCCCGAGCACCTTTGGTCGCCCGGCGCCGGCACCGGTTGCGCGCCCGGCCGCCGCCCCGGTGCGTACGGCTGCGCCCGCCGCACATTCACCTGCGCCCAAGCGCAAGGCCTACAAGCTGGTGGCCATCGGTACGTCCACCGGCGGCCCGGTGGCCTTGCAGCGGGTGTTGACCCAATTGCCGGCCAACTTCCCGGCGCCGATCGTGTTGATCCAGCACATGCCGGCCGCGTTCACCAAGGCGTTCGCCGAGCGCCTGGACAAGCTGTGCCGCATCAGCGTCAAGGAAGCCGAGGATGGCGACATCCTGCGTCCGGGTCTGGCGCTGCTGGCCCCCGGTGGCAAGCAAATGATGGTCGATGGCCGTGGTGCGATCAAAATCCTGCCGGGTGACGAACGCCTGAACTACAAGCCGTGTGTGGATATCACCTTCGGGTCTGCGGCCAAATCCTACGGCGACAAAGTTTTGGCGGTGGTGTTGACCGGCATGGGCGCCGACGGCCGTGAAGGCGCGCGCCTGCTCAAGCAGGGCGGCAGCGCGATCTGGGCCCAGGATGAAGCCAGCTGCGTGATCTATGGCATGCCCATGGCCATCGTCAAGGCCGACCTGGCCGACGCCGTCTACAGCCTGGACGACATCGGCAAGCACCTGGTGGAGGCTTGCCTCTGATGGATGTATTGAGCCTGATTGGCATCATCATGGCGTTTGTCGCGATTATCGGCGGCAACTACCTCGAAGGCGGCCACCTGGGTGCCCTGGCCAACGGCCCGGCGGCGTTGATCGTGATCGGCGGCACCGTGGGCGCGGCGTTGTTGCAGTCGCCCATGAGTTCGTTCAAGCGCGCGATGCAGATCCTCATCTGGATTATCTTCCCGCCGCGTGTCGACTTGCCGGGCGGCATCGACCGCGTGGTCAACTGGAGCCTCACGGCGCGCAAGGAAGGCCTGCTCGGGCTGGAAGGCGTGGCCGATGCCGAGCCCGACAGCTACGCCCGCAAAGGCCTGCAACTGCTGGTGGACGGCGCCGAGCCGGAAGCGATTCGCAGCATCCTCGAAGTGGACTTCTACACCCAGGAAAGCCGCGACATCAACGCGGCCAAGGTCTTTGAAAGCATGGGCGGCTACGCGCCGACCATCGGCATCATCGGTGCGGTGATGGGCTTGATCCACGTGATGGGCAACCTGGCCGATCCGTCGCAACTGGGCAGCGGGATTGCCGTGGCGTTCGTCGCCACCATCTACGGCGTGGCCAGTGCCAACCTGGTGTTGTTGCCGGTGGCCAGCAAGCTCAAGTCGATCGCCCTGCGCCAGTCGCGTTATCGCGAGATGTTGCTCGAAGGCATCCTCTCGATTGCCGAGGGTGAAAACCCGCGCTCCATCGAATTGAAGCTCCAGGGCTTCATGGATTGATGGGAGGTATTTGTTGTGAGCCGTCGCCGCCGCGAGCCTGAAGAACACGTCAACCATGAACGCTGGCTGGTGTCCTACGCCGACTTCATTACGTTGCTGTTCGCGTTTTTTGTGGTGATGTACTCCATTTCCTCGATCAACGAAGGCAAGTACAAAGTCATTTCCCAGGCGCTGATTGGCGTGTTCAACGACGCTGACCGCGCCCTCAAGCCGATACCCATTGGCGAAGAACGCCCCAAGACCGTGACCCCGGCCAAGCCGCTGGTCAACGACAGCGATGAAACCGCCGCCGGCATCGGTGGCACCAGCGACCCGCTGAAAAGCATCGCCGATAACATCAGCGCGGCCTTTGGCGACCTGATCAGCTCCAACCAGATGACCGTGCGCGGCAATGAGTTGTGGGTCGAGATCGAACTCAATTCCAGCCTGCTGTTCGCCAGTGCCGATGCAATGCCCAGCGACCAGGCGTTTACCATCATCGACAAGGTGGCGGCGATCCTGAAGCCGTTTGAAAACCCGGTCCACGTTGAAGGCTTTACCGATAACCTGCCGATCAGTACCGCGCAGTACCCGACCAACTGGGAGCTGTCTTCGGCCCGGGCGGCGAGTATTGTACGAATGCTCGCGATGCAGGGTGTGAACCCCGGGCGCCTGGCGTCGGTGGGTTACGGCGAGTTCCAGCCGGTGGCCAATAACGCCACGGCGGAAGGCCGTGCGCGCAACCGACGGGTGGTGCTGGTGGTGTCGCGCAACCTGGACGTACGCCGCAGCCTGACCGGTACCGGCACTGCCAATGCAACACCGGATGCCGCCTTGAAGCGGGCTGGCACACAAACTGCACCAGCGCCCGTAAAGGCGCCGGTTCGCGGGAGTGCCGTCAATTCTCCGTCACCGGCTCTATAACCCCATGCAATTTCTCGGTCGAGCCTGTGCCTGCCGGGAGGAACAATCCGAATGAGAGTCTGGGCAGTTGCCAATCAAAAGGGTGGTGTCGGTAAAACCACCACGTCCATCGCCTTGGCCGGCTTGCTGGCCGAGGCCGGCAAGCGTGTGGTCGTGGTCGACCTGGACCCCCACGGCTCCATGACCAGCTATTTCGGCTATGACCCGGATGCCCTGGAACACAGTTGCTACGACCTGTTCCTGCACAAGGGCAGCGTGCCGGCCGACTTGCCGGGGCAACTGTTGCTGCCTACCAGCAATGAAAAGATCTCGCTGTTGCCGTCCAGCACCGCCCTGGCCACCCTTGAGCGCCAGTCGCCGGGGCAGAGCGGCCTGGGCCTGGTGATCGCCAAGACCCTGGCGCAGCTGTGGCAGGACTTCGACTACGCGATCATCGACAGCCCGCCGTTGCTCGGCGTGCTGATGGTCAACGCCCTGGCCGCCAGCCAACAGCTGGTGATCCCGGTGCAGACCGAGCACCTGGCCGTCAAGGGCCTGGAGCGCATGGTCAGCACCCTGGCGATGATCAACCGCTCGCGCAAGCAAGCGCTGCCGTTCAGCATCGTGCCGACCCTGTTTGACCGCCGTACCCAGGCGTCCCTCGGCACCTTGCGGGTATTGCGCGATGCTTATCCGGACACTATCTGGCAAGGCTACATCCCGGTGGACACGCGCCTGCGGGATGCGAGCCGGGCAGGGCTGACGCCGTCGCAGTTCGACGGCAAGAGCCGTGGGGTGCTGGCGTATCGGGCGTTGCTCAAGCACCTGTTGTCCCAGCAACTTGTGGCGCAGGTGGCGTGATGGTCATTGTAGGAGCCTGGCTTGCCAGCGATGCAGACGCCGCAGTTTTCGCGACAAAACCGGCTCTCGATTCAAGTCCGGACACTCACAGGCCGATAACCTCTGAATACAGGGTTGATGGGGCTTGCGCGTGGGCATACAGATGAACCGTCCCGTTGATTTCAAGACCCGGCCGCAACTGGCGCTGGAGTCCTACCTGGACGCTTTGCTCCAGGACGCCACCGAGGACATGCCGGAGCCGATTCTGATCCTCGATGAAGTCATCGAGCCTGAACCTGCTGCCCTGGACGAGTTTCAGCTGGCGGTCCTGGAAGAGCAGGCCCGTGATGCGTTGGTGGTTCCCGTAGCAGTTCCTGTACCGGTTGCTGTGCCCGTCGAGCCTGTGGTGATTGCGCCTGTAGTGGTGGAGCCGGTGGTTGAGGTTCACCTCCCGCCGAGCATTACGCCGCCGCCGGTACAGGGCGACGGTCGCCCGGTGTGGGCTGCGGAGCCGTTCGAATGTTTGCTGTTCGATGTCGCCGGGTTGACCCTGGCCGTGCCGCTGGTGTGCCTGGGTTCGATCTACTCCCTGGAAGGCCAGGAGTTGACGCCGTTGTTCGGCCAGCCGGATTGGTTCCTCGGGATCCTGCCGAGCCAGCAGGGCAACTTGAAGGTATTGGACACCGCGCGTTGGGTGATGCCCGACCGCTACCGCGATGACTTCCGCCAGGGCCTGCAATACGTTATTTCGGTCCAGGGCTACGAGTGGGGGCTGGCGGTGCATCAGGTCAGCCGCTCATTGCGCCTGGACCCGAACGAAATCAAATGGCGCAGCCACCGGGGCCAGCGGCCATGGCTGGCGGGCACTGTGATCGAACACATGTGCGCGTTGCTGGATGTCGCCGAACTGGCGGAGTTGATTGCCAGCGGCGCGGTAAAAGCCATGCCGCTGAACAAACGCACTTGATAACAAGCAGCAGCGCTAAGGCGCTGCCCAAGAACACACACCGTAACCAACGGTATTTGAAGGGGTCTGGAGTATGAACAAGTCAGTGTCCGCACAAGGTCTGGTGGATGATCCAATCCTGCAATGGGTCACCTTCAAGCTGGACAACGAGTCCTACGGCATCAACGTGATGCGTGTGCAGGAAGTGCTGCGCTACACCGAAATCGCTCCGGTTCCGGGTGCCCCGAGCTATGTGCTGGGCATCATCAACCTGCGCGGCAACGTGGTGACCGTAATCGATACCCGCCAGCGTTTTGGCCTGGTGCCGACCGAAGTCAACGACAACACTCGCATCGTGATCATCGAAGCCGACAAGCAAGTGGTCGGGATCATGGTCGACAGCGTGGCGGAAGTGGTTTACCTGCGCCAATCCGAAGTCGAGACTGCGCCGAACGTCGGCAACGAAGAATCGGCCAAGTTCATCCAGGGTGTCTGCAACAAGAACGGCGAACTGCTGATTCTGGTTGAGCTGGACAAGATGATGAGCGAAGAAGAGTGGCAGGACCTGGAGAATATCTGATTGTTTCTTGAGGTAGCGGTGATCGTCCTGGCCATCCTTTGGGCCGGGACCCTGGGCTTCCTGCTGCGTTATGTTCGCCAGCAACGGGAATTGGCCACTCGACAAGTCGAGCGCGACGCTGTGCGCGACCGGCGGATCCTGGAGCTGGCCAAGCGGGTCGACCACTTCCAGCAAAGTGCGGTGCGTGTGGGTGATGAAGTGCACGAGCTGCGTTCGGTGCTGGCGCCGTTGCCGGACAAGCTGTCGGCACTCGAACAGCGTGACCCGTCGAGCCTCTCATTCGCCCAGGCGGCGAAGCTGGTGGGCATGGGCGCCACGGTGGATGAGCTGACCCAGTCCTGCGGGTTGACCCAGGCTGAAGCGCAGTTGATGAGCCGGTTGCACAAGGACAACTGAAGGTTACGAGCTGCAAGCGGTATTGCTTGCAGCTTATAGCCGGTGCCGGTTGCTCAGCCATTCGGCCATGGTCGAGTCCTCCAAAGCATATTCACCACGGTTGGCTTTCCAGACCAACTCCTTCTCCCGCAGCACTTCCAGTGCTTTCTGCACGTTTGGTGTGCTGGCGTTCGGCTCGACCTGGGCCTGTTCCAGCTTGCGGTTCACATCCTGGAAGGTTTTCTCCGCAAAAGGCGAGAACGCCTGCTTGCCCAGGGTTCGTTCGCCCATCACTTCAAGTACCGCCTGTTGCAGCGGCGAGAGGTCGTTGTAGGCGCTCTCGTAATCGCTCCAGATGCCGGCCTGGTGATTGAGTGCCCCGGTCCTCAGCAACTCGCCAAGGTTGCTGGCCTCGCCAAGACCCACGCTCACTTCGGTCAGTAGTGTGTTGAGCATTTCCGGGCGCCGGCCAACGAGCTGGAAGGCATAGTCCATGTCCTCCAGGTTGAACTGGTTGGTCGCGGCCAGGCGCTGGTTCCAGAGGTCCGTCACGAACTCGACGAAATCCCGGCTCAACAGCGGGAACGGCGTGATATGGGCGCCGAAGAACGGTTGTTTGCTCTTGAGTACCAGGTTGGCCAGTTTGTCCCGGCTGGAGCCGGTGAAGACCAGGCGCAGGCCATCGGCCGTGCTGCTGCCGTTGAGATGATCCCGTGCCGCCTTGAGGGCGAACATGGCGTTCACCCCGCCTTCGCTGTTGAGGGCGTGCTGGGCCTCGTCCACGATCAGCACGATCATTTGCCCCGAGACCTGGTGCAGCACGTCCAGGGCGTGGCTGAGCGTGGTGCCGGCGGGCAGTTGAGGCTTGGTGAAATCCCAACTCAGGGTGCGCAGCAGGCTGATCTTGTCGATACCGGCTTTCTTGGCCGCCTTGCTCACTGCGCTTTCGAACTCGCCCAGGGCTTTGCCGATAGCGCCGGAGATCAGTTCGGCGGGGTCGACTTCGCGGTTCATCCACAGGTCCACGTACACCGGCAGCCAGCCCCGGGCCTTGCACTCGGGGATAAGGTCGTTGCGCAGGAACGTACTCTTGCCGGTACGGCGCGGAGCCGCGAGGAACATGCCGGAGCTGTAGTCGGCAAATGACTCGCCTGCCAGATCACGGGCGAGCGCTTCGGCGAGTAGCTTTCGACTGAGAATCGGGCGGGTAGGGCTCATGGGTTTATCCTGAACTATCGGGTTAGGGATAATCTATACCTCGAAAGATATAATTGCTATACACCACCCACCGCAACTGATCATTCCCACGCTCTGCGGGGGAATGCATCCCGTGACGCTCCGCGTCACCCCTGCGCAAGACTTGAACGTTGCAGCGCCGGTTGGACGCGGAGCGTCCGAGGCGGCGTTCCCACGCAGAGCGTGGGAACGATCAGCCGGCTCCCACCTTAATAATCGTCGCCTCTTTCCGTCACATCCCGCTCCACCGGCCCCGCGTCCGGGTCGTAGCCCACCGGGAACTTGCCCTTCAGCGTCCAGGCAAACGCGATGATCTCGGCGACGGTGCGGTACAACTCTTCCGGGATGCTGTCGCCCAACTCCATGCGTGCCAGTAATTTGACCAGCTCGGCATTTTCGTAAATCGGGACTTCGTTCTCCCGGGCCAGCTTGAGGATGGCTTCGGCCAGGGCATCGTCGCCCTTGGCGGTCAGGGTCGGCGCTTGTTGCCCGTCGTATTTGAGGGCGATGGCCTGGCGGGGCGGGTTGGGGTTTTTCATGCGGTTTCATCCACCCAGCGTTGTTCAAGCCCGGTTTTCGGGCCCCGTGGCGGGGTGCCGAGGTGGCAGTCGAGGTCGCCGACGTTGAGTCCCGACGACACCAGGCGCTCGCGCAGGCTGCCCAGGTGGCTTTCGATCAGGCTGGCGGTGAAGGGCCGGGTCGCCCACAACTGGCTCGACAGTTTGCCCTGGCTCAGTTGCGCCTGGACCTGCAACGGGCCGAGCGGCTCCATGTCGAGCGCCATTTCCACGCGCCAGAGCATTTGCTTGGGATCCTTGCTGTCCTTGCGTTCCGGCTGTTCCTTGTCGGGCGCCGGTTCTTCCCGCTGGAACTTGACCTGCAACGGCACGATGTCCTGCAAGGTGCGCATGGGGATTTCCAGCTGCCAGGTGGTCAAGAGCTTGCCGTCGGCGGTGGTACCGGTCTGCTCCAGGCTCGACAGCTGATGGCTTTGCAGGCGGGAGATGGCCCCGGCGGCCAGGCGCAGCAGGTTTTCCAGGTCACTTTCACCTTCCAGGCGTTGCATCAGCCGATCGGGCAGCGGAAAGCCCGCGGGCGCCTGCCTGGCGCCGACCTGGCCGAGGGTACCCAGCGGGCTGCGTACGAAGCTGGGCAGCAACTGCGCCAGGGTGTTGGCAGCGAGGATCGCATTCAGATTGGTGCTGGCGGGCAGGGATGGCAGCAGGTCGGCGACGAAGCGCAGCAGCGCGCCTTTCATGTCCAGCGGCGGTATCTGCGGGTTTTGCCCGGCCAGCAACTTGGCTTCGAGGAAGGTCCCGCTGTTCTGGATCAGTTGCGCCAGCACCTTGGGGTTGCTGGCCTGGGCCAGGTCGGGCAGGCCGGCGAGCAAACGCTCGGCGGCGGCGCGCAGGTCGGCCCCGGTGCTGTCGCTGCTGGTCGCCGGCAGGCTTTGCAGCGCGGTGAACACCACGTCCAGCGAGCCCTGGCGGCTTTGCTGGGTGGAGAGTTGCTGGGCCACGGCCAATTGGTCCTGGCGCCCGCTCAGCGGTACAAAGCTCAAGGTCTGCGCACTTTGCACCACGGCGCTGAGCAGGCTGCCGACGCGCAAGGGCTGCGGGCTTTCGACGGTCAGGGTCGCGCCGCTGAGGACGTTATTGAGCACCGACACCAGTGAGCGATACACCACCGGCTGGTTGGCGCCCTGTGGCAGCGCCTGGGTGGTCAGCACCTTGCCTTGCAGCAGGGTGCCCACCGGTAACTGGCTGGTATCGATACGCGTCAGCGCGGCGACGCTGGAACTCAGGGCCTGCTGCAGGCTGATGGACAAATTGCCCGACGGCGTCTGGCTGACTTCCACCTGGGTACCCAGCGGCAGCGGCTGGCTGCTGCTGGCCTGCACCAGGGTTTGCCGGCCGCCTTCCAGGGTCAGCTTGAGCAGCAACTGAAATGCATCGCCGCCTTGTTTCAGTGCCAGCACCTCGGCATTTACGGTTTTTCCGGGGTCGATCAGGCCGGTCTGCGGCTCCAGCAGTTTCAGCAACTCGCCCGCTGCAGGCGCGGGCGCAGGCCCGGCCGGAAGCGTCGGGGGGAGCGTGGGAAGATTGATCTCACCGGTCATCGTGCGCGCCGTCTCAGGGGAAATTGCCCTCTTTAGAGTAGGGCATCACATGTATAATGCCGCCCGTCTTCAAAGAGAGCGTTAAAAACAACACAACTGATTGATCCAGCTCTCTAAAAACGGTCGCCAAAGCAGTTAATGTGCATCTCTTTAACGGCCGTTCCACCGCCGACTTGAACCGTAAAGGCCCGCGATCTCTTGACCAGCCCTCTTCTAGAAGCCGTAGCGCTCGCCTGTGAACGTGACCTGCGGATGCTGTTCGAACACCTCGAACTGCGTCTGGCGGGCGGCGACATGGTGCAGGTCAGCGGCCCCAACGGCAGCGGCAAGACCAGCCTGTTACGCCTGCTGGCCGGTCTGATGCAGCCGACGGCGGGGGAAGTGCGGCTCAACGGCAAACCGTTGCACGAGCAGCGCACCGAGCTGGCGCGCAACCTGATCTGGATCGGCCACGCCGCCGGAATCAAGGATGTGCTTACCGCTGAAGAAAACCTCAGTTGGCTCAGCGCCCTGCATCATCCCGCCAGCCGCGAGGCGATCTGGCAGGCGCTGGCCGCGGTTGGCCTCAAGGGTTTCGAAGACGTTCCCTGCCACACCCTGTCCGCCGGCCAGCAGCGCCGCGTGGCCCTGGCCCGTTTGTATCTCGACGGCCCGCCGCTATGGATTCTCGACGAACCCTTCACCGCCCTCGACAAACAAGGCGTTGCCCAATTCGAAGAACACCTTGCCGCGCACTGCGAGCAGGGCGGCATGGTTGTCCTGACCACTCACCACACCTTGACGCGCATGCCTGCCGGTTACCGCGACCTCGACCTGGGCCGGTGGGCGGTATGAGCGTATTTGCCCTGTTGGTCGCCCGCGAAGCGCGGTTACTCTGTCGCCGTCCGGCCGAATTGGCCAACCCGCTGGTGTTCTTCGCGATTGTGATCGCGCTGTTCCCGTTGGCGGTGGGCCCCGAGACTAAACTGTTGCAAACCTTGTCTCCGGGACTGGTCTGGGTGGCGGCGCTTTTGTCGGTCCTGCTCTCGCTGGACGGGCTGTTTCGCAGTGATTTTGAAGACGGTTCCCTCGAACAGTGGGTCCTTTCGTCGCACCCCCTGCCACTTCTGGTATTGGCCAAGGTACTGGCACACTGGGCGTTTTCCGGCCTGGCGCTGGTATTGCTCGCGCCGCTGCTGGCGATGATGCTGGGGTTGCCCACCGAATGCCTGCCGGTGTTGCTCCTTTCCTTGTTGCTTGGCACGCCGGTTCTCAGTCTACTGGGCGCCGTAGGTGCGGCACTGACCGTCGGTTTGAAACGCGGTGGCCTGTTGTTGGCCCTGCTGATCTTGCCTTTGTATATCCCGGTGTTGATCCTGGGCAGCGGCGCGCTGCAAGCCGCGCTCCAGGGCATGCCGGCGACCGGTTACCTCCTGTGGCTTGGCAGCCTGGCCGCCCTGGCGGTAACCCTGACACCCTTTGCTATAGCGGCTGGCCTGAAGATCAGCGTCGGCGAATAATGAGGTCTGGTTAAGCGATAGAACCTTAACCAGTAAAGACCCTAAGCTTCTCGCAACGACGAGAAGCAACCGTGATGGAAACAGCATGAACTGGACCTGGTTTCACAAGCTCGGCTCGCCCAAATGGTTTTACGGCATCAGTGGCAAACTGCTGCCGTGGTTGAGCATCGCCGCGGTATTGCTGATCGGCATCGGCCTGGTCTGGGGCCTGGCCTTCGCGCCGCCGGACTATCAGCAAGGCAACAGCTTTCGCATCATCTACATCCACGTGCCTGCCGCGATGCTGGCCCAGTCCTGCTACGTGATGCTGGCGGTGTGCGGCATCGTCGGCCTGGTGTGGAAGATGAAACTGGCGGATGTGGCCCTGCAATGCGCCGCGCCCATCGGTGCCTGGATGACCGCCGTGGCGCTGGTCACCGGTGCGATCTGGGGCAAGCCGACCTGGGGTTCGTGGTGGGTATGGGATGCGCGACTCACCTCGATGCTGATCCTGCTGTTCCTGTACTTTGGCCTGATTGCCCTGGGCAACGCCATCAGCAACCGTGACAGCGCCGCCAAGGCCTGCGCGGTGCTGGCGATCGTCGGCGTGATCAACATCCCGATCATCAAATACTCGGTGGAGTGGTGGAACACCCTGCACCAGGGCGCCACCTTCACCCTCACCGAAAAGCCGGCAATGCCCGTGGAAATGTGGGCGCCGCTGCTGCTGATGGTGCTGGGGTTCTACTGCTTCTTCGGCGCCGTGCTGCTGATGCGCATGCGCCTCGAAGTGCTCAAGCGAGAAGCCCGCACCAGTTGGGTCAAGGCCGAAGTGCAAAACAGCCTGGGAGCCCGTGGATGAGCTTCAACTCTTTCAGTGATTTTCTCGCCATGGGCCATCACGCCCTGTACGTCTGGACGGCCTATGGCATTTGCCTGGCGGTGCTGGCCCTCAACGTCGCCGCGCCGATCCTGGCCCGCAAGCGTTACCTGCAACAAGAGGCGCGTCGTTTGCGCCGGGAGACCGAAAAGTGAATCCGCTGCGTAGAAAGCGTCTGTTGATCATCCTGGCCATCATGGCCGGTGTCGGCATTGCCGTGACCCTGGCCCTGAGCGCCCTGCGGGAGAACATCAACCTGTTCTACACCCCGACCCAGATCGCCAACGGCGAAGCGCCGCTGGACACCCGAATCCGTGCCGGTGGCATGGTCGAGAAAGGCTCGTTGCAACGCTCCGGCGACTCCCTGGACGTCAAGTTCATCGTCACCGACTTCAACAAATCCGTGACCATCACCTACCGCGGCATCCTCCCGGACCTGTTCCGCGAAGGGCAGGGCATCGTTGCCCTCGGCAAGCTCAACGCCGACGGCGTGGTGGTGGCCGATGAAGTGCTGGCCAAGCACGATGAAAAATACATGCCGCCGGAAGTCACCAAGGCCCTCAAAGACAGCGGCCAATCCGCCCCGACCCCCGCCAAGGAGGGCTAAGTCATGACGTCCGCACTGTTTATTCCGGAGTTGGGCCAACTGGCGATGATCCTCGCCCTGTGCTTTGCCATCGTCCAGGCCGTGGTCCCGTTGCTGGGCGCCTGGCGCGGTGACCGCCTGTGGATGAGCCTGGCCCAGCCGGCTGCCTGGGGCCAGTTCGCCTTTCTGGTATTCGCCTTCGGTTGCCTGACCTACGCCTTCATGACCGACGACTTTTCTGTCGCCTACGTCGCCAATAACTCCAACAGCGCCTTGCCCTGGTACTACAAGTTCAGCGCCGTGTGGGGCGCCCACGAAGGTTCGTTGCTGCTGTGGGCATTGATCCTCGGCGGCTGGACCTTTGCCGTCTCGATCTTCTCCCGCCAACTGCCGCAAGTGATGCTGGCCCGGGTGCTGGCGGTGATGGGCATGATCAGCATCGGCTTCCTGCTGTTCCTGATCATGACCTCCAACCCGTTCACCCGCATCCTGCCGCAGATCCCGGTAGACGGGCACGACCTCAACCCGCTGCTGCAAGACATCGGCCTTATCGTACACCCGCCGATGCTCTACATGGGCTACGTCGGTTTCTCGGTCGCCTTCGCCTTCGCCATCGCCGCCTTGCTCGGCGGGCGTCTCGATGCGGCCTGGGCGCGCTGGTCGCGGCCGTGGACCATCGTCGCCTGGGCATTCCTCGGCATCGGCATCACCCTGGGCTCGTGGTGGGCCTACTACGAACTCGGCTGGGGCGGCTGGTGGTTCTGGGACCCGGTGGAAAACGCCTCCTTCATGCCCTGGCTGGTGGGCACCGCGCTGATTCACTCGCTGGCAGTCACGGAAAAACGCGGCGTGTTCAAAAGCTGGACCGTGTTGCTGGCCATCGCCGCGTTTTCCCTGAGCCTGCTGGGTACGTTCCTGGTGCGTTCCGGCGTACTGACCTCGGTGCACGCGTTTGCCTCCGACCCGGAGCGCGGCGTGTTCATCCTGATCTTCCTGCTGTTCGTGGTCGGCGGCTCCCTGACGCTGTTCGCCCTGCGTGCGCCAGTGGTCAAGAGCCACGTGGGCTTCAACCTCTGGTCCCGGGAAACCCTGCTGCTGGGTAATAACCTGGTGCTGGTGGTGGCGGCCTCGATGATTCTGCTCGGTACCCTGTACCCGCTGGTGCTGGATGCCCTGAGCGGCGCCAAGCTGTCCGTCGGCCCGCCGTACTTCAACGCGCTGTTCATCCCCTTGATGGCGCTGCTGATGGTGGTGATGGCGGTCGGCGTACTGGTGCGCTGGAAAGACACCCCGGTGAAATGGCTGGTGGGCATGCTCACCCCGGTACTGCTGGGCAGCGCCGCGCTGGCCGTGATCGCCGGTATTGCCTACGGCGACTTCAACTGGGCCGTGCTTGCCACCTTCATGCTCGCGGCCTGGGTATTGCTGGCCGGTGTACGCGACCTGATCGACAAGACCCGCCACAAAGGTTTGATCAAAGGCTTGCCGACCATGACCCGCAGTTACTGGGGCATGCAGGTCGCCCACATCGGCATCGCCGTGTGCGCCCTGGGTGTGGTGTTGTCCAGCCAGAACAGCGCCGAGCGCGACCTGCGCCTGGCCCCCGGCGAGTCCATGGACCTGGCCGGCTATCACTTCATTTTCGAAGGCGCCAAGCACTTCGAAGGGCCGAACTTCACCTCCGACAAAGGCACCGTACGCGTTGTGCGCAACGGTAAGGAAATCGCCGTGCTGCACCCGGAAAAACGCCTGTACACCGTGCAAAGTTCGATGATGACAGAAGCCGGGATCGACGCCGGTTTCACCCGCGACCTCTACGTCGCCCTGGGTGAACCGTTGGGCGATGGCGCCTGGGCCGTGCGGGTCCACGTCAAACCGTTTGTGCGCTGGATCTGGTTCGGCGGCCTGCTCACCGGCTTCGGTGGTTTGCTGGCAGCGATGGACCGGCGCTACCGGGTCAAGGTCAAGAGCCGGGTGCGTGAAGCCCTCGGTCTGCAAGGAGCGCCAGTATGAAGCGTTGGTTGATGGTGTTACCGCTGGCGGCGTTTCTGGTGGTGGCGGTGTTCCTGTATCGCGGGCTGTACCTGGACCCGGCCGAGCTGCCGTCCGCCATGATCGGCAAGCCATTTCCGGCGTTCTCGCTGCCGACCGTGCAGGGCGACAAGACCCTGACCCAGGCTGATTTGCTGGGCAAACCGGCACTGGTCAACGTGTGGGGCACCTGGTGCATTTCCTGCCGCGTGGAGCATCCGGTGCTGAACAAGCTGGCGGAGAAGGGCGTGGTGATCTACGGCATCAACTACAAGGACGACAATGCTGCCGCCCTGAAGTGGCTGGCTGAATTCCACAACCCGTACCAGCTGGATATCCGCGACGAAGACGGCAACCTCGGGCTGAACCTTGGTGTGTACGGCGCTCCGGAAACCTTCTTCATCGACGCCAAGGGCGTGATCCGCGACAAGTACGTGGGCGTGATCGACGAAGTGGTGTGGCGCGAGCAACTGGCCGCCAAGTACCAGGCGCTGGTGGACGAGGCCAAGCCATGAAGCGTTGGTTAGCCGCCGCGGTATTGGGCTTGAGCATGGTCGGCGTGGCCCACGCCGCCATCGACACTTACGAATTTGCCAAGGACGGAGACCGCGAGCGTTTTCGCGAACTGACCAAGGAGCTGCGCTGCCCCAAGTGCCAGAACCAGGACATCGCCGACTCCAACGCACCGATCGCCGCCGACCTGCGCAAAGAGATTTTCCGCATGCTCGGCGAGGGCAAGGACAATCAGCAGATCATCGACTTCATGGTCGACCGCTACGGTGACTTCGTGCGCTACAAGCCGGCGCTCACCGGCAAGACTGCGCTGCTGTGGTTCGGCCCCGCCGGGTTGTTGCTCACAGGCTTAGTCGTTATGGCGGTGATTGTGCGCCGCCGTCGTGTCGCCCCGGCCGATGGCTCGGACTCGCTTTCCGTCGATGAGCGTCAACGCCTCGACCAACTGCTGGACAAAAAAACTGATGATTGATTTCTGGCTCGCAGCAGGTCTGCTGCTTCTGATTGCCTTGAGTTTCCTGCTGATCCCGGTGTTACGCGGCCGCCGTGCCCAGCGTGAAGAGGATCGCACTGCATTGAACGTGGCGCTGTACCAGGAACGCGTGGCGGAACTGCAAACCCAGCAGACCGAAGGCGTGCTGGATGCGGCCCAGCTGGACAGCGGTCGCGCTGAAGCGGCCCGTGAGTTGCTGGCGGATACCGAGGGTGTGGAAAAACCCCGGGAATCGCGCCTCGGCAAACCGTTGCCGTTGCTCGCGGCGTTTCTGGTGCCGGTGCTGGGCGTGGCGCTGTACCTGCATTACGGTGCCAGCGACAAGGTCGAACTGACCCGCGAATTCTCCCAGCCGCCGGTGTCCATGGAAGACATGACCCGCCGCCTGGAGCGCGCCGCAGCGGCCCAGCCGGACTCGCCGGAAGGCCTGTACTTCCTCGGTCGTGCCTACATGGCCCAGGACCGTTCCGCCGATGCGGCGAAAATCTTCGAGCGCACCGTGGCCCTGGCCGGTCGCCAGCCCGAGTTGCTCGGCCAGTGGGCCCAGGCCCAGTACTTTGCCGACAACAAACAGTGGTCGCCCAAGGTCCAGGCCCTGACCGACGAAGCACTGAAACTCGACCCGAAGGAAGTCACCAGCCTCGGCCTGCTGGGCATCGCCGCCTTTGAAGGCCAGCGTTACCAGGAAGCGATCGACTACTGGAACCGCCTGCTGGCGCAACTGCCACCGGACGACAATTCCCGTGCCGCGCTGCAAGGCGGGATCGACCGGGCCGCCGAGAAGCTCAAGGAGAGCGGCGGCAGCGTGGCGCCCGTGAAGGCAGAAAAACAGATACAAGTGCGGGTGGACCTGGCCGCCGATGTGAAGGCCAAGGCCTTGCCGACCGACAGCGTGTTCATCTTCGCCCGTGCCGTCAAAGGCCCGCCGGCGCCCCTGGCCGCCAAGCGCGTGACCGTGGCCGACCTGCCGATCACCGTCGAGCTGGGCGACAGCGACGCGATGATGCCGCAGTTGAAACTGTCCAACTTTCCCGAAGTCCAACTGGTTGCGCGCATATCCCGGGCAGGTGTTCCCACAGCTGGCGAGTGGATCGGCCGCAGCCAACCCCTGGCCAGCAGCACCACTGCGCTGCAGCAGCTGACCATCGACAGTCCGGACCAATAATTCGAGGAAATGCCCATGACCGCTATCGCACGTATCACCCTGCTCAGCCTGGTACTGGGGTTGAGTGCTTGTGCGGTCCATCGGCCTCCGTCGCCTACCGGGCCGACTATTCCACCGACAGGGCCGTCGACCCAGCCGAGCACCCAGCCAGGCACCCAGCCCTCGGGCCCAGTGATCAAACCGTCGAAGCCGGTGCCGAGCTCCTCGCCGACCTTCGCACCTCCACCGGGTGCGGCCAGCCACTGGGACGGAAAGATGCAGGTGTACGTGCTGGACGAGCAGGCCGATACGTTCTACCGCCAGCGCACCTACTACCGCTGGAGCAACGGCTGGAGCCGGTCCATCAGCCCGAACGGGCCTTGGGAAGAGACCGATGTCCATGGCGTACCGCCGGGGTTGAGCAAGCAGTACGCACAATGAAAAAAGGCGACCTTCGGGTCGCCTTTTTCATGGCTGGTTTGGAATACAGTCCACCCAACAACAAAGCTCAAATGTGGGAGCGGGCTTGCTCGCGAATACGGCGTGTCAGCCAACAAATCGGGCACTGATATACCGTATTCGCGAGCAAGCCCGCTCCCACATTTTGAATCTCGTTTGATTTGAAATTACGCCAGCTCCTCAGTCTGCCTGGGCGCGCTTGTCCAGTGGACCACCCCGGCAATCACCCCCAGCATCACCCCAAACTCCACAATCCCCATCCAGCCCAACCGCGCCATCAACCAGCCGCTGATTGTCGCCCCCACCGCACCGCCAAAAAACGTCGCCGTCATGTACAAACTATTGATGCGGCCCTGAGCTTTCGGGTCCACCGCAAACGCCCGGGTCTGGTTGGAAACCAGGCCCGACTGCACGCCGATATCCAGCACGATCACCCCCAGCACCAGCAAGATAATCGAAGTCTCGGCACCCGCCAGCAGCAGGAACGCCAAGGTCACAATCCCGATACTCGCCCCAATCACCTTGCGCGAACCCAGCCTGTCGGAAGCCCGCCCACCGAGCGACGCCGCCAACGCACCCGCCGCACCGATAATCCCGAAG
Source organism: Pseudomonas sp. D4002 (assembly GCF_013385665.1). NCBI lineage: Bacteria > Pseudomonadati > Pseudomonadota > Gammaproteobacteria > Pseudomonadales > Pseudomonadaceae > Pseudomonas > Pseudomonas sp. D4002. The sequence continues at coordinate 372,193 of NZ_JACAPN010000018.1, forward strand.
CCACCGGCCCAGGCACTGCCCAATTGCCACGGCCCATGAGCCAACAGTGCTGCCAGATTCACCCAAAACGCATTGAAGCAAGCCCACAACAACGCCTGCACCATCATTGATTGGCGAATCGGGCTGTTGTCGCGCATCAGCGGCCACAGCGAAGTCAGCAGGCGAGGGTAGGACAGGTTGGTGCTCGGCACGCCTTGTGGCAGCAGCCTGGCGGCACCGATCCACACCGGGATCATGAAGGCCGCCTCCATCGCGTACACCGCCCGCCAGCCATAAGCCTCACCGACTACGCCGGCGATCGTGCGCCCGAGCAGGATGCCGACCATGATCCCGCTGACCACCGTGCCCACATTGCGCCCGCGTTCGTGGGGCTGCGACATCACCGCCGCGAACGGCACCAGTTGCTGCGGCACACAGCTCACAATCCCCAAGCCGAAAGACGCCCCGATCAGCGCCCAGATGCCCGGTGAAAACGCCGCCGCCAGGGCGAAACAGAACGCCAGGGCGATCTGCCCCAGCACCAGCTTGCGGCGGTCAAAACGGTCGCCCATCGGCAGCAGCAACGCCAGCCCGGTAGCAAAACCCAGCAGGGCGGAACCGGCCACCAGATCCACGGTGGTCACGTCCACGCCCATGTCCGAAGCGATCAGCGGCAGGATCGGCTGGGTGCAGTAAATATTGGTAATCACCGCGCCGGCGATCACCGCCATCATGATGATCTTGCCGCGCGGCGCGACCGCAGGCGCTGTGGAAGGTTGGGATGTCATCGGCAGGCCACTCACGGCGCTCTCCTTCAATGCAGATCTCCGGGAAGGAGATGAGTGGCCAACGTTACGCACTCGCGCTTGGCAGGATAATCCCCTAGGATTTGGAATCATCCTTCCAGAATTTGATAGGTTGCCATGAACCGTCTTGAATCCATGTCCATCTTCGTTGCCGTGGTTGATGCAGGCAGCCTGACCGCTGCCGCGCGGCGCCTCGACATGCCGCTGGCCAGCGTCAGCCGCAAGGTGGCTGAACTTGAGACGCACCTGAAAACCCGCCTGCTGCACCGCACCACGCGCCAGCTGTCGTTGACCGATGCCGGCGCCTCTTACCTCGACGCGTGCCGGCGCATTCTTGAAGACATCAGCGAGGCCGAGCGCGCGGCCACTGGCGAATATTCCCAGCCCCGGGGCGAACTGGTCGTTACCGCGCCAGTGGTCTTCGGGCGGCTGCACATCGTGCCGGTGGTGGTGGAATTCCTCGCGCAGTACCCGGAGATCGACATCAACCTGATCCTCACCGACCGCGTCGTGCACCTGATGGAAGAACACTGCGACGTCGCGGTGCGCATTGGCGAGTTGCCCGACAGCTCGCTCAAGGCCATGCAGGTGGGCGCGGTGCGGCGGGTGGTGTGCGCCAGCCCGGCGTACCTGGCCGCTCGCGGTGTACCGGCCGAACCCCGGGACTTGGCGGCACATGACTGCATCACCTTCGAAGTGCTGGCGTCCCAAGGGGCGTGGGGATTTGGCGCGGGTAAAACCGGGCTCTCGGTACCGGTGCATTCGCGGTTGTCGGTGAACACCGCAGAAGCGGCGATTGCGGCGGCGACGTTGGGGGTTGGGGTGATTCGGGTACTCTCGTATCAAGTGGCGGATGCGCTGCGGGAAGAGGCACTGGCGGTGTTGCTTGAAGCGTTTGAGTCGGCGCCATTGCCCATCAGTTTGGTGCACAAAGGCCAGTCGCCGTTGCCGCTGAAGCTGCGGGCGTTTCTGGATTTTGTGATGCCGCGATTGCGCGCCCGCATCGCTCAATAACACCGGGCAGTTTGAACCTGATGAAAATCAAAATGTGGGAGCGGGCTTGCTCGCGAAAGCGGTGGATCAGTCACCCGATGTATTGACTGACCCTCTGCATTCGCGAGCAAGCCCGCTCCCACATTGGATTTATGTTGCCAGTTGGATTTCGGTTTTGATCAGGCCACCGGGCACTCTCGATCCAGCGCTCTATCCACCAACAACAATCCCAACTCCAGCAGTTGTTGCATCGCCAATACCAGGCTGCGGTCTTTGCCATCAATGTTTTCGGAAAGGTCCAACGCCATTGCATTGGCAGACTGGAGTGTTTCGTAGGCGTTGCTCAGCAGTGCTTCCGTTTCAACGTTGGCTGATACGGTGAACAGACTGAAGTGGTTTTTTTCATTGGTGGACGCTTTGGTTTCGGCGGGTTTCAGGTAGTGATCGATGGCCCGCTGGGCGGCGTCCTGAAGCTTGTTTTTTTCAGACTTGGAGCCAGACGTTTCTGGCGGATTGGGCGTGACCTTGTACATGCAATGACTCTCCATTCAGTGGGAGCTCACCACATCTGCGACCAAGCAGGTGGGTGGCGAGCTGTACGCAGGTTGGTCGACCAGGGAATGGAAACCCGGCAGGGCCAGGGCCCTCCCACGCACAGCTCGCCATAAAGCGAACACGATAATGCCGCTTGCGCGGCACTGTGCGCCATTCTAACCCGGGCGACCAAACCCGATCGCTGATGAGCAGCGACTTGGAGAGGCTAGCGGCGAGTTAAGGCTGCTGCAAGCCATAGAGATCGTAGGAAAAATCACCGATTTACCGGGATCTTGATTATTCCTGAAGCGATACTTCGGCAAGGCGCGGCTTTAGAAACTCCAGGGCATCTTTAAACACCTGATGCCACTCTTCTGACGGTTCGCTCGCCAGCGGGTGCCAGAAGAACTGGAACTCGTGGCCGCCATCATCCTCTGCAAAATGGGTCCAGGTATCTGGCAGGTCTTCAGGGATCAGGCATTGATGAAAGGCCCATGTATGCCCCGTGGACGCTGAGTGCCAAGTGCCCAGGTCACGTATCACCTTGCCGGTTATCCCGGCTTCTTCAAGCAACTCTCTAACTGCCGCAGCCTCGGTACTTTCGCCAGGCTCCAAGCTGCCCTTGACCAGTTGAAGACCTGCAAGTGGGTGTTTGAAGGCGAGGATTTCCAGGGATTGGCGGGTTCGCAGGATGACCGGACATGCCTTGTCTTTTCCCATCACGTTGTCCTTTTGCACATATTGGCGGCCAGCTATTGCACCACAGTCCGGCACATTTCCAATGCCGGGCGAGACCTTGTGGCGAGGGAGCTTGCTCCCGCTGGACTGCGAAGCAGGCCCAAGTCAGCCACTTCAGTACATCTGACAGACCGTGTCACCCAGGCTTGGGGCCGCTGCGCAGCCCAGCGGGAGCAAGCTCCCTCGCCACAGGTTAGGTATGGATCGTTCCCACGCTCTGCGTGGGAATGCATCCCGTGACGCTCCGCGTCACCACTGCGCAAGACTTCAATGGACGCAGAGCGTCCGAGGCGGCATTCCCACGCAGAGCGTTGGGAACGATCAACGTCCTACAGCTACTTCCAACCTTTCATCAAACCTTCATCAAACGGTTTTACTCCAGTCATGTGCAAGTCATAGGGCTGACACAGCCCGCGCCTACTGTCGTTTGAACTCAAACGCAGCCACGGATGGCTGTTCAACCAGACAGAGAAGCCCATGACTCCAGCTATCCATGTCGATCATCTGAACAAGACCTTTGCGAAGAAATCCGCGCTGGTCGACCTCGAACTCACCGTTGCCACCGGTGAGATGGTCGCGCTGATTGGCGCTTCCGGCTCCGGCAAGTCCACCTTGCTGCGCCACCTCGCGGGCCTGGCCTGTTGCGACAAGAGCAACGGCGGCAGCGTCAAGGTGCTGGGCCGGGAAGTGCAGGCCAGCGGGCGGTTGAATGGCAAGGTGCGGCGCCTGCGCGCCGACATCGGCTACATCTTCCAGCAGTTCAACCTGGTCAACCGCCTGAGCGTGCTCGACAACGTACTGCTCGGTTGCCTGGGCCGCATGCCGCGCTGGCGCGGCAACCTCGGTTTGTTCAACACCGAGGAAAAACAGTTCGCCATGGAATCCCTGGCCCGCGTCGGCCTGGCAGACCTGGCCAGCCAGCGCGCCTCCACCTTGTCCGGCGGCCAGCAGCAACGCGTGGCAATCGCCCGTGCTTTGACGCAACGCGCCGAAGTGATCCTGGCGGATGAACCCATCGCCTCCCTGGACCCGGAGTCGGCGCGCAAGGTCATGGAGATCCTCGCCGACATCAACGGCCGCGACGGCAAGACCGTGGTGGTCACCCTGCACCAGGTCGATTACGCCATGCGTTATTGCCCGCGAGCCGTGGCGCTCAAGGGCGGGCGGATTCACTTCGATGGCCAGGCCAGCGAGCTGAGCAGCCAGTTCCTCAACGATTTGTACGGTGCCGATGTCGACACCAGCCTGATGTTTTCCGACCAGACCCGCACACCCGTCGTCCCCGCACGGTTGGCCCTGGCCCGCGCTTGAAACCTTACTAACGACCCACAGGAATCCTCTCCATGTTGAACCGTATCGGTCATGTGTTTCTGTCTGCCGTGCTGCTTGCCAGCGTGGCCATGGGCACTGCCCAGGCCGCCGACAAGGCGATCAATTTCGGCATCATGTCCACCGAGTCTTCGCAGAACCTCAAGAGCATCTGGCAGCCCTTCCTGGATGACATGCACAAGAAGACCGGCCTCACCATCAACGCCACCTTCGCCTCCGACTACGCCGGCCTGATCCAGGGCATGCGCTTCAACAAAGTCGACGTGGCCTGGCTGGGCAACAAGGCCGCGATGGAAGCGGTGGACCGTTCCAACGGCGAAATCTTCGCCCAGACCGCCGCCGCCAACGGGGCTGCCGGTTACTGGAGCGTGCTGATCGTGCGCAAGGACAGCCCGATCAACAACGTCGATGACATGCTCAAGAACGCCAAGAACCTGACCTTCGGCAACGGTGACCCGAACTCCACTTCAGGCTACCTGGTACCCGGCTACTACGTGTTCGCCAAGAACCACGTCGACGCCGCCACCGCCTTCAAGCGCACCCTCAACTCCAGCCATGAAGTCAACGCATTGAGCGTGGCCAAGGGGCAGTTGGACGTCGCCACCTTCAACACCGAAAGCTGGGACCGCCTGGAAGTCACCCAGCCGGACAAGGCCGCCATGCTCAAGGTGATCTGGAAGTCGCCGCTGATCCCGGCCGACCCGATGGTGTGGAGCAAGGCCCTGAGCGACAGCGAGAAGACCAAGATCCGCGACTTCTTCGCCAACTACGGTGATACCGACGAAGAGAAGGCCGTGCTGAAGAACATGCAACTGGGCAAGTTCCTCAAGTCCAGCGACGACCAGTTGTTGCCGATCCGCCAACTGGAACTGTTCAAGCAGCGCACCACCATCAGCGCCGACGACAAGCTGGAAGCGGCTGACAAGGCCAGGAAGCTCGCCGACATCGACGCCGACCTGGCCAAGCTGCAAGAGCGCATCACCGAACTGGACAAGAAGACCGCAGCCAACGGCTAACCCCCTGTAGGAATCGGGTTCATGTGGGAGCGGGCTTGCTCGCGAATACGGTGTGTCATTCAACGCATCCGGCGACTGAGTCACCGCATTCGCGAGCAAGCCCGCTCCCACATTAAGCCCAGTTCCAACCCTACACCGAGAGTGACCCATGACTACCTTGCATGCTGAAGCAGTGGGCAAAAGGACTTGGCCGCAATACCTGGGCTGGGGCCTGTTCCTGATCCTGCTGGCCTGGGCCTGGCACGGCGCCGAGATGAACCCGCTGGCGCTGTACCGCGATTCCGGAAACATGGCGACCTTCGCCGCCGACTTCTTCCCGCCGGACTTCCACGAATGGCGCTCCTACCTCAAGGAGATGATCGTCACCGTGCAAATCGCCCTCTGGGGCACGGTGCTGGCGATCGTCTGCTCGGTGCCCCTGGGCATCCTGTGCGCCGACAACATCACGCCGTGGTGGATTCACCAGCCGCTGCGCCGGGTGATGGATGCCTTCCGTTCGATCAACGAAATGGTGTTCGCGATGTTGTTCGTGGTCGCCGTCGGCCTCGGTCCTTTTGCCGGTGTCCTGGCCTTGTGGATCAGTACCACCGGGGTCCTCGCCAAGCTGTTTGCCGAAGCCGTCGAAGCCATCGACCCGGGCCCCGTTGAAGGTGTGCGAGCCACCGGTGCCAGTGCCCTGCAAGAGGTGATCTACGGCGTGATCCCGCAAGTGATGCCGCTCTGGGTGTCCTACGCGCTCTACCGCTTCGAGGCCAACGTGCGTTCGGCTACGGTGGTGGGGATGGTCGGTGCCGGCGGGATCGGCGTGATCCTCTGGGAGAACATCCGCGCGTTCCAGTTCGTGCAGACCTGCGCGGTGCTGCTGGTGATCATCGTGGTGGTGAGCTGTATCGACGTGCTGTCCCAACGCCTGCGCAAGCAGTTCATCTGACGTCGGAGGGGTGCCCCAGGGCGCTTTTTTTAAGCATGCAGTTGTCTAGACAAGATGAGCCGGTGTACCGCGAACTCGCTGACATCCTGCGCCGCGAACTGAGCAGCTACCAGGCCGGTGAATTCCTGCCGGGCGAGGTGCAACTGGCTGAACGCTTCGGCGTCAACCGCCACACCCTGCGCCGCGCCATCGACGAGCTGGTGTTCGAAGGCAGCCTGTTGCGCCGCCAGGGCAAGGGCACCCAGGTGCTGGACCGCCCGCTGATTTACCCGATGGGCGCCGAGACCTCCTACAGCCAGTCCTTGTCGGCCCAAGGCGTGGGCGTGGAAGCGATGCTGCTCAAGCGCCGCTACTGCTTTGCCAGCCGCGAAGAGGCCCAGCAACTGGGCATCGCCGAGATGGCGCCAATGATCGAGCTGCAGACCCTGCGCAAGCTCGACCACCAGCCGGTCAGCCTGATCCGCCATCGTTACTGCGCCAGCCATGCGCCGCTGCTGGCGGATTACAACGGCGGCTCCCTGCGCCAGTACCTGCGTGAACGCGACCTGCCGTTGACCCGCACCCAAAGCCTGATCGGCGCGCGTTTGCCCAACCGCGACGAAGCCGCACTGCTGATGATGCCCCGGCACTTGCCGGCGCTCACCGTATTCACCCTTTCCCGCGATCGCGACGGCCGCCCGGTGGAGCTGGCGCAGTCCACCAGCCGTTCGGATCGCTTCCAGTACCAAGTGGTGACCTGATGGAGACCTCGATGAACCTGTCCCCGCGTCAACACTGGATCGGCGTGCTCGCCCGCGCCTTTCGCAGTGAATTGCTGCCCCATGAAGACGCCCTGCGCGACGTGGATTACCAACTGATCCGCGCCCCGGAAATCGGCATGACCCTGGTGCGCGGCCGCATGGGCGGCAATGGCGCGCCGTTCAACCTCGGCGAAATGAGCGTGACCCGCTGCGTGGTGCGCCTGGCTGACGGGCGCACCGGCTACAGCTACCTGGCCGGGCGCGACAAGGTCCATGCCGAACTGGCGGCCCTGGCGGATGCGCATTTGCAAGGCGCACACCCGAGCCCCTGGCTCAGCGACCTGATCGGCGCACTGGCCAACGCCCAGGCCGAGCGCCGGGCGCAAAAAGAGGCCGACACCGCCGCCACCAAGGTCGAGTTCTTCACCCTGGTTCGAGGAGAAAACTGATGAATGCCCAACGCTTGCAACCGGCCTTTGTAGACCCGGTGCTGGACGCCCAGCGCGGTTTTCGCGGGGCCCTCAAGGCCCTCGCCGAGCCCGGCCTGATCCAGTCCTTGCCCGCGGCCCCCAGCCTTGAAGGCCTGGCGCCGGCTACCTATGCGCTGTGCCTGGCGCTGCTGGATATGGACACACCGCTCTGGCTGGCGCCGTGCTTCGACACGCCGCTGATCCGCGCCAACCTGGCCTTCCACTGCGGCTGCCCGCTGACCGCCAACCGGGAAGAGGCCGCGTTCGCCTTGCTCGGTGAACAGGACTTGCTCGACCTCAGCGGCTTCGACCACGGCAATGACCGCTACCCGGATCAGTCCTGCACCTTGCTGGTCCAGTTGACCGACCTGGAAGCCGGTCGCGCCTTGAACTGGCGCGGTCCGGGGATCAAGACCCAGCGTCAGGTCAACCTGCCCGTACCCCAAGCGTTCTGGCTGGAACGCCAACGCCGGGAAACCTTTCCCCGTGGCCTGGACGTGTTGTTCGCCGCCGGCCATCACCTGATCGGCCTGCCACGCAGCACCCGAATTGCACAGGAGCATGCCTGATGTACGTAGCCGTCAAGGGTGGCGAACAGGCCATCGACAATGCCCACCGCCTGCTGGCGAAAAAACGCCGGGGCGATACTTCCATTGCGGAATTGAGCGTGGAGCAGATCCGCGAGCAACTGCCGCTGGCGGTCGCGCGAGTGATGAGCGAAGGCTCGCTGTACGACACGGAGTTGGCTGCACTGGCGATCAAGCAAGCGGCGGGGGATCTGGTGGAAGCGATCTTCCTGCTGCGGGCCTACCGCACCACGTTGCCGCGCTTCAGCCCGAGCCTGCCGATCGATACCGCGCAGATGTCGCTGAGCCGGCGTTTGTCGGCCACCTTCAAGGACGTGCCGGGCGGGCAACTGCTGGGCCCGACCTTCGATTACACCCACCGCCTGCTGGACTTTGCGCTGCTGGCCGAAGGTGAATACCCGGGCCCGCAAACCACGCCGGATGCGACTCTGGAACCGTGCCCTCGGGTACTCGGCCTGCTGGCCAAGGAAGGGCTGATCAAGAACGAATCCGACGACACCGGCAGCGTCGCCGACATCACCCGCGACCCGCTGGAATACCCGGCCAACCGCGCCCAGCGCCTGCAAGCCCTGGCCCGTGGCGACGAAGGTTTCCTGCTGGCGCTGGGTTATTCGACCCAACGTGGTTATGGCCGCAACCACCCGTTCGCCGGCGAGATTCGCATCGGCGATGTGGAGGTGTGGATCGACCCGGAAGAGCTGGGTTTCCCGATCTGCCTGGGCAGCATCGAAGTCACCGAGTGCGAGATGGTCAACCAGTTCGTCGGCTCGGCCACCGAGCTGGCGCAGTTCACCCGGGGCTACGGCCTGGCATTCGGGCATGCCGAGCGCAAGGCGATGGGCATGGCCCTGGTGGACCGCTCGCTGCGGGCCAATGAGTTCAACGAAGAGATCGTCTCGCCGGCCCAGCAGGAAGAATTCGTGCTGTCCCACTGCGACAACGTCGAGGCGGCGGGCTTTGTTTCCCACCTCAAATTGCCTCACTACGTGGACTTCCAGTCCGAGCTGGAACTGATCCGCAAACTGCGCCAACCGGCCGAGGGCACCCGCCATGAATGACCTGACTCAAGCGCCTGCGCGTGACCCGGCGTACAACTTCGCCTACCTCGACGAGCAGACCAAACGCATGATCCGCCGCGCCTTGCTCAAGGCCGTGGCGATCCCCGGTTACCAGGTGCCGTTCGGTGGCCGCGAGATGCCGCTGCCTTACGGTTGGGGCACCGGCGGCATGCAACTGACCGCCGCGATCCTGGGGGCTGACGACGTGCTCAAGGTGATCGACCAGGGCGCCGACGACACCACCAACGCCGTGTCGATCCGCCGCTTCTTCGCCCGTACGGCGGGCGTCGCCACCACCGAAAGCACCCCGGACGCGACGGTGATCCAGACCCGCCACCGCATCCCGGAAACTCCGTTGCAGGCCGACCAGATCATGGTCTACCAGGTGCCGATCCCGGAGCCGCTGCGTTTTATCGAACCGTCGGAAACCGAGACCCGCACCATGCACGCCCTGAATGACTACGGGGTGATGCACGTAAAGCTCTACGAGGACATCGCCACCTTCGGCCATATCGCCACCAGCTACGCCTACCCGGTGATGGTGGATGAGCGCTACGTGATGGACCCCTCGCCAATCCCGAAATTCGACAACCCGAAACTCGACATGAGCCCGGCGCTGATGCTGTTCGGTGCCGGTCGCGAAAAGCGCCTGTACGCGGTGCCGCCGTACACCCAGGTCACCAGCCTCGACTTTGAAGACCATCCGTTCGAAGTGCAGAAGTGGGAACACACCTGCGCGATCTGCGGCAGCCATGAATCGTTCCTCGATGAGCTGATTCTCGACGACGCCGGTACCCAGAGTTTTGTGTGTTCCGACACCTGGTATTGCGCCCAACGGGTCAAGGAGAACAACCAGTGAGCCAGCCTCTTTTGCAAGTGCGTGACCTGTCGTTGTTGTACGGGGAAGAGAAGGGCTGCCAGGACGTCAGCTTCGATTTGTACCCCGGTGAAGTGCTGGGGATTGTTGGTGAGTCGGGCTCGGGCAAGTCCACCTTGCTCTCGCTGCTCAGCGGGCGTCTGCCACCGCAGGCCGGCCACATCGGCTATCGCGGCAAGGACGGTGAATGGCTGGATCTGTACAGCGCCAGCGAAGCCGAACGTCGCACCTTGCTGCGCACCGAATGGGGCTTTGTCGAGCAGAACCCACGGGACGGTTTGCGCATGGGGGTCTCTGCCGGCGCCAATATCGGCGAGCGCCTGATGGCCCAGGGCGTGCGCAACTATGAGCAACTGCGTGGCGCCGGCCTCGACTGGCTGGGCCAGGTGGAAATCGACCCGCAGCGTATCGACGACTTGCCCCGGACCTTCTCCGGCGGCATGCAACAACGCCTGCAAATCGCCCGCAACCTGGTCTCCAGCCCGCGCCTTGTGTTTATGGACGAACCCACCGGCGGCCTGGACGTGTCGGTACAGGCGCGCTTGCTCGACCTGCTGCGCGGCCTCGTTCGCGAGCTGGATCTGGCGGTGGTGATCGTCACCCACGACCTCGCCGTGGCGCGCCTGCTGGCCGACCGCCTGATGGTGATGCGCCGTTCCCGCGTGGTGGAAACCGGGCTGACGGACCAGATCCTCGACGATCCACAGCACCCTTACTCTCAACTGCTGGTGTCTTCGGTATTGCAGCCATGATGAATGCCTTGATCGAGGTCCGTGACCTCTCGAAAACCTTCACCTTGCACCAGCAGAACGGCGTGGTGCTGAACGTGCTGCGCGGGGTGGCGTTCAGTGTGAAAGGCGGTGAGTGCCTGGTGCTGCATGGCCAGTCCGGCGCCGGTAAAAGCACGTTGCTGCGCACCCTGTACGGTAACTATCTGCCGGCGGGCGGCAGCATCCGGGTACAGCACCTTGGCGAATGGCTGGAGCTGGTTGGTGCCGAGCCGCGTGAGGTGTTGCAGGTGCGCCAGCAGACCCTGGGCTACGTCAGCCAGTTTCTGCGGGTGATCCCGCGGGTGGCCTGCCTGGATGTGGTGATGGAGCCCGCCCTGGCCCGTGGCTGGTCGAAGGCCAATGCACAGTCGCGCGCCGAGCATCTGCTGACCCGCCTGAATATCCCGCAACGCCTGTGGCAGCTGGCACCCGGTACGTTCTCCGGCGGCGAGCAACAGCGGGTCAACATCGCCCGCGGCTTCATGGTGGCCTGGCCGGTGATGCTGCTGGACGAACCCACCGCGTCCCTCGATGACAGCAATCGCCAGGTGGTGCTGGAACTGATGAACGAAGCCAAGGCTGCCGGCGCGGCCTTGATCGGCATCTTCCACGACCGCGCCGCCCGTGAAGCGGTCGCCGACCGCCATTTCGACATGACCCCCGCGCCTGTTGCCCAAGAGGAATACGCCCATGCCCGCTGAACAGATCCTCAGTAATGCCCGGCTGGTGACGGCTGATCGCATGTTCCTTGGCAGCATCGTGCTGCGTGACGGGCTGATCGTCGACATCGCCGAAGGCCGCAGCCAACTGCCCCAAGCCCAGGACCTGGACGGCGATTTCCTGCTGCCGGGCCTGGTGGAATTGCACACCGACAACCTGGAAAAACACATGACCCCGCGCCCCGGCGTGGACTGGCCGTCGACCTCGGCGGTGCTCAGCCATGACGCGCAGATCATCGCGGCCGGCATCACCACGGTGTTCGACGCGGTGTCCATCGGCGACGTAAACCCCAAGGGCAACCGCATGCAGAAACTGCCGGCGATGCTCAACGCCATCGCGGCAGCAGAAAGCGCCGGCCTGACCCGCGCCGAACACCACCTGCACCTGCGCTGCGAGCTGTGCCACCCCGACACCCTGAGCGTGTTCCGCGACCTGGTGGAAAACCCGTTGGTGCAGTTGGTGTCAGTGATGGACCACTCGCCGGGCCAGCGCCAGTTCGTGCTTGAATCCAAGTACCGTGAGTACTACATGGGCAAGTACCACCTGAACGACGAGACCATGGACGCGTTCATCAAGCTGCAAATGGCCAACTCCAGGGAGTACAGCGACCGCTACCGCGCCGCGATCGTCGAGCATTGCCTGGAACGCGGCCTGTCGGTGGCCAGCCATGACGATGCGACCCTGGCTCACGTCGAGGAGTCGGCACGCTACGGCATGACCATCGCCGAATTCCCCACCACCCTGGAAGCCGCCCGTGGCTGCCGGCAACTGAACATGAAAGTTCTGATGGGCGCGCCGAACGTGGTGCGTGGCGGGTCCCACTCGGGTAATGTGGCCGCCGCCGGCCTGGCCGCCGAAGGATTGCTGGATATACTTTCCAGTGACTACTACCCGGCCAGCCTGTTGCAGGCGGCGTTCGTGCTGGCCAATCAACAGGACGGCGGCGACCTTTCTCGGGCGGTCAGGATGATCAGCCTGGCGCCCGCACACGCGGCGGGCCTGAGTGATCGCGGCGAAATCGCCACGGGGCTGCGGGCCGACCTGGTGCAAGCCAGGAGCCGCGACGGACTGCCCGTGGTCCAACAAGTGTGGCGACAAGCGAAGAGGGTGTTTTGATGGCAGGCAGGTTGATCTATCTCATCGGACCATCGGGTTCGGGCAAGGACAGCCTGCTGGATGCCGCACGACCGCGTCTGGCCGAGCGTGGCTGCCGCATTGTGCGGCGGGTCATCACCCGCTCGGCGGAAGCGGTGGGCGAAGCGGCGCAGGGTGTGAGCCCGGAGCAGTTTGCCGCAATGGAGGCCGAGGGCGCATTTGCCCTCAGCTGGCACGCCAACGGGTTGTCCTATGGCATCCCGCGGGAAATCGATGAGTGGCTGGCGGCGGGGCACGATGTGCTGGTCAACGGCTCCCGCGGTCACCTGGCGCAAACCCGGCTGCGTTACCCGAACCTGCTGGTGGTGTTGCTGACGGTAGACCAAGGGGTGTTGCGCCAGCGCTTGCTGGCGCGGGGTCGCGAATCCCTGGCGGATATTGATCTGCGCCTGGCACGCAATGCGCGATTCGCCGAGGGTTTGAGCGCTGCTGCAGATGTGTTCCTGCTCGACAATTCCGGCCAACTGGAACACACGGTCGAGCGCTTGCTGGGCTGCCTAGACGGGCAACCTGCATGCGCCTGACACTGCTGGGCACCGGCGATGCGCGGCAAGTGCCGGTGTATGGCTGTGAGTGCGCCGCCTGTGGCCTGGCCCGCCATGACCAGAGCCTGCGCCGCCGCCCATGCAGCGCATTGATCGAGTGTGGCGACCAGCGCTGGTTGATCGACAGCGGGTTGCCCGACCTCACCGAGCGCTTCCCGCCGCGCAGCTTCAACGGGATTCTCCAGACCCATTACCATGCCGATCATGCCCAGGGTCTGCTGCATCTGCGCTGGGGCCAGGGGCTGGTGATTCCGGTGCATGGGCCGGTGGATCCGGAAGGGTTGTCCGACCTGTACAAACACCCCGGCATCCTCGATTTCAGCCAGCCGTTTGCCGAGTTTGAAACCCGCCGGTTGGGTGAACTGAGCGTCACCGCGTTACCGCTGCTGCATTCCAAGCCCACCCTGGGGTATCTGCTGGAAGGTGAAGGGCGGCGCATTGCCTACCTTACCGACACCGTCGGCCTGCCACCCGCCACCCGCGATTGGCTGCAACGCGAGCCGCTGGATGTGCTGGTACTCGATTGCTCCATGCCGCCGCAGCCGCAGGCACCGCGCAATCACAATGACCTGACGCTGGCGTTGCAATGTATTGAAGAGGTGGGTGCGCAGTTGGGGGTGCTGACCCATGTGGGGCATACGCTGGATGCGTGGTTGTTGCAGCATCGGCGGGAGCTGCCGCGGCATGTGACGGTGGGCTGGGATGGGCGGGTGATTTAGCGTGGGAAGTTACGTCAAGCGGTGAAGTCCTGATCGCTGGTGGATTTGGATGAAAAGTTTGAGTGGATGTATCTTTGTTGATGCCGGTTTGGAGTATTCATATTGGCGGCATTGTGTAGGTTTTTGTTTTTTTTCTGATAAACCAAGGCGCTGCCGCAACGGCTGGTGTGTGTTCAGTTGTTTAAATTACAAGTTATTTATTGAGTTTCTTAGCGGGTGTTTCATCGCTTTTAAATGTTTCGGTGAGAACTAAATAAGCGCTGTCCCGTGCTTTCCATGCATGGGAGCTTAATGGCTGATGCCGATTGTTCCGGCTCGTCTATTAATTAATAAAGAGTGCTCTTTCTCATGAACGTTTTTGACGCGATCTCCATCAGGCCCATGCTTCAAAACTTGCCGGAGTCTGACCCCGGTCCGACTGGCTTCGGCGCGAAAGCCAAGCCGACCTACACCACGGATCAGGCCGGCAAGCAGATCTCGCGGGACAACCTGCGGTTTCACGATCGTAACGGCGACAAGAAAGTTGATCTGTCCTACACCGTCGACCCCAGTTTCACCGCGCAGCAGCAACAACGCGTTCGTCAAGCGGTGCAGTCCTGGCAGGATGTTGCCAACATTAACCTCAAGGAGCAGGCAGATGGGGCAGACGGCACGGTAAACATTAAAAACAACCCTCGCGGTGACCGTGGTGTTGCCACATCACCTACACGCTCCAACACCAGCACGACCGCGACGATAGGCACGCTGAAAGCAGGGAGCAGACCTGGCCTGGGCAGCCACTTTTCGGTGACCGCGGTACATGAAATCGGGCACGCCATCGGCCTGCAGCATCCAGGCAACTACAATGGTGGCGGCTCTGCCTACAACAGTGGCGCGGTCTATGCCGGGGATACCAAGGCGCGCAGCGTCATGAGCTACTGGTCGGAGAAAAACCAGGCCGGCCACGACTTTCAGTCTTCGAATCCATCCGCGCCAATGATGGACGACATCGCGGCAGCGCAGCGGTTGTATGGGGCCAATCACCAAACCCGCAATACCGACACCACGTATGGTTTCAACTCCAACACCGAGCGGGAGGCGATGACGCTCAAGAGCGCCACGGACAAACCCGTTTTTTGCGTATGGGACGGCGGCGGTGACGATACGTTGGACTTTTCAGGGTTCTCACAGAACCAGAAGATCAACCTCAATGCCGAGTCGTTCTCTGACGTGGGCGGCTTGAAGGGCAATGTCTCGATTGCCAAGGGGTGCACAATTGAAAACGCAACAGGTGGGGCCGGTCGCGACACCCTGATCGGTAACGAGGCGGGCAATCGACTCAAAGGTGGAGCAGGGGCTGATACGTTGCGCGGTGGCGGCGGAGCGGACATGTTTATCTACGACAAGGCCAGTGATTCCACGCCCCAGGATCCTGACTTGATCGAGGACTTTACCAGCGGTACCGACAAGATCGACCTGTCGGGCGCATTGAAAGAAGCCGGCGTGGGCACCCTGGTGTTCACGGACCGATTCACGGGGCGCGCTGGCGAGGCCTTGCTCAAGTACGACGCCGCCACGGGCCGGTCAAGCCTTGAAGTTGACCTGAACGGCAGTGGCAAAGCCGAGTTGTTGATCAACAGTGTTGGCCAGATCAAGTCGACGGATGTGCAGTGGGCGGGGGCGACGCCTGGGTTCAAGCCGGTGCCATTACCCATGCCAAATGTAGTGCCGTCCCCGGCGCCGCCCCCTGCGCCTGATTCGAAAACGACCACGCTTGCAGTGTTGAACGAGATGATCGCCAAGACATTGTCGACGTTGCTGCAGCTATTGAAAGGTCTGCTTCAACAGCCGGGCGCCCCTGGGTAACCGCCAGAGTGAAGGCAGAGTCTGGCCCTGTTTCCAGTGCCTGGCTCTCAGCCATCAGCACCACGTGGTGCAGCAGCCGGATGTGTAGCAGATTGTTTTCATGCCCTGGTTAGGGCGATGGGTAATTGTAGGTTTATATGTCTCCGGTTTTCTTCGTGTCGCATATTGAATGCAGAGCTGGCCTGATCTGAAACTTCTGAATATAAATATAGTGCGCTTAAAAAATTGGCGATGTGTTTCTGGCTGTTTGGATATTTAAATTGAAACGTTCATAGGGGTGGCATTCGGTTTTTTCATGTGAGATTTTAAGGCGGCTGTTAAGTGAAACAGTCGCGTTGAAAGTCTATTTCCTGATGAATGAAAGTCTCAACTAAAAGGATGTTGTTTTTATGAGAGTCACTGCTTCTTTTGTTAATCCGCCTGTATCAAGTCATGAGCTATCTACGTTGAATGCGGCCACTACCAGTGATGGCGCAACCTCAAAAAAAACCTTCACCACGGATGATGCTGCAAAGCAGATCCTGCGAGAGGGTTCGAGGCATTACGATCGTAATGGCGATAACAAAATCGAGCTTTCCTTCACCCTTGACGATCAATTCTCTGTGCAACAGAAAGCGTCCTTGCGCAAAGCCCTGACGTCTTGGCAGGACGTGACAAATATTGTCTTCAAGGAGGGGGCGACAGGTCCGGATGGTTCAATAACCATCAAGGCCAATCCCGATGACAATGGCGGGGTGTCGGGGCTGCCTAATCGCTGGTACGGTGATATGAGCACTACGGTTGGAACGAAAGGCGCTTCTGATGCCCCACGGCATGGCGATGTTTTTTTATCAACGGCCATACATGAGTTGGGACATGCCCTGGGGCTTGGCCACCCTGGGGACTATGGTGAAAGTGTGCACTCTTATGCAGATGCCCTATACACGCAGGACACCAGAGCCCACAGCGTAATGAGTTACTGGCGGGAAACCAATCATACGGGCCATGACTTCAAATCGCGCGAACCTTCAACACCAATGAAAGATGATATTGCTGCCGTACAGAAACTCTACGGGGCCAATCTCAATACGCGGAATACCGATACTACTTATGGCTTTGAATCCAATACTGACCGTGACCACTTCAGCCTTGAGTCCTCGAAGGACGCCCCGATATTTTCGGTATGGGACGGGGGCGGGAATGACACGCTGAACTTTTCGCTATTTTCCCAGAACCAGAAGATCAACCTGAATGCGGAGTCGTTTTCCAATGTGGGTGGCTTGAAGGGTAATGTGTCTATCGCCAAGGGCGTTGTCATTGAAAATGCCACAGGTGGCTCAGGTGACGATGAGCTCATAGGGAATGAGGCCGGCAACCGGCTCAAGGGTGGAGCGGGTTCAGACAGGTTGACAGGCGGCGCAGGCGCGGACGTGTTTGCTTACGATAGAGCGAGTGACTCGACACTCACCAGGCCTGACGAAATCCTGGATTTCACCAGCGGCACAGACAAGATCGACCTTTCGGGCTTATTGAAAAATACCTCAATCAAGCATTTCAACATTGTTGAGCGGTTTACGGGGCGTGCTGGCGAGATTGTCCTGAGCCATGACCCGCGCAGCGGAAACGGTAGTCTGGGTCTCGACACCACTGGCAGGGGCAAAGCGGATTTTCTGATTAAGAGCGTGGGTGGCATTCAGGCCAGTGACATAGTCACTGGCGGGGCACACGAACCTGGAGTTTCCAAGCCGGAGCCCCAACCAGAGCCCAAGCCAGAACCTCAACCGGACCCGAATCCGGAACCTTTTCCTGCTCCGCACGATACTGTCTATGGCTTCAACTCCAACACCGGTGATCCCTTCCTTAGCCTGCATTCCCAGAGTGGCGCTCCCAGGTTCCTGGTGAGGGACAAAGGTGGCGATGACACCCTGGACTTTTCGGGCTTCCGGCAGAACCAGACCATCGACTTGCGCGAGGGCGCAGCCTCCAGCGTAGGCGGCTTGCGCAATAACGTTGGTATAGCCAAAGGTGTCACCGTGGAGAATGCGATTGGCGGCTCAGGCCGTGACACGCTCATAGGCAATACGGTGGATAACGTTCTCACCGGCGGGGCAGGTGGAGATACGCTCTGGGGTGTGGGCGGTAGAAACACGTTCAGGTATGAGAAGGCCAGCGACTCGGCCTATGACGACGCTGACCTGATCATGGATTTCACCAGTGGCCAAGACACAATTGATCTGACGGGTTTAATGACAGAAGTCGGAACGCCCTTGCGGCTGGTGGATAGCTACACGGGCCGTATTGGAGATACCGTCGTCAAATACAACCAGCAGAGCGGGCGTTACTTTGTGGGCATCGACTTACTGGGACGGCGTCAGACAAACTTCCTGCTTAAAAGCACACGCTTGATCCGGCCAGAGGACGTGATCGGTCTGTCTACTCACCTGCGCTGAAAAGCAACGCGCCAGGGCGCTCGCCATCTTCCTGGAGGGGATACCGCCCATAAATCCCTGGGCGGTAATTCCCAATCAGTCAGCAAGCCCTTGACCTCGTCACTCGTCATTTCTGGCGGATGCGGCGTTGGAGCCGTTGATGCGGTTGTAAGGTGGGTCAGGCAGTCGCCACCGCCCCTTGCCGCGAGGCGCTCAAGAAGCGCAGCAACGCCACCAGCGGGAATGCGCTGCCCACCAGCATCACCCCCAGCCAGCCGCCGTGTTCGTACACGCTGCTGGCAATCGCCGAGCCGAAGGCGCCGCCGATGAAGATGCTGGTCATGTACAGCGCGTTCAGTCGGCTACGGCTGTTGGCGTCGAGGGCGTAGATGGCGCGCTGGCCAAGGACCATGTTCATCTGCACGCAGAAGTCCAGGACCACGCCGGTCACCGCCAGGCCGATCACGCTGTACAGCGGGTGCACGAAGGCCGGCAGGAAGCTCAGTGCGGCAAACAGCATCGCCAGCAGCGAAGCGCGGTGGGTGTGGCCGGCATCCGCCAGGCGCCCGGCAATGGGCGCGGCGATGGCGCCCAGGGCACCGACCAGGGCAAACAGGGCGATCTGGCTTTGGCTCAGGCCGTGGTTGCGTGACAGTTCCAGCGGGACGGCGGTCCAGAACAGGCTGAAGGTGGCGAACATGCAGCCCTGGTAAAACGCGCGCTGGCGCAGCACCGGCTGGCGGCGCAGCAGGGTGCCCAGCGAGGCGAGCAGCTGGCCATAGCTGGCCGCGTGATCCGGTTGGCGCTTGGGGATGGTCAGCATCAGCACCACGCTGATAAACGCCATCAGTGCCGCAGCGGCCATGAACATGGCGCGCCAGCCGAAGTGGTCGGCCACCACGCTGGACACCGGTCGCGCCAGCAGGATACCCAGCAGCAGGCCACCCATGATGCTGCCGACCACCCGGCCACGGGATTCAGCCGGCGCCAGGTGCGCCGCCAGCGGAATCAGGATCTGTACCGACACCGAGCTGAAGCCGATCAGCAGCGACACCAGCAGGAACAGGTTCGGCTGTTCGGTGAACGCCGCACCCAGCAGGCTGGCGATGGCCACCACGGTGGTGATGATCATCAGCCGGCGGTTTTCCAGCAGGTCGCCCAACGGCACCAGGAAGAACAGGCCCAGGGCATAGCCGATCTGGGTCAGGGACA
The DNA here is from genome assembly GCF_013385665.1 of Pseudomonas sp. D4002. Lineage (NCBI taxonomy): Bacteria > Pseudomonadati > Pseudomonadota > Gammaproteobacteria > Pseudomonadales > Pseudomonadaceae > Pseudomonas > Pseudomonas sp. D4002. The sequence goes on from NZ_JACAPN010000018.1 coordinate 391,625, forward strand.
CGATCAGGCTGGCCATGGCCGGCGTGAGGCCGATGTCCGGGGCGATCAGCTCGATGATCGGTTGCGCGTAGTAGATGTTGGCGACGATGGCGCCGCAACAGAACGCAAACAGCATCACCATGCCTCGGGTCATCGTGCTTGTAGCGGGGGGCGTGGCGTTCATGGCGTTCTCATAAAAGCGAAGGATTGTGGCGAGCGAGGATAAAGACTGGCCCCGGGCGCGAGTAGCCTGTCTGTGGTGATAACACTCATGCCGGGAATTAATGACTGAAACGTTAACTTTCGCGCTGAAGGTCGATGATACATTCAGTCACAACTGCATAAACAGGAAATCGACTGCCATGAAGACGACATTCAACAAGATGCTCCTGGCCTCCAGCCTGGCCGCGCTGATGACCGTGGGCGTTGCCCAGGCCGCAGATGCCCCGCGTGTCGGCGTGCGGGGTGCGATTACCGCGATGGACGGCGACGCGATGCACGTCAAGGTCAACAGCGGTGAAGACGTCACCGTGCACCTGACCAAGGACACGCAGGTGCGTGCGGTCACCCTGGCAAAAATCGAAGACATCAAGCCCGGCAGTTACATCGGTTCGGCGGCCATGCCCAACGCGGATGGCACCCTGACGGCGCTGGAAGTGCATGTATTCCCACCGGCGATGGCCGGTACAGGCGATGGGCACCGTGCGTTCGACCTGAAGGAAGGCAGCAGCATGACCAACGGTACCGTGGGTGACCTGGTGGTGAGCGATGGCCGCACGTTGACCGTCAAGTACAAGGGCGGCGAGCAGAAGATCGTGGTGCCGGATGATGTGCCGATCGTCAACCTGGAACCGGGTGATCGCAGCTTGCTGAAGCCTGGGGTGAAGGTGGTGATGTTTGCGGCGAAGGGCGAGGACGGGACCGTGACGGCCCAGGCGATTTCCGCGGGTAAGGATGGCGTGACACCGCCGATGTAACGGCTGTAGATAGATCGTTCCCACGCTCCGCGTGGGAATACATCCAGTGACGCTCTGCGTCACCATTGCGCACGGTCCAGGTCTTGCGGCGCGACCTGGACGCGGAGCGTCCTATGATGCATTCCCACGCGGAGCGTGGGAACGATCAGCGATCAGGGTGCGGATTACTGCCCGGAGTAGATCTGGTCAAAAACCCCGCCATCATTGAAGTGGGTCTTCTGCACGGTGCGCCAGTCGCCAAAGGTCTTCTCTACCGACAGGAAGTCGACTTTCGGGAAACGGTCGGTGTACTTGGCCAGCACTTTCGGGTCACGTGGACGCAGGTAATTGTTGGCGGCAATTTCCTGGCCTTCCGGCGACCACAGGTACTTCAGGTATTCCTCGGCAGCCACTTTGGTGCCTTTTTTCTCGACCACTTTGTCGACGATCGACACTGGCGGCTCAGCTTCTGCGGAAACGCTCGGGTAGATCACTTCGAACTGATCACGGCCGAATTCACGGGCGATCATTTCTGCTTCGTTCTCAAAGGTCACCAGCACGTCGCCGATCTGGTTGGTCATGAACGTGGTGGTAGCGGCACGGCCACCGGTGTCCAGCACGGGTGCGTGCTTGAACAGGTCACCCACGAACTTCTTGGCCTTCTCTTCGTCGCCACCGTTTTTCAGCACATAACCCCAGGCCGAGAGGTAGGTGTAGCGGCCGTTACCGGAGGTCTTCGGGTTCGGCACGATGACTTGCACGCCATCCTTGAGCAGGTCCGGCCAGTCTTTCAGGGCTTTCGGGTTGCCTTTGCGCACGATGAACACCGTGGCCGAAGTGAACGGCGCACTGTTGTTCGGCAGGCGGGTAACCCAGTTGTCCGGCACCAGTTTGCCGTTGTCCGCCAGGGCGTTGATGTCGGTGGCCATGTTCATGGTGATCACGTCAGCCGGCAGGCCGTCGATCACCGAGCGCGCTTGTTTGCTCGAACCACCGAAGGACATCTGCAGGGTCAGCTTGTCGTTTGGATGCTCGGCGGCCCAGTGCTTCTGGAAGGCGGCGTTGTAGTCCTTGTAGAAGTCACGCATCACGTCATAGGAGACGTTGAGCAGGGTGACCGGGGCGGCCTGGACGACGCCAGCCAGTGCGAGGCCGGCGGCCAGGAGAGAGGCACTAACGAGTTTTTTCACTGCTCATTCCTTGTTGTTCGAGAAGGTTTTTGAAACGCATGGGGGCAATATGCCAGCGACTATAACGGGGGGGCGCATAGTCGCTTAAAGATTAAAAAGAACTTTGCTTATTCCAGTTTCTTGAAAAGCGCGCTGCCACACCGTGAGCAAAACGCTGCATTGGGCTCATGGCTGTTTTTCTTGCACACCGGGCAATCCGTTTGCAATTGCTCACCGCGCATGGCGTTGGCCAGTTCGGCGGTGAAGATCCCGGTGGGCACCGCGATGATCGAATAACCGGTGATCATCACCAGCGACGAAATCACCTGGCCCAGCGGGGTCTTCGGCACGATATCGCCAAAACCCACGGTGGTCAGCGTCACGATTGCCCAATAGATGCCCTTGGGAATGCTGGTAAACCCGTGCTCCGGGCCTTCGATCACGTACATCAAGGTGCCGAACACCGTGACCAGGGTGCAGACGCTGACCAGGAACACCACGATCTTCTGCTTGCTGCCCCGCAGCGCCGACATCAGGTAGTTGGCCTGCTTGAGGTACGGGCCGAGCTTGAGCACGCGGAAAATCCGCAGCATCCGGATGATTCGGATAATCAGCAGGTACTGCGCGTCGCTGTAGTACAGCGCGAGGATCCCGGGCACGATCGCCAGCAAATCCACCAGCCCATAAAAGCTGAAGGCATAGCGCAACGGCTTGGGCGAGCAATACAGCCGCAGGCCGTATTCGATGGCGAAGATGATGGTGAAGCCCCACTCGATATAGGCCAGCACGTTGGCGTAGTTGTCGTGGACTGCCTGGATGCTGTCGAGGATCACGATCACCAGGCTGGCCAGGATGATCAGCAACAGGGTGCTGTCGAAGCGTCGGCCGGCCGGGGTGTCACTTTGGAAAACCATGACGTAGAGACGCTCACGCCAGTGCTTGTTGCTGTCCATGGAAGTCGCCTGAATCGAAGATCAGCGAAGCCTAGGGGGATTCGAAGGGGCTGTCCATGCAGGTTTTCTGCATCACCCGCTGACTGGCGCGCACCAGCCAGGTGGCGAGGATAAACGGCGCGGTCAGCGCGGGCAGGTTCAGGCCGGTGAAGCCGGGCGTGAGGATGATCGCCAGCAGGATGCCGATCAGCGGCAGCCAGGGTTGGCGACGATACTGGCTGAGGGCCAGGGCGGCCAGCGCCGGGTTATAGCTGTGCAGGCCGAGCAGGGCGCTGGCGGGCTCGTCCATCAACAGGGCGATCAACACGCCGAGGCTCGCGCCGGTCAGCGCCCACAAGGCCGCGCGGCGGCTGGCTATTACAAGACCGAGGGCGATCAGCAGGCCGGCGAGGGGGTGGTCCATCAGGATGACTTGGGCCAGACCTGTGAACGGCGCGCAGAGTAGCGCCCAGGTGCGGGGTTCGCTGGCGGCAAATGCGGCGGGCGAGGTGGTGCCCAGCAGCAGCCAGCCGAGTACCACAAACGGTGCGGTGTAGGCGGGCAGGTCATCGGGGTTGGCGGCGCGTTTGAGCCACTGGCGAGTGAGGATTGCGCTGAGGCCACCGCAGGCGAGAATCAACGGCGGCAGCAGTGCCGACCAGCTGAAGTGCTGGCTGATCAGCAAGCCGAGCAGCACGCCGTTGTAGCTATAGAGACCGGCCTGGCGTTCGGCCTTGGGATAGCCGCGGCGTTGGGCGGTCAGCAAGCCGGCGACACCGCCCAGCAGCGCGCCGCCGAGCAGGGCCGGGGCGCCGACCAGGATCGCCAGCAGGCAGAGCAGGCCACACAGCGGGTGGCGCTGCAGGAATATCTGGCTGAAGCCGTTGAGCAGGGCTTCGGCCCAGTCGGGGCAGGGTTGGTTGGGCATGATCAATAATCTGCAGGAAAGCACCGAATCTTGTGGCGAGGGAGCTTGCTCCCGCTGGGGCGCGCAGCGGCCCCAAAAGATGGGCCTGCTGCGCAGTCCAGCGGGAGCAAGCTCCCTCGCCACAGGGGATTAGATCAATGTCTCGATCCGCAACGAATTGGTCGACCCTGGCTGCCCGAATGGCACCCCAGCAGTAATCACCAACGTATCCCCACGCTCCGCCATACCCTGTGCCTGGGCAATCTCCAACGCCGTGGAACACACCTCATCCACCTGCCGCAGCCGATCGTTCACCACCGAATGCACGCCCCACGCCACGCTCAAGCGTCGCGCCGTCGACAGGTTCGGTGTCAGGTTCAGAATCGGCACCGCCGGCCGTTCCCGCGCCGCCCGCAAGGTGGAGCTGCCCGACTCGCTGTAGTTCACCAGCACTGCCACCGGCAGGATGCTGCTGATACGGCGGATCGCACAGCTGATGGCGTCCGACACCGTGGCATCCGCCTTGGGCCGGCTGACGTCCAGCTGGGTCTGGTAATCCGGGCCATTTTCCACCTGGCGAATGATCTTGCTCATCATCAGCACGGCCTCCAACGGGTATTCACCGGAAGCGGTTTCCGCCGACAGCATCACCGCATCCGCCCCTTCCGCCACTGCGTTGGCCACGTCGGTGACTTCGGCACGGGTCGGCGCCGGGGAGAAGCGCATGGATTCAAGCATCTGCGTGGCCACCACCACCGGTTTACCCAACTGGCGGCACACACCAATGATGTCCTTCTGGATTTGCGGCACGCTTTCCGCCGGCACTTCCACCCCCAGGTCACCTCTGGCGACCATGATCGCGTCGCTCAACTCGGCGATTTCCTGCAGGCGCTGCACCGCCGAGGGCTTCTCGATCTTGGCCATCAGGAACGCCTTGTCGCCGATCAACTCGCGGGCTTCGCGGATGTCTTCCGGGCGTTGCACAAACGACAGCGCCACCCAGTCCACCCCCAGTTCCAGGCCGAAGCTCAGGTCGCGGCGGTCCTTGGCGGTCAGCGGGCTGAGCTCCAGCAATGCCTGGGGTACGTTCACGCCTTTACGGTCCGACAGTTCGCCGCCGTTGAGCACGGTGGTGTCGATGGCATCGGCGTGCTTGGTGATCACCCGCAGGCGCAGCTTGCCGTCGTCCAGCAGCAGGTCCATGCCGGGCTGCAGGGCCGCGATGATTTCCGGGTGGGGCAGGTTGACTCGCCGCTGGTCACCGGGTGTCGGGTCGAGGTCCAGGCGCAGGGCCTGGCCGCGAATCAGTTGCACTTTTCCTTCGGCAAAACGCCCCACCCGCAGCTTCGGCCCTTGCAGGTCCATCAGGATGCCGAGGGGATAATTGAGCTGGCGCTCCACCTGGCGAATCCACTGGTAGCGTTGGGCGTGGTCGGCATGATCGCCATGGCTGAAGTTCAGGCGAAAGATATTCACCCCGGCTTCCACCAGCTCGCGGATGTCGTCGATGCTGTCGGTGGCCGGGCCCAGCGTGGCGAGGATCTTGACCTTCTTGTCAGGCGTCATGTTCAGGGGACTCTCTTTCAGGGCTTTCAAGAATCAGAATGGCGCGGAAATCGTTGACGTTGGTGCGGGTCGGCTCGGTGATGATCAAGCCGTCGAGGGCCGCGAAGTAACCGTAGCCATTGTTGTTGTCCAGCTCGTCACTGGCGCTCAAGCCCAGGGCTTCGGCGCGGGCGTAGCTGGTGGGCGTCATGATCGCGCCGGCGTTGTCTTCCGAGCCGTCGATGCCGTCGGTGTCACCCGCCAGGGCGTAGACGCCGGGCAGGCCCTTGAGGCTGTCGGTGAGGCTCAGCAGGAATTCGGCGTTGCGTCCGCCACGGCCATTGCCGCGTACGGTGACGGTGGTTTCGCCGCCGGAGAGGATCACGCAAGGCGCCGCCAGGGGTTGGCCGTGCTGGATGATTTGCCGGGCGATACCGGCGTGCACCTTGGCCACGTCCCGCGCTTCGCCTTCCAGGTCGCCGAGGATCAGCGGGCTGAAACCGGCCTGGCGGACTTTCACCGCCACCGCTTCCAGGGATTGCTGCGGACGGGCGATCAGTTGGAAATGGCTGCGGGCCAGCACCGGGTCCCCGGGCTTGACGGTTTCCGACTCCGGGCTTTGCAGCCAGGTGCGCACCGACGCCGGGATTTCAATCTGGTAGCGCTTGAGAATCGCCAGCGCCTGTTGCGAGGTACTGGGGTCGCCAACAGTGGGGCCGGAAGCGATGACCGTGGCCTGGTCGCCCGGTACATCGGAAATCGCGTAGGTGTAGACGGTGGCAGGCCAGCTTGCCTTGGCCAGGCGCCCGCCCTTGATCGCCGAGAGGTGCTTGCGCACGCAGTTCATCTCGCCAATGGTGGCGCCGGATTTGAGCAGGGCCTTGTTGATCGCTTGCTTGTCCGCCAGGGTGATGCCGGCGGCCGGAAGGGCGAGCAGTGCAGAACCGCCGCCGGAGAGCAGGAAGATCACGCGGTCGTCTTCGCCCAGGTTACTGATCAGCTCCAGCACACGCTTGGCCACGGCCTGGCCTGCGGCGTCCGGCACCGGGTGCGCGGCTTCGACCACCTCGATTTTCTTGCAGGGTGCGCCGTGGCCGTAGCGGGTGACCACCAGGCCCGAGACTTCGCCTTGCCAGCAGTTTTCCACCACCAGCGCCATGGCGGCGGCGGCTTTGCCGGCGCCGATCACGATGACCCGGCCGCTGCGGTCGGCGGGCAGATAGGGTTCGAGGACTTGCCGGGGGTGGGCGGCGTCGATGGCTGTGGCAAACAGCTCGCGAAGCAGGTGTTGCGGATCGACCGACATAAGCGGGCTCCCGGGGATTCTTGTTATTAGGGGTGCATCAGATCGTTCCCACGCTCCGCGTGGGAATGAATCACTGGACGCTCTGCGTCCGCTGTTGTGACGCGGAGCGTCACGGCTGCATTCCCACGCAGAGCGTGGGAACGATCAGGGGGTTATTTATCGCGAATCGAAAAATTCGCCATATGTTCCAGGCCCTTGATCAGCGCCGAGTGGTCCCAGTTGCCGCCACCGATGGCGGTGCAGGTGCTGAACACCTGCTGCGTGCCGGCGGTGTTCGGCAGGTTGATCCCCAGCTCCTTGGCACCGGCCAGGGCCAGGTTCAGATCCTTCTGGTGCAGGTTGATGCGGAAGCCCGGATCGAAGGTGCCCTTGATCATGCGCTCGCCATGCACTTCGAGGATTTTCGACGAAGCAAACCCCCCCATCAGTGCTTCACGCACCTTGGCCGGGTCGGCGCCGTTCTTCGAGGCGAACAGCAGCGCTTCCGCCACCGCCTGGATGTTCAACGCAACGATGATCTGGTTGGCCACCTTGGCGGTCTGGCCATCGCCATTGCCGCCCACCAGGGTGATGTTCTTGCCCATGGCCTGGAACAGCGGCAGGGCGCGTTCGAAGGTGTGCGGGTCGCCGCCGATCATGATGCTCAGGGTGCCGGCCTTGGCACCGACTTCACCACCGGACACCGGGGCGTCGAGGTAACGTGCGCCGGTCTCGTTGATCTTCGCGGCGAAGGCCTTGGTGGCGGTGGGCGAGATCGAACTCATGTCGATCACCACTTTGTTCGGCCCAAGGCCTGCGGCAACGCCGTCGGCGCGGAACAGCACATCATCGACCTGCGGAGTGTCGGGCACCATGACGATGATGAATTCGGCTTCCTGGGCCACTTGCTGCGGGTTGGCCAGGGCCACCGCACCAGCGCTGATCAGTTCAGCCGGCGCCTTGCCGTGATGCTCGGAAAGAAACAGTTGGTGACCGGCCTTTTGCAGGTTGGCAGCCATGGGTTGGCCCATGATGCCGGTGCCGATAAATCCGATTTTAGCCATGACGAAAATCCTCTTATTGTTAGGTGTGCAGGCCTGGCGCGGCCTGCTAAACACAGGAGATCCACTGTGGGAGCGGGCTTGCTCGCGAATGGGGGCCGACATTCAGCATTGATGTCGACTGATCCACCGCTTTCGCGAGCAAGCCCGCTCCCACATTGGGTGCTGTGTTTGTTCAGTTAGATCGCGTTGTGGCTTTTGAGCCAACCCAAACCCGCTTCGGTGGTGGTCAACGGCTTGTACTCACAGCCGACCCAACCCTGATAACCGATGCGGTCCAAATGTTCGAACAGGAAGCGGTAGTTGATCTCACCGGTGCCCGGCTCGTTGCGCCCCGGGTTGTCCGCCAGCTGGATGTGGTTGATCTCACCCAGGTGCGCAGCCATGGTGCGGGCCAGGTCGCCTTCCATGATTTGCATGTGATAGATGTCGTATTGCAGGAACAGGTTGGCACTGCCCACCTGCTCGCGAATCGACAGGGCCTGCGCCGTGTTGTTCAGGTAGAAGCCCGGGATGTCGCGGGTGTTGATCATCTCCATCACAAGCTTGATGCCCACCGCCTGCAACTTGTCGGCGGCGTACTTGAGGTTGGCGACGAAGGTTTTTTCAAGCGTCGCGTCATCCACGCCGGCAGGACGAATCCCCGCCAGGCAGTTGACCTGGGTATTGCCCAGTACCTGGGCGTAGGCGATGGCCAGGTTGACCCCGGCACGGAACTCCTCGACCCGGTCCGGGTGGCAGGCCAGGCCGCGTTCGCCCTTGGCCCAGTCACCGGCCGGCAGGTTGAACAGCACTTGGGTCAGGCCGTGGGCATCGAGTTGCGCCTTGATTTCAGCTGAGCTGAATTCGTAGGGAAACAGGTATTCCACACCACTGAACCCCGCATCGGCGGCGGCTTTGAAACGGGCAAGAAAGTCCTGTTCGGTAAACAGCATGGACAGGTTGGCGGCAAAACGCGGCATGGGGTTCTCCTTAATCGAGCAGTGAAATGGCAGTCGGCGCGTCGTTGCCCACCAGTGCCAGATCTTCGAATTCGTTGACGGCGTTGATCTCGGTGCCCATGGAAATATTGGTCACCCGTTCCAGAATAATCTCAACGATCACCGGAACCTTGAATTCTTCGATCATTTCCTGAGCCTTGCGCAGTGCCGGCTGGATCTGGCCCGGCTCGAACACCCGCAGGGCCTTGCAACCCAGGCCTTCGGCGACGGCCACGTGGTCGACGCCGTAACCGTTGAGTTCCGGTGCGTTGAGGTTGTCGAAGGACAGCTGCACGCAGTAGTCCATTTCAAACCCGCGCTGGGCCTGGCGGATCAGCCCCAGGTAGGAGTTGTTCACCACCACGTGGATGTACGGCAGCTTGAACTGTGCGCCCACGGCCAGCTCTTCGATCATGAACTGGAAGTCATAGTCGCCGGACAGTGCCACGACTTTGCGGGTCGGGTCCGCCTTGACCACACCCAGTGCCGCCGGAATGGTCCAGCCGAGCGGGCCGGCCTGGCCGCAGTTGATCCAGTGGCGTGGTTTGTAGACGTGCAGGAACTGCGCGCCGGCAATCTGCGACAGGCCGATGGTGCTGACGTAGCAGGTGTCTTTGCCGAACACCTGGTTCATCTCTTCGTACACCCGTTGCGGCTTGACCGGCACGTTGTCGAAGTGGGTCTTGCGGTGCAGGGTGGCCTTGCGCTGCTGGCAATCGTGGAGCCAGGCGCTGCGGTCCTTGAGCTTGCCGGCGGCTTTCCACTCGCGGGCCACTTCAATGAACATGGTCAATGCAGAGCCGGCGTCGGAAACGATGCCCAGGTCCGGGGTGAACACGCGGCCGATTTGCGTCGGCTCGATGTCCACGTGAATGAATTTGCGGCCCTCGGTGTACACCTCCACCGAACCGGTGTGACGGTTGGCCCAGCGGTTACCGATGCCCAGCACCACGTCCGATTTCAACATCGTGGCGTTGCCATAACGGTGGGACGTTTGCAGGCCGACCATGCCCACCATCTGCGGGTGATCGTCCGGGATCGTGCCCCAGCCCATCAGAGTCGGGATCACCGGGATGCCGGTCAACTCGGCGAATTCCACCAGCAGTTCGCTGGCGTCGGCGTTGATCACGCCACCACCGCTCACCAGCAATGGGCGCTCGGCCTGGTCCAGCAGGGCCAGGGCTTTTTCCACCTGGATACGGGTCGCCAAAGGCTTGGCCAGGGGCAGTGGTTGGTAGGCGTCGATGTCAAATTCGATCTCGGCCATTTGTACGTCGAATGGCAGGTCGATCAGCACCGGGCCGGGGCGGCCGGAGCGCATTTCATAGAAGGCCTTCTGGAAGGCATACGGCACCTGGCCGGGTTCCAGGACGGTGGTCGCCCACTTGGTCACCGGCTTGACGATGCTGGTGATGTCGACAGCCTGGAAGTCTTCCTTGTGCATGCGTGCCCGTGGCGCCTGGCCGGTGATGCACAGGATCGGGATCGAGTCCGCCGAGGCGCTGTACAGGCCGGTGACCATGTCGGTGCCCGCCGGGCCCGAGGTGCCGATGCACACGCCGATATTGCCGGCCTTGGTGCGGGTGTAGCCCTCGGCCATGTGCGAGGCGCCTTCAACGTGGCGAGCAAGGACGTGATCGATGCCACCGACCTTCTGCAAGGCCGAATACAGCGGGTTGATCGCGGCGCCCGGGATACCGAAGGCGGTGTCGACCCCTTCACGGCGCATCACCAGGACAGCGGCTTCGATTGCTCTCATTTTGCTCATGGTTTTGGTGCCTCTTGCGTTTTGTAATTGTATACAAGTGGTGTTGGTCCGAAGTGTATTCACGGCGAGCGGGGCAGGTCAATCCATTTTCTTGGGTGGCCTTTACGTTCGTCGGAAGGCTTATGGACGGGAATATTTCGACGTGTGGTGCGTATGTTTCGAAATATTGTATACAAAAAATAAATCTATTGTGTTCTATTTGTTTGATCGAGCTTCTGATCAGACAGAGCCCCACGGCTTTCCCATAACAAGATAAGGACGGCACCCATGAGCGCTTTAACCTTGAAAGTCGCAGTCAACCTGGCCAGCCACGCCATCGCGGCAGGCCGCACCATTTCGGCGGCACCGCTGACCGTTGCGGTACTCGACAGCGGCGGGCATTTGATAACGTTGCAGCGCGAGGATGGCGCGAGCCTGCTGCGCCCGCAGATCGCGATTGGCAAGGCCTGGGGCGCGATAGCCCTGGGCAAGGGCTCGCGCTTGCTGGCGCTGGACGCACAGCAACGGCCGGCGTTTATTGCCGCGCTGAACAGCCTGGGGCAGGGCAGCGTGGTGCCGGCACCGGGCGGGGTGTTGATCCGGGATCAGGCGGGTGTGGTGCTGGGCGCGATCGGGATCAGCGGGGATACGTCGGATATTGACGAGCAGTGTGCGATCAGTGCGATCGAGGGGTTGGGGTTGTTGGCGGATGCGGGGGTTACTGCTTGATGTGAGGTGACTGGTCGGGCCTCTTCGCGAGCAAGCCCGCTCCCACATTTGACTGCATTCCAAGGCTGGGACTCGGTCAAATGTGGGAGCGGGCTTGCTCGCGAAAGGGGCGACTCGGTCCCGGACCTAAACCCAAACCGCATCCCACAGCGGATAGTCGCCAATCCGCTCCACCACCCTGCTCTTAATGGGTTGGCCACGACATACCGAGCCATCTTCACCAAGTCATCGTCCTTGCGCAGCGCACGATCATGAAAGCTGGTTTGCCATAGCCGCCCTTTGCGGCCCGTAGCGCCATTAACGGTTCGAGTGCTTTTGGACTTCACCTGGCACATCAGGTCTCCCAATGAGCCTTTTTGCAGCTCAATCAACCAGTGAAAGTGGTCGGGCATGACCACCCAGGCCAGGGAGTTCGCCAGCCCTTGATACTGGGCGAGCCGGAATTGCCAGACCACCAGGCGGCCGAGATAAAAATCACTGAATATCGGCGCGCGTTCGTGGGTGTTGGTGGTGATCAGGTAGATGCGGTTGGACTCGCTGAATCGCCCGATGCGCAGGCGATGTGAAGCAGCTGGATCAGGGATTCCTTTGCCTCTCTTCAGGTGGGGTTCTGAGAGGCTAGATCGGGGAATCTGGAGATGATGGTTTGGCTTTGTGCAGGATGTGTCTGGGAGGGCGCTTTCGCGAGCAAGCCCGCTCCCACATTGGATCTGCGGCGTTTAAACAATTTATGTCTGGCACAAATTCAAATGTGGGAGCGGGCTTGCTCGCGAATCTTGAAGACGCTGCGGTCTATCAGTCCCGCTCACACCCCTTCAACACCAACCGAATAATCGTCTGCGCCGCCGCCTCATAATCCGCTTCATCCAACTTCGCCTTCCCGGTCACCGCCGAAATCTGCCAGTCAAAATCCGCATACGTCTGCGTCGCCGCCCAAATGCTGAACATCAGGTGATGCGGATCAATCGGCGCAATCAGCCCACGGTCCACCCAGCTCTGGATGCAGTCGATGTTGTGCTTGGCCTGGGCATTCAGCTGTTCCACCTGCTCGGGGCTTAAATGCGGGGCGCCGTGCATGATCTCACTGGCAAACACTTTCGAGGCAAACGGCAAATCCCGGGAGATGCAGATCTTCGAGCGGATGTACCCGCTCAGCACGGCCGAAGGGTCGCCATCAGGATTGAACGGTGTGGAGGCCGCCAGGATCGGCTCGATAATGCTTTCGAGCACCTCGCGATAGAGGTTGTCCTTGGACTTGAAGTAGTAGTAGACGTTGGGCTTGGGCAGCCCGGCCTTGGCGGCGATGTCGCTGGTTTTGGTCGCGGCGAAGCCCTTGTCGGCAAACTCCTCACTGGCAGCCCGCAGGATCAGTTCTTTGTTGCGCTCGCGAATGGTGCTCATAGACCAGGAGGTTCCTTGCCAAGACAGGCGGTCTGGCATGGTAGCACCGGCTTTGCGCAGGGCTCAAGAATCCCGCCGCAGCCCTTGCATGGCGGGGCGCCCAGCTGACTTTGTCTGTCTTGATGCTGAACGCATTCACGGTCGTACAGGCACAGCTCGAGCGCGCTGCTAGAGTTCAGGCAGCGAGCGGCCATTTAGCCTGGCCACCGCTTCCTGTTTTCGGCGTTCGAGAGAGAAACCCGTGGAGAAAAGCAGACGACGTACGTTCGCCTGGGCCGTTGGCACGTTGTTACTGGTAGCATTGTTGATTGCCCTGGGTTTGCACTTCTTTGCAGGCGGGCACAAAGGCCGGCCTCCCGCCACCGGCGAACCGGTGGCCGTGGTGCCGGTGGTGTTGCAGGACGTGCCGGTGTATATCGACGCCCTCGGCACCGTCACCCCCACCCGCAGTGTGACCGTGGTCACCCAGGTCGATGGCATCCTCAGCAGCGTGGAATTCAAGGAGGGCCAGCACGTCAGCAAGGGCCAGGTGATTGCGCGGATCGATGACCGCGCCCTCAAGGCCCAACTGGCCGTGGCCAAGGGTACCCTGGCCCACGACCAGGCTGTGTTGAGCAATGCCCAGCGCGATCTGGTGCGCTACCGCGAACTGGTCAAGGCCGGTTCTACCAGCCAGCAAACCGTCGACACCCAGGCGTCCTTGGTCCAGCAACAACTGGGCACCGTGGCCGCCGACCAGGGCAATGTGCAGAACCTTGAAGTGCAGGTCGGCTACTGCACCATCACCTCGCCGGTCGACGGTGTGGTGGGCCTGCGCCTGGTCGACCCCGGCAACTACGTCACCACCACCAGCACCACCGGCATCGTGGTGATTACCCAGATGAACCCGGCCACCGTGGTGTTCGCGGTCCCCGAGGACGACTTGGGCGCTATCAACCAGGCCCTGGGCCGTGGCGCCGTGACGGTGCTGGCCTACGACCGCAACAAGAAAGCCCTGCTGGCCACCGGCAGCCTGTTGGCCCTGGACAACCAGGTAGACACCTCCACCGGCACCATCAAGGTCAAGGCGCAGTTCGATGATTCGGGCAGTGCGCTGTTCCCCAACCAGTTCGTCAATGCGCGCCTGAAGGCCGACACCCTGGCCCAGGTTGCCGTGGTGCCCACCCGGGCGATCCAGCATGGCAGCAAGGGCGATTTCGTGTTCGTGGTGAATGGCGACAAGGCCAGCCTGCGCAACATCAAGACCGGCCCATCGATGGGCGATGTGTCGGCGGTGCTCGAAAACGGGGTCAAGCCAGGCGAGCAGGTGATCACCGAAGGCGCCGACAAACTGGATGACGGCTCGGCCGTGAAGGTCGTCGCCCAGTGAGGAGCTGCCGAGCATGAACATTTCGCGGCCCTTTATCGAACGTCCCGTCGCCACCACCTTGATGATGGTCGCGGTGCTGTTGCTGGGCATGTTGGGGTATCACCTGTTGTCGGTGTCGGCGTTGCCTGAAGTCGACTACCCGACCATCCAGGTCTTCACCCAATACCCCGGCGCCAGCCCGGACGTGGTCAGCTCCTCGATCACCGCGCCGCTGGAGCGCCAGCTCGGCGAGATGCCGGGCCTCAAGTCGATGAACTCCACCAGCTCCGACGGCGCTTCGGTGGTGACCCTGCAATTCGACCTGTCGCTGTCCCTGGACGTGGCAGAGCAGGAAGTGCAGGCCGCGATCAACGCCGCCGGCACCTTCCTGCCGGCCAACCTGCCGTACCCACCGGTATACAGCAAGGTCAATCCGGCGGATGCGCCGGTGCTGACCCTGTCCCTGACCTCCGATGTGTTGCCGCTGACCAAGGTCGAGGACCTGGCGGATACACGGCTGGCGCAGAAGATCTCGCAGATCACCGGCGTCGGCCTGGTGACCATCAGCGGCGGTCAGCGCCCGGCGGTGCGGGTCGAGGCGAATACCTCAGCGCTCAATAGCCTCGGCCTGTCCATTGATGACCTGCGCACCTCCCTCGGCACGGCCAACGTCAACCAGGCCAAGGGCAATATCGACGGCAAGTTCCAGGCGTATTCGATTGGTGCCAACGACCAGCTGCAATCGGCCGAGGAATACCGCGACCTGGTGATCGCCTATAAAAATGGCGCGCCGATTCGCCTGTCGCAGATCGCCAGTTCCTCCCAGGGCCCGGAGAACCCGCGCCAGGCTGCGTGGACCAACAGCACGCCGTCGATTGTGCTGAACATCCAGCGCCAGCCAGGCGCCAATGTGATCCAGGTGGTCGACCGCGTGCAGCAATTGCTGCCCAAGCTGCGGGCCAGTTTGCCGGGTACCTTGAAGGTCGATGTGCTGACCGACCGCACGCAAACCATCCGCGCCTCGGTCACCGATGTGCAGTACGAACTGGCGGTGGCGGTGCTGCTGGTGGTGATCGTGATTTTCATTTTCCTGCGCGACGTTGCGGCGACGGTTATTCCGGCAGTCACCGTGCCGCTGACGCTGGTGGGCACCCTGGCGGTGGCTTATGCGCTGGGCTTCTCCCTGAACAACCTGACACTGATGGCGCTGACTATCGCCATCGGGTTCGTGGTGGACGACGCCATCGTGATGATCGAAAACATCACGCGCTATATCGAGGCGGGCGACTCGCCGCTGGAGGCGGCGCTCAAGGGGTCGGAGCAAATCGGCTTCACGATTATTTCGCTGTCGATTGCGCTGATTGCAGTGATGATCCCGCTGCTGTTCATGGGCGATGTGGTCGGCCGGCTGTTCCGCGAATTCGCCATGACCGTGGCCGTGACCATCGTTATCTCGGCGTTCATCTCCCTGACCCTCACGCCGATGATGTGCGCGCGGATGCTCAAGAATAAGCACCAGGAACGCCGCGCGGATTTCTTCGACCGCATCAACACCCACTACGTGCGTGGCCTTGACTGGGTGTTGGCGCACCGCACCTTGACCCTGATCTCGATAGCGCTCACCGCCGCGCTGACCCTGATGATTCTGGTGATCATGCCCAAGGGCTTTTTCCCCGACCAGGACACCGGGCTGATCCAGGGTATTTCCCAGGCGGCGCCGACGGTTTCATTCCAGCAGATGCAGACCGAACAACAGCGCCTGGCCGCGCGAATCCTCAAGGACCCGGCGGTGCAAAGCCTGTCGTCCTTCGTCGGGATCGACCAGACCAACCCGACCATCAACCAGGGCAACCTGCTGATCAACCTCAAGCCCCGCGGCGAGCGCGATAGTGCCACCGAGGTGATCCGCCGGCTCTCCGATGCCAACGCCAACGCCGACGACGCCGGGATCCGCCTGTACCTGCACTCGGTACAGGACCTGACCCTCGACGCCACGGTGTCCACCACCAGCTACCGCCTGGGCCTGCAAGCCACCGATCCGGACGAGCTGGAAACGTGGACCAACAAGCTGCTGGCGGCGATCAAGCAAGACCCGATGTTCACCGACGTGCAAAGCCAGGCGATGCAATTCGGCAATCAGATCCAGCTGACCTTTGACCGCGCCACCGCCTCGCGACTCGGTATCACGCCCCAGGCGATTGACGATGTGCTGTATGACGCCTTCGGCCAGCGCCAGGTCTCGACGATCTACACCCAGCTCAACCAGTACCACGTGGTGATCGCCACCGACCATCCGCCGCGCAACTTGCCGGACCTGCTCACCGGGTTGTACGTGGACATTCCCGGTGGCGGTGTGGCGCCGCTGTCGAGCATGGCGACCCTGCAGGTGGTGCGGGCGCCCGTCACCATCAACCGGCTGGGCCAGTTTCCGTATGCCGACGTTTCGTTCAACCTAGCGCCCGGCCAGACCCTTGGCGCGGCGGTGACGCGGCTCAAGGACATCGAGGCCAAGGTCGGCTTGCCGCTGTCGGTGCAGGCCAACCTGGAAGGCGCGGCGGCGACGTTCGAACAGTCGCTGTCCAACCAGGTATTCCTGGTGGTGGCGGCGATTGTGGTGGTGTACCTGATGCTGGGGATTCTGTACGAAAGCTTCGTGCACCCGGTGACGATCCTTTCGACGCTGCTCTCGGCAGCACTCGGGGCCTTGCTGGCGCTGCTGGTGACGGGCACGCAGTTCGACATCATCGGCCTGATCGGCATTGTGTTGCTGATCGGTATCGTGATGAAAAACGGCATCATGATGGTCGACTTTGCCCTGGAGTTGTTACGCGAGGGCGGCCTGAGCCCCACGGCCGCGATCCGCCAGGCGGCAGAGTTGCGGTTCCGGCCGATCCTGATGACCAGCATGGCGTCGCTGTTCGGCGCGGTGCCGCTGGCGCTCGGTACGGGGATTGGTTCGGAGCTGCGTCACCCGCTGGGCATCGCGATTATCGGCGGGTTGTTGCTCAGTCAGTTGCTGACGCTGTTTTCCACGCCGGTGATCTTCCTCGCCATGCACGGCCTGGGGCAGCGCTTCAGCCGCCGCCCGGCTGAAGCGGTCTGATGGCAATGAACCTCAGCGCGCCGTTTGTTCGCCGCCCGATTGCAACCACCTTGATGGCGGCCGGCCTCGCGCTGTTTGGCGCGCTGGCCTTCATGCTGTTGCCGGTGGCGCCGTTGCCGGAGGTGGATTTCCCCACCATCAGCGTCAGCGCCTCGTTGCCCGGCGCCGATCCGACCACCGTCGCCAGTTCAGTGGCCACGCCCCTGGAGCGCCAGTTCGGGCAGATTGCCGGGGTCACGCAGATGACCTCGTCCAGCAGCTTGGGCTCGGCGCGGATCATTTTGCAGTTCGACCTGAATCGCGACATCGACGGCGCCGCGCGGGATGTGCAGGCGGCGATCAATGCCGCCCGCAGCAACCTGCCCAGCGACCTGTCCGGCAACCCGACGTACCGCAAGGTCAACCCGGCGGATTCGCCGATTCTGATCATCAGCCTGACCTCCGACAGCGCCACGCCGGGGCAGATGTATGACGTGGCCTCGACCCTGTTGGAGCAGAAGTTGTTGCAGACCACCGGGGTCGGTGACGTGACGGTGGGCGGCGGCGCGCTGCCGGCGGTGCGGGTGGAATTGAACCCCGATCGGCTCAACCAGTACGGCGTCAGCCTGGAGCAGGTGCGCCAGGTGATCAACGCCTCCAACGTCAACTTGCCCAAGGGCAACGTGGCCATCGGCGACCGTAACTACGGCATTGCGGCGAATGACCAGTTGCTCGATGAAAAGGACTACGGGCCGCTGGTGGTCAAGGCCCACAACGGCGACCTGATCCATATCGCCGACCTGGGCTACGTGCGCGAAGACGTGCAGGACCTGCGCAACTTCGGCCTGTCCAACGGCAAGCCGGCGGTATTGCTGGTGGTGTTCAAGCAGCCGGGCGCCAATGTGATCGAGACGGTGGACGCGGTGAAGGCCTCGCTGCCGTTCCTGCAAAGCTCGATTCCGGCGACGATCAAGCTCAACCTGCTGATGGACCGCACCACCACCATTCGCGCCTCGTTGCATGACGTCGAGATCACGTTGCTGGTGTCGATCCTGCTGGTGACCCTGGTGACCTTCGGCTTCTTCCGCGACTGGCGCAGCACCCTGGTGCCGGCGATTGTGGTGCCGCTGTCGCTGCTCGGCACCTTCGGCGCGATGTACTTCCTCGGCTACAGCCTGAACAACCTGTCACTCATGGCGCTGACGATTTCCACCGGCTTTGTGGTGGACGATGCGATTGTGGTGGTGGAAAACATCATGCGCCACCTGGAGCGCGGCAAGACCCGGGTGGAAGCGGCGCTGGCCGGTGCCCAGGAAGTCGGCTTCACGGTACTGACCATCAGCGTGTCGCTGGTGGCGGTGTTTATTCCGCTGCTGCTGATGGGCGGGATTGTCGGGCGGCTGTTCCGCGAGTTTTCGGTGTCGTTGTCGGTGGCCATCGTGATCTCGATGCTGATCTCGCTGACGGTTACACCGATGCTCGCCAGCGTGCTGCTGCGCGCGCCGAAAGAGATTCATGAAGGCAATGAACACCCGGATTCGCGCTTTCACCGCTTCTACGATCGCACCCTCGGTTGGGTGATCGACCATACGGTGCTGATGGGTTTTGTGACGGTGTTGGTGATCGTGCTCGCCGGCGTGTTGTACGTGCTGGTGCCCAAGGGTTTTTTCCCCCAGGAAGATACCGGGCGCTTGCAGGGCAGCATCCTGGCGAACCAGAGCATTTCCTATGGGGCGATGCAGAAGGACTTCACCGAGATCAACCGCAAGGTGATGAAAAACCCGAACGTCGAAACCGTCGCCGGGTTTGTCGGCGGTGGCGGAGGGGGCGGCGGGGCGGTCAACAGCGCGCAGATGTTTGTATTGCTCAAGCCCCTGGGCGAGCGCAAGGACAACGCCACCGAAATCATCGGCCAGATCCGCCGCAGCCTCGGCGACTTGCCGGGCACCAAGCTGTATTTGCAGTCGGCCCAGGACATCACCGTGGGTGGCCGGCAAAGTGGCGCGCAATACCAATACACCCTGACCGCCGATGACCAGGAGTCGCTGGACGAATGGGTGCCCAAGGTGGTGGCGGTGCTGCGCAAATTGCCGCAACTCACCGACCTCAATACCGACCAGCAAGACAACAGCTTGCTGGCCAATGTGCAAATCAACCGGGACACGGCGGCGCGCCTCGGGGTGAGTGTCTCGGCGGTCGACCAGACGCTGTACGACGCCTTTGGCCAGCGCCAGGTCGCGACTCTGTATCGCGCGGCTAACCAGTACCACGTGGTGATGGAAATCGCGCCGGAATACTGGACCGACCCTTCCGCGCTCAAGGGCATTTATGTGCCGACGGGCACCCAGGCCACGACCACCAAGGGCACCACGGCGGCGCCCAACCTGACCACCGGGCAGACCCTGGTGCCACTCTCGGCACTGGCGGATAACACGGTGGCGCGCACCGCAATTTCCATCAGTCACCAGGGCACGTTCCCGGCGGTGACAGTCTCGTTCAACCTGGCGCCCGGCACGTCCATCGGCCAGGCCACGGCGATGGTGGACGATGCGGTGAAGCAGCTGCGCATGCCCGCCAGTGTGGTCGGCCAGTTTGCCGGTACGGCCCAGGTGTTCCAGTCGTCGGTGGCCAGTGAGCCGCTGCTGATCGTCGCTGCGTTGCTGTGCGTGTATATCGTGCTGGGCATCCTCTACGAAAACCTGACGCACCCGCTGACCATTCTGTCGACCCTGCCCTCGGCCGGCGTCGGTGCGTTGATCGCCTTGCTGCTGACCGGCACCGAGCTGTCGATCATTGCGCTGGTGGGGGTGATTCTGTTGATTGGTATCGTGAAGAAAAACGCGATCATGATGATCGACTTCGCGATCACCGAGCGGCGGGAGTTCGGCCTCACGGCCAAGGAAGCGATTCGCCGGGCGTGCTTGATCCGTTTCCGGCCGATCATGATGACCACCCTGGCGGCGATCCTTGGCGCGCTGCCGCTGGTGCTCGGCACCGGTTATGGCTCTGAGTTGCGCCGGCCGTTGGGGATTTCGATTATTGGTGGCCTGCTGTTCAGCCAGGTGCTGACGCTGTACACCACCCCGGTGATCTACCTGTGGCTCGACCGGGCGTCACAGCGCCTGGGTCGGCGTAAGGAAGCAAGGTTATGAACGTGAAATACAGCGTGCTTTGCATCAGCCTGCTGCTCGGCGGCTGCATGGTCGGGCCCGATTACCAGAAGCCCGCCATGGAGCTGCCGCTGTCGTTCAAGGAAGGCGCGCAGTGGCAGCGCGCGGCGGCTAACCCCCAAGGGGCGATGGACAGTCAGTGGTGGCTGGCTTATCAGGATCCGGTACTGAACGATTTGGTGGCGCGCTCGGCCAAGGCCAACCAGTCGATCATCGCGGCGGAGGCGGCTTATCGTCTGGCCCAGGCGCAGGTGGCGTCCAGCCGGGCAGGGTTGTGGCCCACCGTTGGCGTAGGGTTGTCGGGTTCGCGGGGAACGGCGGGCAGCGGCAGCGGTACGTCGACTACCGGCACCACGACGGGCGGCGTCGCGAACAGCGTCAGCGCAACCTTGACCGCCAGTTGGGAGCCGGACCTGTGGGGCCTGGTGCGGCGCGGGATAGAGTCCAGCCAGGCGACGGCCCAGCAATCGGATGCGTTGCTGGCCGGGGTGCGGCTGTCCATCAGTTCCAGCGTGGCGAGTAACTACCTCGCCCTGCGGCAGATGGACATCGACGTGCGCCTGTTGCAGCAACAACAGAAGATCAACCAGCAACTGCTGGACATGATCCAGGTGCAGTTCACCCAGGGCGTCGCCACCAACGACCAGTTGCTGGTGGCTCAGGACCAGTTGACCACCTCGATTGCCGACTTGCAGACCTCCCTGCGCGACCGCGAGCAATACGAACACGCGCTGGCCGTGCTGGTGGGCGTGGCGCCGAGTGAATTCAGCGTGGCGGTGCGCAATGACTACAGCTTCGTGGTCCCGCGGCCACCGTTGACCTTGCCGTCTACCCTGCTGCAACGGCGTCCCGATGTGGTGGCGGCGGAGCGCTCGGCAGCGGCGGCCAACGCGAAAATCGGCGTGGCCGAAGCTGCGTTCTTCCCTACGCTGGATCTGACTGCCGAGGCCGGTTACCGCGGCAGTGCGTTGGGCGGGTTGTTCTCCCTGCCCAATCGCATCTGGACGTTGGGCCCGGCGCTGGCGGAAACCCTGTTTGACGGCGGCGCCCGCGAAGCGGCGGTCAAGCAGGCCGAGGCCAGCTATGACCAGATCGCCGCGACCTACAAGGGCACCGTGCTCAGCGCCTTGCAGAACGTTGAAGACAACCTGTCGGCAATCAACCACCTGCAAACCCAGGCCGATGCGTTCCAGCAGGTGTACCAGCGTAATCAGCAACTGTTCGGCAGCCAGGAAGCACAGTTGCGCGCCGGCACCGTGAGCCAGGAGGCCGTGCTGACCCAGCAACTGGTGTTGCTGCAAGCCGAGCAGAATCTTCGCGACACCCAGGGCCAGCTCAGCCAGGGCAGTGTGGCGCTGATCCAGAGCCTTGGCGGGGGCTGGCAAACGCCTGCGCGCTGAACGGCTCGCTAACCCGGTGTGCGCCGCGTTATTCTCGGCGCACTTTGAATCACGGAAGCCTGAGCCATGGCAGGAAGCAGTTTGCTGGTATTGATCGACGACATCGCCGCGGTGCTCGATGATGTGGCGTTGATGACCAAGATGGCCGCGAAGAAAACCGCCGGCGTGTTGGGGGATGACCTGGCGTTGAATGCCCAGCAAGTCTCCGGGGTGCGCGCCGAGCGGGAAATCCCGGTGGTGTGGGCGGTGGCCAAGGGCTCGTTCGTCAACAAGCTGATTTTGGTGCCGGCTGCGTTGCTGATCAGCGCGTTTGCGCCGTGGGCGGTCACGCCGTTGTTGATGCTGGGCGGCGCTTACCTGTGTTTTGAAGGTTTCGAAAAACTCGCCCATAGCTTCTTCCACAAACGCACCGAAGAGCAGGCGCACCTGGTGGAAGCCGTGGCGGATCCGGCCACGGACCTGGTGGCCTTCGAGAAGGACAAGATCAAGGGCGCGATCCGTACCGACTTCATCCTCTCCGCCGAAATCATCGCCATCACCCTCGGTACCGTGGCCGATGCACCGCTGATGCAGCAAGTGATCGTGTTGTCGGGTATCGCCATCGTCATGACCATCGGCGTCTACGGCTTGGTGGCCGGTATCGTCAAACTCGATGACCTGGGCCTGTGGCTCACCCAGAAGCCCGGCCAGGCGGCGCGCAGCATCGGCGGGGCGATCCTGCGGGCGGCGCCGTACATGATGAAAAGCCTGTCGGTGATCGGTACGGCGGCGATGTTCATGGTCGGCGGTGGGATCCTGACCCACGGTGTGCCGGTGGTGCATCACTGGATCGAGACCGTGAGCCAGAGTACTGGCGGCCTGGCGTGGTTGATGCCGACGTTGCTCAATGCCGTGGCGGGGATCATTGCCGGGGCCGTGGTGTTGGCGGTGGTCAGCGTGGTGGGTAACCTCTGGAAGCGTGTGAGGGCATAGGCATTTGATCGAGCGACGGCAATTCAGCGGAGGCATGAAAGGCAAAAACCTCCGCTACCTGAATGAAAATCCCGGCGAGGCCCGTCAGACGGTGCGTGCGGGATTTGTGTTGCTCGAACATTTCTCGCTGCCGGCGTTTACCCAGGCGCTGGATACGCTGATCACCGCCAACCTGCTGCGGCCCGCTTCTTTTTCTACCTCGACCTTCGGCTTGCGGGAAGGCGAGGTGATCAGTGACCTGGGGCTGGTGATCCGGCCCGATGCGCGGCTTGAGTCTTCGGTGCTTAAAGAGTTGGACCTGTTGGTGATATGCGGTGGCTATCGCACTGAACTGAAGGCTGCGGAGGAGTTTATCCACCTGCTGAAAAGCGCCTCGGAGCAGGGTGTGAGCCTGGCCGGTTTGTGGAATGGTGCGTGGTTCCTGGGGCGTGCGGGGTTGCTGGGCGGCTACCGCTGCGCCGTGCACCCGGAACATCGCCCGGCCCTCGCTGATTTCTGCAAGGCGACGCAGGTCAGCAGCGAACCCTATGTGATTGATCGCGACCGGCTGACGGCGTCGAGCCCTTCCGGTGCATTTCATATGGCGCTGGACTGGATCAAGGGGCTGTACGGCAAAGCGCTGGTGGAGGGAATCGAGGACATCCTGGCGTTTGAGGAGTCGCGCTACCGGCGGGTGAAACCCACGGAAAACGTGTGCTTGAGCGCACCCCTGCGCGAGGTGGTCAACCTGATGGACGCCAACCTCGAAGAGCCTCTGGAGCTTGAGCAACTGGCCGTTTATGCGGGCCGTTCCCGACGCCAGTTGGAGCGTTTGTTCAAGGAGCAGCTTGGCACCACGCCCCAGCGTTATTACCTGGAACTGCGCATCACCGAGGCCCGTCGGCTGCTGCAACACACCGAGCTGTCCCAGGTGGACGTGCTGGTGGCCTGCGGGTTTGTCTCGCCGAGCCATTTCAGCAAGTGCTACAGCGCCTACTTTGGCTACAGGCCATCCAAGGAAAAGCGCCTGGTCAAATAGCCTGAGATTGGCATTCGCCACAAATATAGATACGATGCTAATCATTAGCTTGCTATCTATATGTAGGTTTAATGAAATCCTCCACCTTCCAGCTCCCTGATTTCTGGCAGGCGACGTTGACCCCGTCCCGTAGCGATCTGCTGTTTGCCTTGCGCAACATGATCGCCGGCGGGGTCGCGTTGTACCTGGCCTTCTGTTTTGACTTGCAGCAACCGCAATGGGCCCTGACCACCGTATTTATCGTGGGCCAGTCCACCAGCGGCATGGTCCTGGCCAAAGGCGCCTATCGGCTGGTGGGTACGTTTGTCGGGGCCATGGTTTCCATCGCGATGATCGGTGTATTTGGCCAGGCGCCGTTGTTGTTCCTGCTGTGCATGGCGCTGTGGCTGGCGTTCTGCACCACGGGGGCATCCTTGCTGCGCAATCATGCGTCCTATGGGTTTGTGCTGGCGGGTTACACCACGGCGATTATTGCGCTACCCGCTACGGCGGCACCGCTGGGAGTGTTCGATGAGGCGGTGGCACGCTGCCAGGAGATCAGCCTGGGGATTCTTTGTGCCTCCATCGCCAGTACGATTCTATGGCCGCGCCGGGTCGAGCAGGTGCTGGCGGTTCAGGCGCGCGCCGCCTGGCAGGCCGGGGTGCGGGCTGCCGCTTCGGAGCTGTTGGGTACCGACCAGCGTAAAGGCTTGCTCGAAGCATTGAGCCGCCTGGTGGCGGTGGACAGCCAGCGCGACCATGCCTGGTTTGAAGGGCCCAAGGGCCGGCGCCGCTCCCAGGCCTTGCGGGTGCTCAGCCGTGATCTGCTTAGCCTGCTGCGGGCGGCGCGGGGCGTGGCGCGCCAGCGGATGATGCTCGATGAAACGGCGGCGGTCGGGCCACTGATTGAAGCGGTGGCTTTGGCGTTGCAGCAGGAGCGCCTTGATGAGCTGCCCGGGTTGTCACAACGGCTTGGCCTGGCGTTGCAGGATCCGCAGCTTGGCCAGGAGGCGCACTTTTGCCTGGTGCAACTGGCGCAGGTGTTGCGCTTGATTGAGCTGGGTGCATTGACGCTGTCGGCGGTCGAGCAGGGCAGGGTGCCGCCCGGCGCACCGGGGGCGATGTCCTGGCACCGGGATATCGAGCAGGGGGTGCTTGGTGGGCTGCGCAGTGCGTTGGCGTTTCTGGCGGTCGCGGCGTTCTGGATCTTTACGGCATGGCCTTCGGGTTTGGGCGCGGTATCGATTTGTGGCGTGGTGTTGAGCCTGTTTGCAGCGCGGGAAAACCCGTCGGCTTCCAGCCTTAACTTCCTCAAGGGCATAGCGCTGTCGATCCCGGTGGCCGGTTTTGTGTGCTTCGTGCTGTTGCCCGGCTTCGATGGCTTTCCCTTGTTATGCCTGGCGTTGGGAGTGCCGCTGTTTTTCGCCTCGTTGTGCATGAGCCGCCTCAAGCTGGCGGCCACGGCCTCGGCGTTCTGCATCTTTTTCGTCAACAACGTAGGGCCCAGCAATGTGATGACCTATGACTTCGCCGCGTTCCTCAACAAGGCCATCGCGACGCTGGTGGGGGTCGGGATTGCCGTGGTGGTGTTTCGGCTGATCCAGCTCAATCCCGGCGAGCATCACTATCGGCGGATGTTCAAGGCTTCATTGTTCGACCTGGCGCAATTGACTTCCCGTCCCCTGGAGCAGGCTGAAAGCTGGTTTGGCGGGCGCATGGCGGACCGGCTGATTCGCTTGTCGCGCTACAGCGAAACCTTGCCTGCCGATCGCCGTGTCCACTGGGATAACGGATTGCTGGGGCTGGACCTGGGGGATGAGTTGCTGGAGTTGCGCGCCTGCCTGGCGGACAGCCGGGGTGCGTTGGCGATTGAGCGCGATCGCTATTTGCGGGCATTGGAGTCGGTGTTGGAGGAGGGTGGACCGAGCGTGGCGAATGAGTCGCTGATGGATGCGGCCAGCGTTGCGATGCTTGAAGCGCTTGAACAGCCTTCGGGATTGGCGGAGCAGGATCGGGAAATGGCCAGGGCGGCGGTGCTGCAACTGCGGTTTACGTGGCGTAAGTGGTGTCGGCGGGGGATGTAGGCGCTGGCAAGCCAGCGCCTACACGGGGCATTACTCGGCGATCTGCAACTTGCGCGCCTCGGTGTACACGTAGCGCACCTTTTCATACTCGAACGGCGAGTTCATCTGGCCGTAGCGGAAGCTGGTCTGGTAGCGCTTGTCGACGGCGCGCAGGGCCCAGATTTCCGGGTGGTTTTCGCTGACCTTGGACACGTTCAGGAAGTTGATCTCGGTCTCGGCGCCGTAGTCCACCAGCAGGCCGGTGGTATCCCGCAGGTTCGACGGACCAAACAGCGGCAGCACCAGGTAGGCGCCGCCCGGTACACCGTAGAAGCCCAGGGTCTGGCCGAAGTCTTCGCTCTGGCGCGGCAGGCCCATGGCGGTGGCCGGGTCCCACAGGCCGGCGATGCCGATGGTGGTGTTGAGCAGCAGGCGGCCGGTGGTTTCCAGGGAACGATGGCCCTTGAGCTGCAGCAGGCTGTTCAGCAGGTTGGGTACATCCCCGAGGTTGTTGAAGAAGTTGCTGACGCCGGTACGCAGGAAGCTCGGGGTGACATAGCGGTAACCGTCCACCACCGGCAGGAACACCCACTGGTCGAAGCGGTAGTTGAAGTGGTAGACCCGGCGGTTCCACGACTCCAGCGGGTCGTAGACATTCAGCGCGTTGACCGACGAGCGCTCGAACTCACGCTGGTCCAGGCCAGGGTTGAACTTGAGGTGGCTCAGGGGCTCCTTGAAGCCGTCGGAGTCCACTACGGTTGGCGTGTGGGCCTTGCTGTTGTCGGCATTGGCCACGCCCGCGCACATCAGGGCGGCGAGCAGCAGAAGATATTTAGCCACGGAAGAACTCCAGCATGGCGTCGGCGTTGACGCGGTAGTTGAGGTTGCCGCAATGGCCGCCCAGGGGGTAGACGGTCAAGCGATCGCCGAAGGTTTTACGCAGGAAGCCAAGGTCGCCCGGGCCCAGGATCACGTCGTCGGCGTTGTGCATGACGGCAATTTTCGGGCTGTCGTGCAGGTAGTCCTTGAGGGCATACAGGCTGACCTGGTCAACCAGTTGCAGCAGGCTGCCGCCGTCGGAACGGGCGCGCCACATCGGGATCACCTGTTCGGTGAGGTAGCAGTCGAAGTCGCACTGCAGCGCACGCTTGAGGAACGGCGTGAGGCTGGTGCCTTCGCTGATCGGGTACTTGGGCGGGATGATCAGGCCGCGACGGTTGATCAGGTCCGAGGTGAAGGCAATGTCGGCCGCCGAGAAGCGGAACGAGGTGCCGATCAGCATCGCCATCTGTTCGTTGGTCAGGTGTTCCTTGGAGTTCTGGAAGTCGTAGAGCAGGGCATCGTTGAGGTCGATGTAGCCCTTTTGCTGGAAGTAGCGGGTCAGTTTGTTCAACACCAGCTCATAGAAGGTGGTGCTGTTGTTGATGCCCTTCACCTCGGTCTGCACCAGCTTGTCGAGGTTGGTGATCGAGGTATAGAGGTTGACCGGCGGGTTCAGCAGCAGGACTTTCTTGAAGTTGAAGCTGCGACGGGTTTCATCCAGCTTGCTGACAAAGGCTGCGTCGAGGGCGCCGAGGCTGTAGCCGGTGAGGTAGAAGTCGGTCACGGGCAGCGTCGGGTTTTGCGCGCGTACGGCCTGCATCACGCGGTACATGTCTTCGGCGTCTTCCTGGCTGATGCCGGGAGTGGCGAAGCGCGAGGCGGCGGCGATGAAGTCGAAGCTGGTGGGGGACGACAGCTGGACGACGTGGTAGCCGGCCTTGTAGTAGAGCTTTTTCAGGTATTCGTTGATGGTGCTGTCAAAGCGTGCGCCGGTGCCGGCGATCAGGAAGATCAGCGGTGCGGCACGGTCCTGCTTGGCGATGCGGTAGGTGAGTTTCTTCACCGCCCAGAAGTTGTCAGGCAGGCTGAACTCGCGCTCGGGACGCATCGTCAGGGTGTAGTCGGACTGATTGATTTGATCGTCCGATGGCAGTTCCGGCCGCAGGTTCGGCGGGGTGGTGGCGATGGTCGCTTCAAACGGGTTGGTCAAAGGGTAGCCATAGCTGGCCTGGTCGATATCGACCGCCAGTGCTGACGCACTCAGAAAAAGGCTGCCCAACAGGGCCGCACAGCGCAAGGAACGGAGCATGACTAAATCCCTAAGAGGAAAACGTGCTGAAGTGGAGTTCGCAGGCTATGACCACCGCGTTGCTGCCGAAGTGCCAGCCTTCGGCACTAAAAGTCGGAAAAAACGTCGGAATCGGGGTAATAGTAGCGAGACGATACACTTTGGCACGCCTTAATGAACACTTATCTGTTTGCAAAACTTGCCAACGGCCACCGGGGGATTAAGCTGGGCGCCGTTTTCGCCTATCGGAGTGCCCCATGTCCCGCCGTTTTCCGCTGATCCTGTTGCTTATTGCCCTGCCGCTTTGGCTGGCCGCCAGTTATGGCGCGCGTTACGGATTCATGGAGGATGGCCGTTGGGTGGGCATTTGCGCTGACGAAGCCAGCCGCTGGGAATGCCAGGTGCGTTCCAACCTGGGGTTGATGATTCACTTCAAGGTGCTGGGCTGGGCGGCGCTGGTCACGGCGGTGCTGGCGTTTTTCGTGCCGGGCCGGGCCGGGTGGGGTTTGGCGGTGTTGGCGCTGGTGTTCGGATTTCCGGCGTTGGCGTTGTACAACACGACGTTTGCGGTGTTTGCGGTGGTGATTGCGGGGTTGCGGTTGGTCCGTAAGCCTCGCGTTGCCTGACAGGGCCTCTTCGCGAGCAAGCCCGCTCCCACATTTGACCGAGTACATCCCTTGGAATGCGGTCGAGTGTGGGAGCGGGCTTGCTCGCGAAAGCGGTCTTAAGCCTTGCGCACCCGTAAGCAACGCCACAAGGCTACGACCATGAGCAGGCTCACCACCGCCCAACCCCACGCCTGCTGGTTCATCAACCCTTCACGGAACAACTGCGGCGCAATACCGGCACCGATGATGAACGCCAGCAATGCAATCTCCCGCCGCAGCCCGCTCACCGGACGCACCAGGTACACCAGCGCCGGCAGCACCAGCGCGGCACTCGGGAAGCTGCGGTAACGCGGGTCAAATACCAGCGCCAGCATCATGACCGCACCGGCAAACCCGGCGATTGCCACCAGCCAGCCAGCGCGCTGCTCCAGCCAGTTGAAGGCGCGTTCGCGCCAACCTTCTCGCGTACTCAACGCCAGGGCGGCGTGAGCCAGTACCGCAAGGTTCAAGGCCACCAGCAATCCAGCCCACACCCACTCATCCGTGAAGCGCGCGGTGACCCGGTTCAACTCGGCCCAGGTGCCGATCGAGCAGGCCGCCACGGCGCCCAGCAATGGCAACAACAACGCAGCCCGGGTCGTGCGCACGCGGCCACCCAGCAGCAGCGTGCCCAGCAGGATGATCCCGCCAACCCCCAGCCACAGCGGCCAGTACGGCACATTGGTCACCGGGCCGGCGAGCACGCCCTTGTCCTGGCGGTCCGCATCAAACAGGCCCCAGTAACCCCCCACCGCCCCTTCACTGGCACGTTTCCACGGCTGGTCAAAGGCTTCGATCAGGTTGTAGTGCCAGCCATTGGCTTCGGCCATGGCCACGAACCCGCGCATGAATTTCGCTTCGTTGACCCGGCTCGGCACCGCCGTTTCCCGCTGGCGGCCTTCGCTCGGCCAGCCGGTCTCGCCGATCATCACGTCCTTGGGGGCGAACTTGTTGCCGAAGGTCTGGCGCACATCGCCCACGTGTTTGAGCGCCTGGTCGATGCCCGAGGGGTCATCTTCCCAGTACGGCAGCAGGTGGATGGTCAGGAAGTCCACGGCCGGGGCGATTTCCGGGTGTTGCAGCCAGAACTCCCACACATCGGCATAGGTGACCGGTTGCTTGATATGGTCCTTGACGTGATGGATCAACTTGACCAACTGCCCGGCGGTGACTTCCTTGCGCAGCAGGGTTTCGTTGCCGACGATCACCGAGGTGACGACGTCGGGGTTGGCATTGGCCGAAGCGATCAGTGCCTCGACTTCCTTGGCGGTGGCCACCGGATCACTGCTGACCCATGCGCCGCTCATCAGCTTCAGGCCGTGTTTGCGCGCCAGTGCCGGCAAGTCTTCAAGGCCGGTCTGGGAGTAGGTGCGAATGCATTCGAAACGGGTGGACAGCAACGCCAGGTCGGCATCCATGCGCTCGGGGCGCAGTTTGAACGGCTGGTCGAATGGCGACTGGTCTTTGTCGAAGGGCGTGTAGGACGCACATTGCAGCTTGTGGCTGGCGCTGGCCACGTCCGGCAGCACCACCGGTTGGCCAAGGCCGTACCAATAGCCGCCGAGGGCCAGCACACCGAGGATCAGGGCAAATAAATAGGGCAGGAGCGGGAAACGTGCAGTCGCGGGCATGATCAGGCCGTCTGGGGGCAAAGGCGCGCATCTTACCCGGATTTGAGCCGTCCCAGTGGGGCCGCATAATTTTGACATGCAAAGTTCGGGCGGGATCGTCGGTGAATGTCCTACAAATCATCCTGCTGGCGATGTGATGTCGTTTCTTGCTTACCTGAGGTCGCAGTCAGAGCAGGTCGCTTGTGGCAGCAGGTTGATGATCGAAGTGTCAGCCCTCCACTGATGAGGCACCCACGTGATCGATGCGCGTGAAGGGGGCGCGGTGCACCACATAACAACAGGTTGACGTCGCTCGGCATCCGCCGGGCGCAGCACTTTCGGGGAAGCACTATGAAGATGCGACGACTCTTGGGCGCAGCTGCCACTCTGGTAGTTGCGATGAGCTCCACACTGGCCAGCGCCGACAGCAAAACCCTGAGCATCGGCTATGTGGATGGCTGGTCGGACAGTGTCGCCACCACCCACGTGGCGGCAGAAGTGATCAAGCAAAAGCTCGGTTATGACGTGAAACTGCAAGCGGTCGCCACCGGGATCATGTGGCAAGGCGTGGCCACCGGCAAACTCGACGCCATGCTCTCCGCCTGGTTGCCGGTGACCCACGGTGAATACTGGGCCAAGAACAAGGACAAGGTGGTCGACTACGGCCCCAACTTCAAGGACGCCAAGATCGGCCTGATCGTGCCTGAGTACGTGAAAGCCAAATCCATCGAAGACCTCAAGACCGACACCACCTTCAAGAACAAGATCGTGGGTATCGACGCCGGTTCAGGTGTGATGCTCAAGACCGACGAAGCAATCAAGGCCTATGGCCTGGACTACAAGCTGCAAGCCAGCTCGGGCGCGGCGATGATCGCCGAGTTGACCCGTGCCGAAGACAAACAGGAATCCATTGCGGTCACCGGCTGGGTGCCACACTGGATGTTCGCCAAGTGGAAACTGCGTTTCCTGGACGACCCAAAAGGAATTTATGGTGCTGCTGAGACCGTCAACAGCATCGGCAGCAAAGGCCTGGAAAAGAAAGCCCCGGAGGTCGTGGCGTTCCTGAAGAAATTCCAGTGGGCCTCCAAGGATGAAATCGGCGAAGTCATGCTGGCGATCCAAGAGGGCGCCAAGCCTGAAGCGGCGGCCAAGGACTGGGTGGCCAAGCACCCTGAACGTGTCGCCGAGTGGACCGCTAAATAAGGCGTTAAAACTGTAGGAGCGAGCTTGCTCGCGAAGAACGCAAGGGCACCGCGATCATCCAGAATGAACGCGTTACCGTTGACGTTTTTCGCGAGCAAGCTCGCTCCTACAATTGTTTCTGCACACCCGTAAACCCTCGCTACACTCCTTCTACTACTAAGGTCGTCTGGAACCTGTTCCTCAGCCGCATACAGTGGATATGTTCCAATAATAAAAAGCTGTGCTGCGAGGATAAAAACAATGAACGACAGCATTTACCTCTCGATTCAAAACAGCCCGCGTTTCAAGGAGCTGGTTAGTAAAAGGGAAAGATTCGCCTGGATTCTCTCGGCAATCATGCTTGGGCTTTACTCCGCTTTCATTCTTCTGATTGCCTATGGGCCGCAAATACTGGGGGCCAAGATCAGCCCCGGTTCGTCCATCACGTGGGGGATCCCGATCGGGGTCGGGCTGATTGTGTCGGCCTTCGTCCTCACCGGCATCTATGTACGACGCGCCAACGGCGAATTCGACGACTTGAACAACGCGATTCTCAAGGAGGCTGCGCAATGATCCGTCGTCTATTGGCTGTACTCGGCGCTTCGGCCTTTGCACCTGCCGTTTGGGCGGCCGATGCACTGACCGGCGAAGTGCATAAACAACCGCTGAATATCGCAGCGATCCTGATGTTCGTGGCCTTCGTCGGCGCGACCTTGTGCATCACCTACTGGGCGTCCAAGCGCAACAAGTCGGCGGCCGACTACTATGCGGCCGGCGGCAAGATCACCGGGTTCCAGAACGGTCTGGCGATTGCCGGTGACTACATGTCGGCAGCCTCCTTCCTGGGGATTTCCGCGCTGGTGTTCACCTCCGGCTACGATGGCCTGATCTACTCCATCGGCTTCCTGGTGGGCTGGCCGATCATTCTGTTCCTGATCGCCGAGCGCCTGCGTAACCTGGGCAAATACACCTTTGCCGACGTGGCGTCCTATCGCCTGGGGCAAACCCAGATCCGCAGCCTGTCGGCCTGTGGCTCTTTGGTGGTGGTGGCGTTCTACCTGATCGCGCAGATGGTTGGCGCGGGCAAGCTGATCCAGCTGCTGTTCGGCCTGGATTATCACGTCGCGGTGATCCTGGTAGGCATCCTGATGTGCCTCTATGTGTTGTTCGGCGGCATGCTGGCGACCACCTGGGTGCAGATCATCAAGGCAGTGCTGTTGCTGTCCGGTGCCTCGTTCATGGCGCTGATGGTGATGAAACACGTCAACTTCGACTTCAACATGTTGTTTGCCGAGGCGATCAAGGTTCACCCTAAAGGTGAAGCGATCATGAGCCCGGGCGGCCTGGTGAAAGACCCGATTTCGGCGTTCTCCCTCGGCCTGGCACTGATGTTCGGTACCGCCGGCCTGCCGCACATCCTGATGCGCTTCTTCACTGTGAGTGACGCAAAGGAAGCGCGCAAGAGCGTGCTGTATGCCACTGGCTTCATCGGCTACTTCTATATCCTGACCTTCATCATCGGCTTCGGCGCGATCCTGCTGGTCAGCACCAACCCGGCGTTCAAGGATGCTGCAGGTGCCTTGCTCGGCGGTAACAACATGGCGGCGGTGCACCTGGCCAACGCGGTGGGCGGCAGTATCTTCCTGGGCTTCATCTCGGCCGTGGCGTTTGCCACCATCCTGGCAGTGGTTGCCGGTTTGACCCTGGCGGGTGCTTCGGCGGTGTCCCATGACCTGTACGCCAGCGTGATCAAGAAAGGCAAGGCCAACGAGAAGGATGAGATTCGCGTATCGAAGATCACCACCATCGCCCTGGCAGTGCTGGCGATTGGCTTGGGCATCCTGTTTGAAAGCCAGAACATCGCGTTCATGGTGGGCCTGGCGTTCTCCATTGCGGCCAGCTGTAACTTCCCGGTGCTGCTGCTTTCCATGTACTGGAAAAACCTCACTACCCGCGGTGCGATGATTGGTGGCTGGCTGGGCTTGATCAGTGCCGTTGGCCTGATGATCCTCGGTCCAACCATCTGGGTCTCGATCCTGCACCATGAGAAGGCGATCTTCCCTTACGAGTACCCGGCGCTGTTCTCGATGATCATTGCGTTCATCGGCATCTGGTTCTTCTCCATCACCGACAAGTCGGCGGCGGCAGAGAAGGAACGTGCGCTGTACTTCCCGCAGTTTGTGCGTTCGCAGACTGGCCTGGGGGCGAGTGGGGCGGTTAGCCACTAAGCCTGTAACAGTTACAAAAAAATGCCCCGGTCGTGAGATCGGGGCTTTTTTTTGCCTTTATTGGTAACAGATACGACAAAACTGTTTCTCAAATCCGGCACAAATAAAAACGGCCTCTCTATCAAGGGAGGCCGTTTTCGGTGTAGCCAAGTAGCGATCAGCTTACTTGCGGTCTTCCAGCTTGGTGATGTCACGCGACTCGTAGCCGGTGTACAGCTGGCGCGGACGGCCAATCTTGTACGGGCTGGAGAGCATTTCTTTCCAGTGGGAGATCCAGCCCACGGTCCGCGCCAGGGCGAAGATCACGGTGAACATGCTGGTTGGAATGCCGATCGCCTTGAGGATGATCCCCGAGTAGAAGTCGACGTTCGGGTACAGCGAGCGCTCGATGAAGTACGGGTCGGTCAGGGCGATCTCTTCCAGGCGCATGGCCAGTTCGAGTTGCGGATCGTTCTTGATGCCCAGTTCCTTCAACACTTCGTCGCAGGTCTTCTTCATTACGGTGGCGCGCGGGTCGCGGTTCTTGTAGACCCGGTGACCGAAGCCCATCAACTTGAACGGATCGTTCTTGTCCTTGGCCTTGGCGATGAACTTGTCGATGTTCGAGACATCGCCGATTTCATCGAGCATGGTCAATACGGCTTCGTTCGCGCCGCCGTGGGCAGGGCCCCACAGTGCGGCGATACCGGCGGCGATACAAGCGAACGGGTTGGCGCCCGAGGAGCCCGCCAGGCGCACGGTAGACGTCGAGGCGTTCTGTTCGTGGTCGGCGTGGAGGATGAAGATCTTGTCCATCGCGGCGGCCAGCACCGGGCTGATCGGTTTGATCTCGCACGGGGTGTTGAACATCATGTGCAGGAAGTTTTCCGCGTACGTCAGGTCGTTGCGCGGGTACATCATGGGTTGGCCCATGGAGTACTTGTAAACCATTGCGGCCAGGGTCGGCATCTTGGCAACCAGGCGGATCGCGGAGATTTCGCGATGCTGCGGGTTATTGATGTCCAGGGAGTCGTGATAGAAGGCCGACAGGGCGCCGACTACGCCGCACATGACGGCCATCGGGTGGGCGTCGCGACGGAAGCCGTTGAAGAAGGTCTTCAACTGCTCGTGAACCATGGTGTGGTTCTTCACGGTGCTGACAAACTGGGCCTTTTGCTCAGCTGTTGGCAATTCGCCATTAAGCAGCAAGTAGCAGGTTTCCAGGTAGTCCGACTGTTCAGCAAGCTGTTCGATCGGGTAGCCGCGGTGCAGCAGGATACCGTTATCACCGTCGATATAGGTGATCTTCGACTCGCATGAGGCGGTCGACATGAAGCCTGGGTCGAATGTAAAACGGCCCGTGGCCGTCAGGCCCCGTACGTCGATAACATCGGGACCAACGGTGCCGGTTAAAATGGGCAGCTCGACGGGGGCTGCGCCCTCGATGATCAACTGCGCTTTTTTGTCAGCCATGTGGCCTCCTATTTATGCTTCAAATCATCAGACAGACCCCCCACGCAGGGCCCGCACCACTATAGTGAGATAAATTCAGATGTCAATTTGCCTAAAGTCTTGCTCCAGAAGGCTTTAACCGTACTTTTTCCTCGAAATTACCTGCCGTTTACGCCTTTTATGCCGCCAGCGCAATGCGCTATTAGGGTGAGGAGTGCGCGTTGTCATTAGTTGCCTAACTGTCTATACTCGGCCTCCGACCGCCAGGGGCTTTTGGGCCCGTTTTGATGGGGGTCGCACTCCCTGGGTGGTGGTTACCTGACCAGTGCACTCCCCAACAACTTTGCCCTGATTGTTAGGGGCTCTTCAGTGTGAAAAAAAGCCGTGAATAGCCAACGACCTGTAAACCTAGACCTAAGGACCATCAAACTCCCCATCACCGGCGTAACGTCGTTCCTGCACCGTGTATCCGGCATCATCCTGTTTCTTGGCCTGGGCATCATGCTTTATGCATTGAGCAAATCCCTGGGTTCGGAAGAAGGGTACGCCGAGGTGAAGGCATGCTTGACCAGTCCGCTGGCCAAATTCGTCGCCTGGGGCCTCCTGTCCGCTCTGCTTTATCACCTTGTGGCCGGTATTCGCCACTTGATCAT
The DNA here is from genome assembly GCF_013385665.1 of Pseudomonas sp. D4002. NCBI lineage: Bacteria > Pseudomonadati > Pseudomonadota > Gammaproteobacteria > Pseudomonadales > Pseudomonadaceae > Pseudomonas > Pseudomonas sp. D4002. The sequence goes on from NZ_JACAPN010000018.1 coordinate 427,209, forward strand.
GGACATGGGTATCGGTGAGACGCTGGAAGGCGGCAAGCTGGGCTCGAAAATCGTCATCGCCATTTCCGTGGTGCTGATCGTTCTGGCGGGAGTTTGGATATGGTAACCAGCGTTACGAACCTGTCGCGTTCGGGCCTCTATGACTGGATGGCGCAACGTGTGTCTGCGGTTGTTCTCGCGGCTTATTTCATCTTCCTGATCGGGTACCTCGCGGCGAACCCTGCCATTGGCTACGCCCAATGGCACGGCCTGTTCGCTCACAACGGGATGCGCATCTTCAGTCTGCTGGCCCTTGTAGCCCTGGGCGCTCACGCCTGGGTTGGCATGTGGACCATCGCGACCGACTACCTGACGCCGATGGCGCTGGGCAAGTCCGCGACAGCAGTACGGTTTCTCTTCCAGGCAGTATGCGGCGTCGCGATGTTCGCTTACTTCGTCTGGGGTGTGCAGATTCTTTGGGGTATCTGATTCATGGCTAACACAGTTAATACGCTTTCATTCGACGCCATCATCATTGGCGGCGGCGGTGCCGGCATGCGCGCTGCGCTGCAACTGGCCCAGGGCGGTCACAAGACTGCCGTGATCACCAAGGTGTTCCCGACCCGTTCCCACACCGTTTCGGCCCAGGGTGGCATCACCTGCGCCATCGCGTCCGCCGATCCAAACGATGACTGGCGCTGGCACATGTACGATACCGTCAAGGGTTCCGACTATATCGGTGACCAGGACGCTATCGAATACATGTGCTCCGTAGGCCCGGAAGCGGTCTTCGAGCTGGAGCACATGGGTCTGCCGTTCTCCCGTACCGAACAGGGTCGCATCTACCAGCGTCCGTTCGGCGGTCAGTCGAAAGACTTCGGTAAGGGTGGCCAGGCCGCTCGTACCTGTGCCGCAGCCGACCGTACCGGTCACGCGCTGTTGCACACCCTGTACCAGGCCAACCTGAAGGCCGGCACCGTATTCCTCAACGAATACTACGGCGTCGACCTGGTGAAGAACGAAGACGGTGCCTTTGTAGGCATGATCGTTATCTGCATCGAAACCGGCGAAACCTCTTACGTGCGGGCTAACGCCACCGTATTGGCGACCGGCGGTGCAGGCCGTATCTACTCTTCGACTACCAACGCCCTGATCAACACCGGTGACGGTATCGGCATGGCCCTGCGTGCAGGCGTTCCGGTACAAGACATCGAAATGTGGCAGTTCCACCCGACCGGCATCGCCGGCGCCGGTGTACTGGTTACAGAAGGTTGCCGTGGTGAAGGTGGTTACCTGATCAACAAGAACGGCGAGCGCTTCATGGAGCGTTATGCTCCGAACGCCAAAGACCTTGCCGGTCGTGACGTTGTAGCCCGTTCCATGGTTAAAGAGATCATCGCCGGTAACGGCTGTGGTCCCGATGGCGACCACGTGATGCTGAAGCTCGATCACCTCGGTGAAGAAGTGCTGCACAGCCGTCTGCCAGGCATCATGGAGCTGTCCAAGACCTTTGCCCACGTTGACCCGGCTGTTGCGCCGATCCCGGTTGTTCCAACTTGCCACTATATGATGGGCGGCGTTGCCACCAACATTCATGGCCAGGCGATCACCCAGGACGCCGACGGCGTTGACCAGATCATCCCTGGTCTGTTCGCGGTAGGTGAAGTGGCGTGCGTATCGGTTCACGGTGCCAACCGTCTGGGCGGCAACTCGCTGCTCGACCTGGTGGTATTCGGTCGTGCTGCCGGCCTGTTCCTGGAACAGACCCTGAAGGAAGGCGTTGATTACGCTCGTCCACGCCAGTCCGACATCGACGCTGCCCTGGCACGTCTGGATGGCCTGAACTCGCGTACCGATGGCGAAGACGTCGCCTCCCTGCGCAAAGAGCTGCAAAGCTGCATGCAGAACTACTTCGGTGTGTTCCGTACCGGCGAATACATGCAGAAAGGTATCGCCCAGCTGGCTGACCTGCGTACGCGCATCGCCAACGTCAAGATCAACGACAAGAGCCAGGCGTTCAACACCGCTCGAATCGAAGCCCTTGAGCTGCAAAACCTGCTGGAAGTGGCTGAAGCGACTGCGATCGCCGCCGAGGTTCGTAAAGAATCCCGTGGTGCTCACGCTCGTGAAGACTATGAAGACCGCGACGACGAAAACTGGTTGTGCCACACCCTGTACTTCCCGGGTGACAAGCGCGTAACCAAGCGTGCCGTGAACTTCTCGCCGAAGACGGTTCCGACGTTTGAACCGAAGATTCGGACTTACTAAGGGTGGCTGCCATGTTGAAAGTCAGTGTTTATCGCTACAACCCTGATCAGGACGCTGCGCCGTTCATGCAGGAATTCCAGGTCGATACCGGTGGTAAGGACCTGATGGTGCTGGACGTGCTGGCCCTGGTTAAAGAGCAGGACGAGGGTTTCTCCTATCGTCGCTCTTGCCGTGAAGGTGTCTGCGGCTCCGACGGCATGAACATCAACGGCAAGAACGGCCTGGCGTGCATCACGCCGCTGTCTTCCGTGGTGAAAGGCAACAAGTTGGTTGTTCGTCCGCTGCCAGGTTTGCCGGTTATCCGTGACCTGGTCGTCGATATGAGCATCTTCTACAAGCAATACGAGAAGGTTAAGCCATTCCTGCAGAACGACACGCCGGCTCCGGCCATCGAGCGTCTGCAGACTCCGGAAGAGCGCGAGAAGCTGGACGGTCTGTACGAGTGCATCCTGTGCGCTTGCTGCTCGACTTCCTGCCCGTCCTTCTGGTGGAACCCCGACAAGTTCCTGGGCCCAGCTGCCCTGCTGCAAGCGTACCGCTTCCTGGCAGACAGCCGTGACACCAAGACTGCCGAGCGTCTGGCTTCGCTGGATGACCCGTTCAGCGTATTCCGCTGCCGCGGGATCATGAACTGCGTCAACGTATGTCCCAAAGGCCTGAACCCGACTAAGGCCATTGGTCACGTACGTAGCATGCTGCTGCAAAGCGGCGTGTAACCGACGTTGTAGTAAAAGCAGGACCGTTGTGCCCGTAGATGCTACGGCGCAGGCTTCAACCGGCGCCGTAGTTTTAACTTGAGCAGCGACTTACAAAGACGCGGCTCTTATTTTGAAGAAATGAGACAAGCAGGGGCATTCGGGTTGGTACCCGAACTATCAGCGTGATCCTAAGTGGCTTGTTTTGGTCGCTGCACTTGGCCTTTTGCAAGCAAACTCGGTGTTTTCGCCGGTGGTGTCCCCAAATCGAGGGTGACCAAGCATGCAAGAAAGCGTGATGCAGCGCATGTGGAACAGCGGCTATCTTTCAGGTGGTAACGCTGCCTATGTGGAAGAGCTTTATGAGCTCTACCTGCACGACCCTAACGCTGTGCCAGAAGAATGGCGCACCAAATTTCAGACGTTGTCTTCAGACGGCAACGCTGCCACCGATGTATCGCACGCAACAATTCGCGATCAGTTCGTGCTGCTGGCAAAGAACCAGCGCCGCGCCCAGCCGGTTTCTGCCGCAAGCGTGAGCAGTGAGCACGAGAAGAAGCAAGTTGAAGTACTGCGACTGATCCAGGCCTACCGTATGCGTGGCCACCAGGCAGCCCAGCTTGACCCGCTGGGGCTGTGGCAGCGTCCTGCACCTGCAGACCTGTCGATCAATCATTACGGCTTGACCAATGCCGATCTTGATACGACCTTCCGTGCCGGCGACCTGTTCATCGGCAAAGAGGAAGCGAGCCTACGCGAAATTCACGAAGCGTTGCAGCAGACATATTGCCGCACCATCGGTGCCGAATTTACGCACATCACTGATTCCGAGCAGCGCCACTGGTTCCAGCACCGCCTTGAAGGCGTGCGTGGTCGCCCGGTGCTGTCTGCGGACGTCAAGAGCCACTTGCTCGAGCGCGTCACTGCAGCGGAAGGCCTGGAAAAATACCTGGGCACCAAATACCCGGGCACCAAGCGTTTCGGCCTGGAAGGCGGCGAAAGCCTGATCCCGATGCTCGACGAGCTGATCCAGCGTTCCGGTTCCTACGGCACCAAGGAAATCGTGATCGGCATGGCCCACCGTGGCCGTTTGAACGTGCTGGTCAACACCTTCGGCAAGAACCCGCGCGAGCTGTTCGACGAGTTCGAAGGCAAGAAGAAGGTCGAGCTGGGTTCCGGTGACGTTAAATATCACCAGGGCTTCTCGTCCAACGTAATGACCACCGGCGGTGAAGTTCACCTGGCCATGGCGTTCAACCCATCCCACCTGGAGATCGTTTCTCCAGTGGTCGAGGGGTCGGTACGTGCGCGCCAAGATCGTCGTAACGATTCCACCGGTGAGAAGGTCCTGCCGATTTCCATCCACGGTGACGCGGCGTTCGCCGGTCAGGGTGTGGTCCTGGAAACGTTCCAGATGTCGCAGACTCGCGGCTTCAAGACCGGCGGGACCGTTCACATCGTCATCAACAACCAGGTGGGCTTCACCATCAGCAACCCGCTGGACGCACGCTCTACCGAGTACGCGACCGACGTTGCCAAGATGATTCAGGCGCCGATCCTCCATGTGAATGGTGATGATCCGGAGGCCGTGTTGTTCGTGACCCAGTTGGCCATCGATTACCGCATGCAGTTCAAGCGTGACGTGGTCATCGACCTGGTCTGCTACCGTCGTCGCGGTCACAACGAAGCGGATGAGCCTAGCGGCACCCAACCGTTGATGTACCAGCAAATCACCAAGCAGCGCACCACCCGTGAGCTGTATGCCGATAGCCTGATCAAGGCCGGCGTGGTGGACGATGCACGTGTTCAGGCGAAGATCGATGAATACCGCAACGCGCTGGACAACGGCCTGCATGTCGTGAAAAGCCTGGTCAAGGAGCCGAACAAAGAGCTGTTCGTTGACTGGCGTCCGTACCTGGGCCACGCCTGGACTGCGCGTCACGACACCTCGTTCGATCTGAAGACCCTGCAGGAACTGTCGGCCAAGCTGCTGGAAATCCCAGACGGTTTCGTCGTACAGCGCCAGGTTGCGAAGATCTACGAAGACCGTCAGAAGATGCAAGCCGGCGGCCTGCCGATCAACTGGGGTTACGCTGAAACCATGGCGTACGCGACCCTGGCGTTCGAAGGTCACCCGATCCGCATGACTGGCCAGGACATCGGCCGCGGTACGTTCTCGCACCGTCACGCTGTGTTGCACAACCAGAAAGACGCGGGCACCTACATCCCGTTGCAGAACCTGTACGAAGGCCAGCCACGTTTCGACCTGTACGATTCGTTCCTGTCCGAAGAAGCCGTACTGGCGTTCGAATACGGTTACTCGACCACCACGCCTCAGGCGCTGGTGATCTGGGAAGCCCAGTTCGGCGACTTCGCCAACGGTGCCCAGGTGGTTATCGACCAGTTCATCACCAGCGGCGAGCACAAGTGGGGCCGTCTGTGCGGTCTGACCATGCTGCTGCCACACGGTTATGAAGGTCAGGGTCCGGAGCACTCCTCGGCCCGTCTGGAGCGTTACCTGCAATTGTGCGCCGAGCACAACATCCAGGTGTGCGTGCCGACTACCCCGGCCCAGATCTACCACTTGCTGCGTCGCCAGGTGATCCGCCCGCTGCGCAAGCCGCTGGTAGTGCTGACGCCGAAATCGCTGCTGCGTCATAAATTGGCCATCTCGACCCTGGAAGATCTGGCGGATGGTTCGTTCCAGACCGTTATTTCAGAAATCGATACCCTCGACGCGGCCAAGGTCACTCGCCTGATCCTGTGCAGCGGCAAGGTTTACTACGATTTGCTGGAAAAACGCCGTGCCGAAGGCCGCGAAGACATCGCCATCGTGCGGATCGAGCAGCTTTACCCGTTCCCGGAAGACGACCTGATGGAGGCCATCGCGCCTTACACCAACCTCACCAATGTGGTGTGGTGTCAGGAAGAACCGATGAACCAGGGCGCGTGGTACAGCAGCCAGCATCATCTGCGTCGCAGCATCGGCAATCACAAACAGGCACTGGGCCTGGAGTACGCCGGTCGTGATGCTTCTGCTGCACCTGCGTGTGGTTATGCGTCGATGCACGCCGAACAGCAGGAAAAACTGCTGCAAGATGCTTTCACTGTTTAACGCCTTCGCGCTGACTGAAACCGAATTTTAAGGACCCACAGATAATGGCTATCGAAATCAAAGCCCCGTCATTCCCGGAATCGGTTGCCGATGGCACCGTTGCCACCTGGCACAAGAAACCAGGCGAGGCCGTCAAGCGTGACGACCTGATCGTCGACATCGAAACCGACAAGGTCGTGCTCGAAGTGTTGGCTGAAGCTGACGGCGTGCTGGGCGCAATCGTTGCCGAAGAAGGCGCTACCGTCCTGTCGAACCAGGTACTGGGCTCGATCGAAGAGGGCGGTGCTGCTGCCGCTGCTCCTGCTCCTGCCGCCGCTGCTGCACCGGCTGCTGCCGCAGCTCCAGCTGCTGCACCGGCTGCGGGTGGCGAAGATCCAATCGCTGCACCGGCTGCGCGTCAGCTGGCTGACGAAAACGGCATCAACCTGGCGTCCATCAAGGGCACCGGCAAAGATGGCCGTGTGACCAAGGAAGACGTGGTTGCCGCCGTTGAAGCCAAGAAAAACGCTCCAGCTGCTGCGCCTGCCAAGGCTGCCGCCCCGGCTGCCGCTGCTCCTGTGTTCGCCGCTGGCGACCGCACCGAGAAGCGCGTACCGATGACCCGCGTGCGTGCCACCGTGGCCAAGCGCCTGGTTGAAGCACAGTCGAACATGGCGATGCTGACCACGTTCAACGAAGTCGACATGACCGAAGTCATGGCCCTGCGTTCGAAGTACAAGGACCTGTTCGAGAAGTCCCACAACGGCGTACGCCTGGGCTTCATGTCGTTCTTCGTGAAAGCGGCCACCGAAGCGCTGAAACGCTTCCCGGCAGTCAACGCTTCCATCGACGGCGGCGACATCGTTTACCACGGTTATGCTGACGTCGGCGTTGCCGTCTCCAGCGACCGTGGCCTGGTGGTACCGGTTCTGCGTAACGCCGAGCTGATGAGCCTGGCTGAAATCGAAGGCGGCATCGCCAACTTCGGCAAGAAGGCCCGTGACGGCAAACTGACCATCGACGAGATGACCGGTGGTACCTTCACCATCACCAACGGTGGTACTTTCGGTTCGATGATGTCGACTCCGATCGTCAACCCGCCACAAGCTGCGATCCTGGGCATGCACAACATTCTGCAGCGTCCTATGGCGATCAACGGCCAAGTGGTTATCCGCCCGATGATGTACCTGGCGCTGTCGTACGATCACCGCCTGATCGATGGTAAAGAAGCCGTGACTTTCCTGGTGACCATCAAGAACCTGCTGGAAGACCCGGCTCGTCTGCTGCTGGATATCTGATAAAGCGGCGGTGCGCCGTACCACCCGGTCTGCCGCGAGGCAGGCCGGAGTGCGGCTCACGGCTTGAAGCTTTTAGCTAAAGAGGATTTTTTTTCATGTCGCAGAAATTTGACGTTGTAGTGATTGGCGCAGGCCCTGGCGGCTACGTTGCCGCCATCAAGGCCGCACAACTGGGCCTCTCGACTGCTTGCATCGAAAAATACACCGACAAGGAAGGCAAACTGGCGCTGGGCGGTACTTGCCTGAACGTTGGCTGCATTCCTTCCAAGGCGCTGCTGGACAGCTCCTGGAAATTCCACGAAGCGCAAGACGGTTTTGCCATCCACGGCATCAACCACGCTGGCGTGACCATGGACGTGCCAGCGATGGTCGGCCGCAAGGCCAACATCGTTAAAGGCCTGACTTCCGGCGTTGCTACCCTGTTCAAGGCCAACGGCGTTACTTCCCTGCAAGGCCACGGCAAACTGCTGGCCGGCAAGAAAGTTGAAATCACCAAGCCTGACGGTTCGACCGAAATCATCGAAGCCGAGAACGTGATCCTGGCTCCAGGTTCGCGTCCAATCGACATTCCACCGGCTCCGGTCGACCAGAACGTGATCGTTGATTCGACCGGCGCCCTGGAATTCCAAGCGGTTCCAAAACGTCTGGGCGTGATCGGCGCTGGCGTGATCGGCCTGGAACTGGGTTCGGTCTGGTCCCGCCTGGGTTCCGAAGTGACCGTGCTGGAAGCCCTGGACACGTTCCTGCTGGCTGCCGACACCGCAGTGTCCAAAGAAGCGCTGAAAACCCTGACCAAACAAGGTCTGGACATCAAGCTGGGCGCTCGTGTTACCGGTTCCAAGGTTAACGGCGAAGAAGTTGTCGTGACCTACACCGACAAGGATGGCGAACAGACCATCACTTTCGACAAGCTGATCGTAGCCGTAGGTCGCCGTCCGGTGACCACTGACCTGCTGGCTTCCGACAGCGGCGTGAACATCGACGAGCGTGGTTTCATCCACGTTGACGATCACTGCGCTACCACCGTGCCGGGCGTCTACGCCATTGGCGACGTGGTTCGCGGCATGATGCTGGCGCACAAGGCTTCCGAAGAAGGCATCATGGTTGTCGAGCGCATCAAGGGTCACAAGACCCAGATGAACTACGACCTGATCCCGTCTGTTATCTACACCCACCCGGAAATTGCATGGGTCGGCAAGAACGAACAGCAGTTGAAAGCTGAAGGCGTTGAAGTTAACGTCGGCACCTTCCCGTTTGCCGCTTCTGGCCGTGCCATGGCAGCCAACGACACCGGTGGTTTTGTCAAAGTCATCGCTGATGCCAAGACTGACCGCGTATTGGGCGTCCACGTGATCGGCCCAGGCGCAGCAGAACTGGTTCAGCAAGGCGCAATCGGTATGGAATTCGGCACCAGCGCCGAAGACATCGGCATGATGGTTTTCTCCCATCCGACCCTGTCCGAAGCGCTGCACGAAGCCGCGTTGGCAGTGAATGGCCATGCCATCCACATCGCCAACAAGAAGAAGCGCTAAGCGAGATAATAAGAAACCACGGCGGTTGCCCGTCGTGAGCCTTGTGCGCAAGACTCACCGCGGAATATCCGCTGGACGCAGTCTTGCGCAGTTTCACCACCCAGGGTTCAGGCCTTTGGTGGTTTGACTGTGCAAGCAGCAGTCACAGGTGGCGCGGCACTCAATAAAGAGCGCAGCGCCGAATGCGCAGTACCTAACGAAGACGGTAATAAGCATGAATCTTCACGAGTATCAGGGTAAGCAGCTGTTCGCTGAATACGGCCTGCCAGTATCCAAGGGTTACGCAGTAGACACCCCGGAAGCAGCAGCAGAAGCTTGCGACAAAATCGGCGGCACCGAGTGGGTTGTCAAAGCCCAGGTCCACGCTGGTGGTCGCGGTAAAGCGGGCGGCGTTAAGCTGGTTCGCAGCAAAGAAGACGCCAAAGCCTTCGCTCAGCAGTGGCTGGGCAAGCGTCTGGTGACTTACCAGACTGATGCCAATGGCCAGCCAGTCACCAAGATCCTGGTTGAATCGTGCACTGATATCGCTAAAGAGCTGTACCTGGGCGCTGTCGTTGACCGTTCGAGCCGTCGCATCGTGTTCATGGCCTCCACCGAAGGTGGCGTGGACATTGAGAAGATCGCTGAAGAAACCCCAGAAAAAATTCTGAAAGCCACTATCGATCCACTGGTTGGCGCTCAGCCATTCCAGGGTCGCGAGCTGGCATTCCAGTTGGGTCTGGAAGGCAAGCAAGTTGCCCAGTTCGCCAAGATCTTCGTAGGTCTGGCCAAACTGTTCCAGGATCACGATCTGGCCCTGCTGGAAGTGAACCCGCTGGTGATCAAGGCTGACGGCGATCTGCATTGCCTCGATGCCAAGATCAACATCGACGCCAACGCCATGTACCGTCAGCCTAAGCTGAAGACTTTCCACGATCCGTCGCAAGACGATCCGCGCGAAGCGCACGCTGCCAAGTTCGAACTGAACTACGTAGCCCTGGAAGGTAACATCGGTTGCATGGTCAACGGTGCTGGCCTAGCCATGGGTACCATGGACATCGTCAACCTGCATGGCGGCAAACCAGCCAACTTCCTCGACGTAGGCGGCGGTGCCACCAAAGAACGCGTTACCGAAGCGTTCAAGATCATCCTGTCCGACTCCAACGTCGCTGCAGTACTGGTCAACATCTTCGGCGGCATCGTTCGTTGCGACATGATTGCCGAAGGCATCATCGGTGCAGTGAAAGAAGTCGGCGTTAAAATCCCGGTTGTTGTGCGCCTTGAAGGTAACAACGCTGAACTGGGCGCTAAAGTACTGGCAGAAAGCGGTTTGAACATCATCGCTGCTACCAGCCTGACCGACGCTGCTCAACAAGTTGTCAAAGCTGCGGAGGGCAAATAATGAGCGTCCTGATCAATAAAGACACCAAGGTTATCTGCCAGGGTATTACCGGTTCCCAAGGTAGTTTCCACACCCAGCAAGCCATCGAATACGGCACCAAGATGGTGGGTGGCGTTACTCCTGGTAAAGGCGGCACCGAGCACCTGGGCCTGCCAGTGTTCAACACCGTGAAAGATGCTGTAGCTGCCACTGGCGCCACCGCCAGCGTGATCTACGTTCCAGCTCCTTTCTGCAAGGACTCCATCCTGGAAGCAGCATTCGGCGGCATCAAGCTGATCGTTTGCATCACCGAAGGCATTCCTACCCTGGACATGCTGGACGCTAAAGTTAAGTGCGACGAGCTGGGCGTAGTCCTGATCGGCCCTAACTGCCCAGGCGTGATCACTCCAGGCGAATGCAAGATCGGCATCATGCCAGGTCACATTCACTTGCCAGGTAAAGTCGGTATCGTTTCCCGTTCCGGCACCCTGACCTACGAAGCTGTCAAGCAGACTACTGACGCCGGTTTCGGTCAGTCGACTTGCGTCGGCATCGGCGGTGACCCGATCCCAGGCTCGAACTTCATCGACATCCTGAAGCTGTTCCAGGAAGACCCGAAGACCGAAGCGATCGTAATGATCGGTGAGATCGGCGGTTCGGCTGAAGAAGAAGCGGCTGCCTACATCAAGGCACACGTGACCAAGCCGGTTGTTTCCTACATCGCTGGTGTGACTGCCCCTGCTGGCAAGCGCATGGGCCATGCGGGCGCAATCATCTCTGGCGGCAAGGGTACTGCAGACGAGAAGTTTGCTGCCCTGGAAGACGCAGGCGTTAAAACCGTGCGTTCGCTGGCAGACATCGGCAAGGCTTTGTCCGAGCTGACCGGTTGGGCTGTCAAGTAAGCCTCGCGCTTAACTGACGCTTCACCCCACAAAGGCCACCTTCGGGTGGCCTTTGTGCATTCTGAAGGTTGGTGGAGATCAACATGTGGGAGCGGGCTTGCTCGCGAAAGCGGTGTGTCAGTCAGCTCATGAGTGGCTGATACACCGCTTTCGCGAGCAAGCCCGCTCCCACATTCGATCGTATTTCAAAATTTAGATATAAAAACGCGACATAAAAATGTCGCTTATCGGACAGTTCGCCCCGCAACAGTGCGTTTGACCCGCAAATTCGTTAGGCTAGCCGCCTCTTTATGCGTGTGCCTCCCAAAAGGAAGCCTCGCGCCAGACCGGTCGGTCCCCATCCGGACCGGCAGTATTTCCCTCATCCATAGGGAAGCCCTCTCTAAATTCCGATTCAGTAGTGTGGTATTTCCTCAAATGAAAGTGTTGAAAAGCCAGGACATCCTGGCGTTGGGCTTTATGACTTTTGCCCTGTTCGTGGGCGCCGGCAACATCATCTTCCCGCCAATCGTCGGTTTGCAGTCCGGGCCTCATGTCTGGATGGCGGCGCTGGGCTTCCTGATCACCGCGGTCGGTTTGCCGGTGATCACCGTTATCGCCCTGGCCAAGGTCGGTGGTGGCATGGACGCGTTGAGCAGTCCGATCGGCAAGATCGCCGGTGGCTTGCTGGCAGCGGCGGCCTACCTGGCTGTCGGCCCGTTGTTCGCCACCCCGCGAACCGCCACCGTTTCCTTTGAAGTGGGCCTGGCGCCGCTGACCGGTGAAAGCCCGCTGGCGCTGTTCCTCTACAGCTCGGTGTACTTCCTGTTGGTGTTCTTCATCTCCCTGTACCCGGGCCGTCTGCTGGATACGGTTGGTCGTTTCCTGGCACCGTTGAAGATCATCGCCCTGGCCGTATTGGGCATTGCTGCCTTTGCCTTGCCGGCCGGCGATGTGGGTGTTGCCACCCCTGAGTACGTGGCCGCACCGTTCTCCCAGGGCTTTATCAATGGTTACCTGACCATGGATACCCTCGGCGCGCTGGTATTCGGCATTGTGATCGTCAACGCGATCCGCTCCCGTGGCGTCGAGTCGCCGAAGCTGATCACCCGCTACGCGATCATCGCCGGGCTGATTGCCGGTGTGGGCCTGGCGCTGGTGTACATCAGCCTGTTCCGCCTCGGTTCGGGCAGCCACGAAGTGGCGGCCGGTGCCGCCAACGGCGCCGCCGTGCTGCACGCCTACGTCCAGCACACCTTCGGCTCCCTGGGCAGCGGCTTCCTCGCCGTGCTGATTTCCCTGGCGTGCCTGGTAACCGCGGTGGGCCTGACCTGCGCCTGCGCCGAGTACTTCAGCCGCGTACTGCCGCTGTCCTATAAGACCCTGGTGGTGATCCTGGCGGTATTCTCGCTGTTTGTGTCCAACCTGGGCCTGACCAAGCTGATCGCGTTCTCGATCCCGGTGCTGACAGCCATCTACCCGCCGTGCATCGTGCTGGTGGCCCTGAGCTTCTGTAAGGACTTCTGGCAGGAGCAGGGCCGGATCGTTGGCCCGGTGATGCTGGTGTCGTTCATCTTCGGTTGCATTGACGCGCTGAAGGGCGCGGGCCTGGCTGACTGGATGCCATCGCAACTGGCTCACCTGCCGCTGAGCGAGCAGGGCCTGGCGTGGCTGGTGCCTTCGGTGATGACGCTGGTGGTTGCGGTGGTGATTGACCGCCTGCTGGGCAAACGCAGTGAAGCGATGGCTTAAACGTTTAGCCACTAACTTGTGCCGAGGTTTAGTTCGAAGTTTCGAGCTGCCCGGCCGGGTTAAAAACACCGGACAAAGTAAAGCCCGCTATTAAGCGGGCTTTCTTTTGCAACATGACTTTTCACGTCACAGTGTTCAAGTCGTCAGACTCAAGAACCGGTTGCAGGTGTTGCTTCTTTCGCAGCAGCTTCGTTCGATTCAGCCTGAGCTTTGGCAGCATCGGCGTTTTCTTTCGCAGCGTCGTTCACTTTATCCTGTGCTTTCGCCATGTCTTTCTGAGCTTGCTCAGAGTGGGCTGCGGCGTCTTGGGCTTTGTCTTCGGATTTTTTGTCGCAGGCAGCGAGGCCGAGGGCAGCAGCCAGCATCATGGAAATAGCTAAAGTCTTGCGCATGGGGTGTTTCTCCTTATTGAAGATATCTACTGGCCTTTCGAGCCTATGCCCAACGCTTAGTTCCTTAAATCTCACAGATATATAAGGCTTTTCCCTAGGGAACTTTCAGCAAGGTTGTCTACTCCGCCGGCTCCACACTAATAAGAGTCTTTAACGAATGACCGAAAATCCTCTTTTATCCCGTGCCACGCGCTTTGTTTCAGCCTTGCGCCACTGCCAGGTGCTGGGCATCCAGGTGCACGCCGCCAGTGAGGACGGCATGACGCTGGTGCTGCCCTATGCTCCGCATATCGTCGGTGACCCGCAGACCGGCGTGATCCACGGCGGCGCCATCACATCCTTGATGGACACCGCCTGTGGCATGGCTACCTTGTGCGTACTGCCGGAGTTCGAGGTTTGCCCGACCCTGGACCTGCGCATCGACTACATGCACCCGGCCGAGCCCCATAAACCGGTATTCGGCTTTGCCCAGTGCTACCGGGTGACCACCGACGTGATCTTCACCCGCGGCTTCGCCTACCAGGACGATCCGCAGCAACCGATTGCCCACGTGGTGGGTACGTTCATGCGCATGGGCAAGCGCCTCAAGGGCAGCCAGGGCCTGGGCAATGCAATCAAGGGAGAACAGGCATGACCCATCAATTCAAGACCCGTCTGCAGCAAGCCCACGAGCGCGGCAACTATGAAGCGCTGCTCAACCTGATTCCCTACGCCAGGCTGATCGGTATCGAATGCACGCGCCTGGGGGATGAATTGCTGTTCCGCATGCCGGCCAACAAGGACAACATTGGTAACCCGATATTGCCGGCGATCCACGGCGGGGTGATCGCGGGCTTCATGGAGCTGTCCGCAGCCTTGCATTTGCTGGTATTCACCGGTGCGCCTGGCGTTCCCAAGATCATCGATTTCTCCCTGGATTACCTGCGCGCCGGCCAGTTTCGCGACACCTACGCCAAATGCCAGGTGTGGCGCCAGGGTCGGCGGGTGGCCAACGTGGCGATTACCGCGTGGCAAAGTACCCCGGCCGAACCGATTGCCACCGCCCGTGCGCATTTCAAGATTGAGGAACCGGCTCGCCCTTGAAATCCTGGTCTTAGCCCCCAACTTTGATGACAACCCGCCGCCAACCCTCAAGGGCGCGGCCACTGCCATCCAATTGGAGTTTGATGACCATGAGTGTGGAAACTCAAAAGGAAACCCTGGGCTTCCAGACCGAGGTGAAGCAACTGCTGCACCTCATGATCCATTCGCTGTATTCCAACAAGGAAATTTTCCTTCGCGAATTGATCTCGAACGCCTCTGACGCTGTCGACAAATTACGTTTCGAAGCCCTGTCCAAGCCTGAGTTGCTGGAAGGTGGCGCGGAACTGAAAATCCGTGTGAGCTTCGACAAGGACGCGAAAACCGTCACCCTCGAAGACAACGGTATCGGCATGAGCCGTGACGATGCGATCACCCACCTGGGGACCATCGCCAAATCCGGCACCGCTGATTTCATGAAGAACCTGTCGGGCGACCAGAAGAAAGATTCGCACCTGATCGGCCAGTTCGGCGTGGGCTTCTACTCGGCCTTCATCGTTGCCGACAAGGTTGAAGTATTCAGCCGCCGTGCCGGCCTTGCCGCCAGCGAAGGCGTGCACTGGTCTTCCAAGGGCGAGGGTGAATTTGAAATCGCCACTGTCGACAAGGCTGATCGTGGTACCCGCATCGTCCTGCACCTGAAGTCCGGTGAAGACGAGTTCGCCGATGGCTGGCGTCTGCGCAATATCATCAAGAAGTACTCCGACCACATCGCGTTGCCGATCGAGTTGCCGAAAGAACAAGCGGCGGCCGAAGGCGAAGAAGCCCCAGCCCAGGAATGGGAAGTGGTCAACCGCGCCAGCGCCCTGTGGACCCGTCCTCGTACCGAAGTCAAGGACGAGGAATACCAGGAGTTCTACAAGCACATTGCCCACGATTACGAAAACCCGCTGAGCTGGAGCCACAACAAGGTCGAAGGCAAGCTGGAATACAGCTCGCTGCTCTACGTACCGGCCCGTGCTCCGTTCGACCTGTACCAGCGTGAAGCGCCGAAAGGCCTGAAGCTGTATGTGCAGCGCGTATTCGTGATGGACCAGGCGGAATCGTTCCTGCCGTTGTACCTGCGCTTTATCAAGGGCGTGGTTGACTCCAACGACCTGTCGCTGAACGTGTCGCGGGAAATCCTGCAGAAAGACCCGATCATCGACTCGATGAAGTCGGCGCTGACCAAGCGTGTCCTCGACATGCTGGAGAAGCTGGCGAAAAACGAGCCTGAGCAATACAAGGGCTTCTGGAAAAACTTCGGCCAGGTCATGAAAGAAGGCCCGGCAGAAGATTTCGCCAACAAGGAAAAAATCGCCGGCCTGCTGCGTTTCGCATCGACCAACGGTGACGACGGCGAGCAGAACGTTTCCCTGACCGAATACCTGGCGCGCGCCAAGGAAGGTCAGGACAAGATCTACTACCTGACCGGTGAAACCTACGCTCAGGTCAAGAACAGCCCGCACCTGGAAGTCTTCCGCAAGAAAGGCATCGAAGTGCTGCTGCTGACCGACCGCATCGACGAGTGGCTGATGAGCTACCTCAGCGACTTCGACGGCAAGAGCTTTGTTGACGTCGCCCGCGGCGACCTGGACCTGGGCAACCTGGATTCCGAAGAGGACAAGAAAGCCGCTGAAGAAGTGGCCAAGTCCAAAGAGGGCCTGGTTGAGCGAATCAAGACCGCCTTGGGCGATGCCGTCAGCGAAGTGCGGGTTTCCCACCGTCTGACCGATTCCCCGGCGATCCTGGCCATCGGCGAGCAGGACCTGGGCATGCAGATGCGTCAGATCCTGGAAGCCAGCGGTCAGAAGGTTCCGGATTCCAAGCCGATCTTTGAATTCAACCCGGCGCACCCGCTGATCGAGAAACTCGACGGCGAGCAGAGCGAAGAGCGGTTTGGCGACCTGTCGCACATCCTCTTCGACCAGGCAGCCCTGGCTGCCGGCGACAGCCTGAAAGACCCGGCCGCTTATGTGCGCCGACTGAACAAGCTGTTGGTTGAACTGTCGGTTTAACACCGTTGTAGAAAAACCCGCTTCGGCGGGTTTTTTCGTTCTGGAGCCTTTCACCTGGAGTAAATGATGAGCCAAATCACCGTGCGTTCCGTGGTCTATCAGATTGATGGCCAGTCTTATGAAAGCCGCCTGGCATTTGATGCCAGTCATAAGGGCCCGCTGCCAGGGTTGTTGATGGCGCCGAACTGGATGGGTGTCAGTGCCGGCGCTGAAGAGATCGCCAAGAGCGTGGCCAGCAAGGGCTACGTGGTGCTGCTTGCCGACCTGTACGGGCAAACCGTCCGCCCTTCGAACGGCGATGAAGCGGGTGCGGCGATGATGCCGTTGAAGAATGACCGGCCGCTGTTGAACAAGCGCATGCAGGTCGCGCTTGATCACCTGAAAACCCAGACTGAAGCGGCGGTGGATACCTCGAAGCTGGCGACCTTTGGTTTCTGCTTCGGTGGTTGCTGCTCCCTGGAGCTGGCACGTACCGGTGCACCGTTGAAAGCTGCCGTTTCGTTCCACGGCAGCCTCGACACGCCGAACCCGGCCGATGCAAAAAACATCAAGGGTTCCGTGCTGGTGTTGCACGGTGCTTCCGACCCGTTGGTGCCGAAGGAGCAACTGCCGGCGTTTGAAGACGAAATGAACGCCGCCGGTGTGGATTGGCAATTGCTGAGCTACGGCGGTGCGGTGCACTCGTTTACCGACCCGCACGCGAATGTGCCGGGCAAGATGATGTATGACGCGAAGACCGCTGCGCGGGCCTTTCAGTCGATGCATAACTTGCTGGATGAAGTGTTCAAGGGCTGATAGTTCGGTTGCCTGAGCTGGCCCCTTCGCGAGCAAGCCCGCTCCCACATTTTAACCGTGTACATCCTGAAGGAACGCGGTCGAAATGTGGGAGCGGGCTTGCTCGCGAAGGCTGTTTCACAGGCAATAAAGCGCTTAAGCCTTGCCTCCAGGCAACTCGATCCGCTCACTTTCCCCCGGCACTGTCGGCCAATCCCCAGCCGCCCAACGCTGCCGAGCCTGCTCGATCAACGCCGGATCACTCGCGACAAAATTCCAGTTAATCCGCCGTGGCCCATCCAGCGCCGCGCCGCCGAACACCACCAGGTGGCAATCAGTCTCGGCAAACAGCCCCATGCTTGCGCCTGCCGGCAACGCCACAAGGCTATGCACCTCCAGCGCTTCGCCATCCAACTGCGCCTCACCCTCCAGCACATACACCGCCCGTTCTTCATGCTCATCCGGGATCAGCAGGGTGGTAGCCGTCTGCATCCGCACCTCGGCATACAAGGTGGGCGACAACACCGGCACCGGCGATTCGAGGCAAAAGCCACTGCCGGCAATCAGGCGAATCTGCACGCCGAGGTTATCGCTCACCGGCAAGCTGGCGGCCGGATGATGGCTGTAATGCCCAGGCCCTTGTTCATGTTCCTTGGGGGAGGCCAGCCACACTTGCAACCCGTGCAGGCTGAAACCACTGGCCTTCAACGCCTCGGGGCTGCGTTCAACGTGGGCAATGGCACTGCCGGCTGTCATCCAGCTGACGTCCCCGGCCTTGACCACCTGATCGGAGCCGAGGCTGTCCTTGTGCAGGAGTTCGCCTTCAAACAGGTAGGTCAGGGTAGAGAGGCCGATGTGCGGGTGTTGGCGAATGTTCATGCCGGTACCCGGGGCATAACGGGTTTGCAGCATATGGTCGAAAAACACGAAAGGCCCGACGCTGCGACATTGCCTGGAGGGCAGTGGGCGCAGGATCGGTTGGCCTTCCACATCTTCGGCGCGCGGGCGAATCACGGTCACGGTGGTCATGGTGCTTCCCAGTCTGAGCGGGTCTGATGGTACTGAGCATAACCCGCTCGACGGGAGGTTGCCGCTACTGGCTGAAGGCGCCTTCGGAGAGCCGGGTCTCGATGGTGACTTCGGCCGTGGTCATCAGCTTGTGCACCGGGCAGCGATCCGCCACGCGGTGCAGCTCGTCGCGCTGCTCGTCAGTGAGTACGCCCTTGAGGGTCAGTTTGACGTTGAGCTTGTATTTGCCCTTTTGCTCTTCGGTGCTGTCATGGGTGACTTCCACGGTCACGCCGGTCAGCGGTATGTCTTTTTTCTGCGCATAGAGCTTGACGGTCAGGGCCTTGCAGGACGCCAGTGCGGCGTCGAAGTAATCGTGGGGGGAGGGCGCCGAATCGTCGCCGCCCAAGCTCTTGGGCAGGTCGGTAAACAGCTCGTGGTTATTGATATTGACGCTGTGGCGGAAGTTTTCGGCGTTCAGCGTGTTCACGGTAACAGGCATGGCAAACCTCACAGGGTGGCAGGAAGAAGCTCATGCAGTTATAGAGCATGCTGGCACGTTGGTGTTCCCCGTTGTTTACCGCTGAACCCGCAGGCGCGGTCCGAGGTCTACCGGCATTAGCCCTTGTTTGAGATACCCCCGTGCGCCGGACCCGCCTGAGTATTGCCCTGTTGCTGACCGCCGCAAGCCTTGCGGTGCAGGCTCGCGACTATGCCTACAGCGATGCACACCTGCATTACGTCGATTTCTTCCAGGAGTCGGCGGGCATGGATAAATTACTCAAGGCCATGGCCGATAATCGCATCGAGCACGTGATGATTTCCGGCATACCGGTGGCCAAGAAATGGCATGAGGACGAACCCAAGCGGCCGCGCTATTACGCCGGGGACGACGCCGACGCCTATTGGTACAGCGCCACCGACGTGTTCGTCGCCGATGCGGTCAATAAACTGAGCCCGGAGCAACGTCAGCGCTTTCATCCGTTCCTCAGTGGTTTCAATCCCAACGATAAAAATGCTGCATCCCATATCCAGCGCATGCTCGACCTCAATCCTGGGCTCTGGCAAGGCATCGGCGAAGTCTTCACCCGTCACGATGACCTGACCGCGTTGACCTCCGGCGACACCCCAAGGGCCAACAATGAGGCGATGACCCGCATCTATCACCTGGCCGCGGAGAATGATCTGCCGGTGATGGTGCATTCCAACATCACCTCCAAGCGTGAGAAAAATCCGTTGTACCTGGCGGAAATGGAAGAGCCGCTACGTAATCACCCGCACACCCGGTTTATCTGGGCCCATGCGGGCAGCAGCATGGAGATCCATCGGCACCAGACGCAGATGGATTTTTTGCTGCCGACCCTGGCGCGCATGCTGGAGGCTTACCCGAACCTGTACGTCGACCTGTCCTGGAGCGTGCTCACGCCTTACTTGCTGGATGAGGCGGGAAAGGCACGCCCTGAGTGGGTAAAACTGGTGGAGCGCTTCCCGGACCGCTTCATGCTTGGCTCAGACGTGGTAGGACGCTTCAACAAGCTCGGTAAGGAAATGCGCAGCTTTGACCCGTTCCTCGATGCGTTGCCTGAGGATGTGGCCAGAAAGGTCGCACGGGACAATTTCCTGGCGATTCTGCCCAAGCCCAGGTGATGGGTTTAGCTGAATCGCTACAGCCGGGGCGGGGCGATCATAAGGCGTTTTGATATCGCGTTTTCGTCTTAGGCAAACGTCTCAACTCGCCGATACCTTTCAAGAGCCCGCTGCAGGTGGATGCAGCGCTTTTGGAAGGATTCCGAGCATGAATATCAGAAGTCTGAATATCGCCCCTCGCGCCGGCCTGGGGTTTGGTTTGCTGGCGCTGATGGTGTTTGCCCTGGGCGGGTTCGCCTTGTTGCAGATGGGCAATATGCGCCAGCAGTCTGACCAGGTGGAAAACAACTGGCTGCCCAGCGTGATGGCGGTCGGCGAGATGAATCAGGACCTGCTGCGGGTGCGGGCCCTGACGTTGCGGCTGCTGCTTAACCGCGACCCGCAGGCAATCACGCAGAATGAGCAGAAAATCACCGAGCTGAAAAGCGGCCTGCACAAGGCTCAGTCCCTCTATGAAGGTTTGATCGTGCTGCCTGAAGAGCGGGTGCTGTTCGATCGCTTTAAAACCGAGGAAGAGCGTTACCTGCAGCGCCAGGAACAGGTGATGGCGTTTTCCCGGGCGAATCAGTTGGAAGACGCGATCAAGGTGGTCAACGGCGAGATGAACCAGTTGGCCGACGAACTGGCCGGCACCCTGCGTGAGCTGGTGACGTTGAACAAGGTCAGTGCCAATCAGGCGGCGAGCCTGGCGCAAAGTGTGTTCACGCAATCGCGCAGTTGGGTGGTTGGCATGATTGCCGTGACGGCGCTGATCACCATCGGCCTGGCATTGTTGCTGACCCGCAGTATTGTGCTGCCGTTATCCCAGTCTTTGAAAGTCGCCCAGGGTGTGGCCAGTGGCGATCTGACCGGGGTGATTACTGTCAGCGGCCAGGATGAGCCGGCGCGTTTGCAGCAGGCGCTGAAAAGCATGCAGGAGAGCCTGCGGGAAACCATTCGGCGTATTTCCGATTCGTCCAGCCAGTTGGCGTCGGCTTCCGAAGAGCTTAGTTGCGTGACCGAAGATGCCACCCGTGGGTTGCATCAGCAGAGTCAGGAAATCGAGCAGGCGGCTACTGCGGTGAACCAGATGACGGCGGCGGTGGAGGAGGTGGCGAGCAACGCGGTGGCTACGTCCCAGGCATCGCGGGAGTCGGATCGTATCGCTCAGCACGGGCGCGAGCAGGTGCATCAGACGGTGTTGTCGATTGAGTCCCTGGCGGATGATGTGACGGCCAATGCGACTCAGGTGGAGGACCTGGCGCAGAAGGTATATGGCATCAGCAAGGTGCTGGATGTGATTCGTTCGATTGCCGAGCAGACCAATTTGCTGGCGCTGAATGCCGCCATCGAAGCGGCGCGAGCTGGGGATGCCGGGCGTGGGTTTGCGGTGGTGGCGGATGAGGTGCGTGCCTTGGCGCATCGTACGCAGCAGTCGACCCAGGAAATCGAGCAGATGATCAGTGGGATTCAGCAGGGGACTGATCAGGCTGTCAGCTCCATGCAGCAGAGCAATACTCGGGCGCGGTCAACGTTGGATATCGCCAAGTCGGCGGGGACGGCGCTGGAGGAGATTGCTTCGGCGTTTACCCTGATCAATGAGCGCAACCTGGTGATTGCCAGTGCCTCGGAAGAACAGGCGGCGGTGGCGCGGGAGGTGGATCGCAATTTGATGAATATTCGCGATTTGGCACAGCAGACGTCGGCGGGGGCGAACCAGACCAGTGCGGCGAGCCAGGAGTTGTCGCGGTTGGCGGTGGATCTCAACACGATGGTGGCTCGGTTTTCGGTTTAGGTTGTTGGGGGGGCATATCCGTTGCTGCGGTCACGGCGGCTTATGGTTTCGCTCTTACAGCGAGTCACTTTGCAAAAAAGCGGCAAAGTAACCAAA
>NZ_JACAPN010000019.1:0-88878 GCF_013385665.1 Pseudomonas sp. D4002
TGGTGGGGCAAAGACCTTTTGGTTACTTTTGGGGCGCTTGCCAAAAGTGACCCGCTGTAAGAGCGGAACCATAGGTGGCCGTTACCGCAGCAACGGATATGTACACAAACCAACCCACCGCAAATCAAGCATTCCCCGCCAACCTCAACCGAGCCGCCTGAGTAAAATCCAACATCCGCTTCAGCGGTCTAACCGCCTGCGGAATCACCGAAGGCTCAACAAAAATCTCATTACTCCCCTCACGCAAACACTGCAGCGTGCGCTCCAGGGTATTCATCGCCATCCACGGGCAATGCGCACAACTGCGACACGCCGCCCCATTCCCCGCCGTCGGCGCCTCGACAAACACCTTGTCCGGGCACAGCTGCTGCATCTTGTAGAAAATGCCGCGGTCGGTGGCCACGATAAACGTCTTGTTCGGCAACCGCTGCGCCGCCGCAATCAACTGGCTGGTAGACCCCACCGCATCCGCCAACTCAATCACCGAAGTGGGCGACTCCGGGTGCACCAGAATCGCCGCGTCCGGGTACAACGCCTTCATGTCCTCCAACTGCTTGGACTTGAACTCCTCGTGAACGATGCACGCACCATCCCACAGCAACATGTCCGCCCCCGTCTGACGCTGGATATAGGTGCCCAGATGCTTGTCCGGCCCCCAGATAATCGTCTCGCCGTTATCCATCAGGCTTTCGACAATCTCCAGCGCACAACTGGAAGTCACCACCCAATCAGCACGGGCTTTCACCGCCGCCGACGTGTTGGCATATACCACCACCGTGCGCTCAGGGTGCTGATCACAGAATGCCGAGAACTCATCCACCGGGCAGCCAAGGTCCAGGGAGCACGTGGCTTCCAGTGTCGGCATCAGGATGCGTTTTTCAGGCGTGAGGATCTTGGCCGTCTCCCCCATGAATCGCACGCCCGCCACCAATACGGTCTTGGCCGGGTGCGCCGCGCCGAAGCGGGCCATTTCCAGGGAGTCGGACACACAACCACCGGTTTCTTCGGCCAGGGCCTGAATCACCGGGTCGCAGTAGAAGTGTGCCACCAGCACCGCGTCCTGAGCCTTGAGCTCGGCGGCGATGGCGGCGCGGTAGCCCGCCTCTTCTTCGGCGCTCAGCACCTTGGGCTGCTTGGCGTCGAGGTGGGCTTGGACCAGAAGGCGTTCGGAAATTTGCGTCATGTTCGCAAGACCTGCAGGCGCAGTTGCGCGAAAGTCGAGTGTACCACCGGCTCTGGAGCCTTTCGGGCGCCGCCGGACGAAGTGATTGTGTTCATCAAGCACGGTGAAGCTGCGCAAGGCTACAGAATATCGAATGGTTTCAAAAGCCTAATCTGGGATTCGGCCAGGCATGAAAAAGGGAAACCCGGCCAGGGGTTTCCCTTTTTTACAACGACCGGTTTAACCGGGCAAAGCGGACGGATCGTCTTGCAGCAACGCCCCCTGATGCATGTTCGCCAGGGCATCCTTCAGGATGGTTTCATCGGCGCCCTTGGCACTCTTGCCTTCCCGCGCCGCATATTCCAGCAGTACCAGGTAGTCGCGATGGCTGGTGGCCTCGTTCGGTACCACGCTGTCGTTAACCAGTCGAGCCATCTCGTATCGCTGGGTGCGGGTGTTCTGGCTGGCGCTTTGGTCCACGGAGGCGTTGGTCAGGAAGCCATCCTTGTAGGTGATGTTCGCCGCACTGCTGGCCTTGTCGTCGACCTGCACATAGAGGTAGTTCTGCGACTCGCGCCTGGTATCGAAAGCCGGCGGCTTCCCGCCATCCAGGCCCTGATGGAAACTGGCCTTGAGGCTTGATCGCTGGACCTGATCGATCGTGCGATTGGAGAGGTCATTGCCGCCGATGCGCGTTTTCTGGGAAATCCCATAGGCAAACGTATCGGTTTCCCCTGGGCGCGCCGGGTTGGGGGAGCTGGCCGCCTGGCTGATGGAGGCCTTGAAATCCGCCAGGCCCGTCAGCAGGCCTTGATCTGCCGCGCTGCGGGTCAGCGGCGCAGGCGCTTTGGCGCCCTGCGGGTAGTTGCTGTTCATGGCGGTAAACGCATCCTTGAACATCGCCATCAGGTCAGCATCTGCCTTGCCCCGCGCCTGGGCCTTGTCGAACTGGGCCAGGTAGCTTTTCAGCGCGATTGCCTGTTGCTTGGCGTTGCCGAGGATGCCGGCGTTCTTCAGGTCGACCGAGAGATTCACTTCCCCCGCCGGGCTACTCATGCGCGTGGTGCGGCCCTGGCTGTCCGCATGGAATGCAAGCGTGAGGTCGTCAGTATTGCTCACTTTCAATTTGCCGCTGAGGTCCACCGAAGCCAATACGCTGGAATCAAACTGCGTCAGCTTGCTCAGCTCGAGCTTCGGCGGCTGGGCGGCCAGGCCGTCGATCGCGTCCTGGAAGGCTTCGCCCAACTTGGCGACTTCCTTGAGTTCGGCGGCGCTGAGGGCGCCACTGTCCACCTTCGCCTGCGCGGCCAAGCCTCCGAACTGGCTGGCCAGGCTGAAGGTGACGGTCTTGCCGCTGGCCGTCTTGACGGTCAGGCTGACCAGGTTGTCGGCCCTGCTGTGCAGCAGCGCCTGTTGAACCTTGAGTTCGGCGGGGCTTTGGGTCCTGGAAGAGCTGGTGCTCAGCGCCGACTGGGAAATGTCGGTACCGCTCTTCGCAAATTGCTCGATCAGGGTGGCGCCCAGGCCGCTGAAGCCTGTGCCTCTGGGCAGTGCAGGGAAATTCGTGCTGATCGCTTTGGTGACCGCATCGTCGCTGTCACTTTCCCAGGCATTGATCGGCCCATGGCCGGGCAATTGGCCGTTGCGGGAATACGTCTCGGCTTGAACGTCCACCGTGACATTGCCAAGGCTGACCACCGAGGAAGGTCGCACGGCAGCGGCGTCCGTTTCTGGCGCCTGCGTAGCTGGCGGGGTAACGGCGGGTCGATTGGTAAGGGCGATGGCCGAGCTGATCGGCGAAAGCGTAGTCATGACGATCCCTGTCTTGAGCTGGATTGCAGCCAATTTAACCAAGACAGGGAAGGTTTGGTAGCGCGACCGATACAATTGCTAGCAAAGAGCCATGTCAGAAAACTGACTCTTTGCCCTCTTCCGGTGCATCAGAAGCGGTAAGTCACCGAACCGCCGAAACCGTTGGCGCTGTTTTCATACTTGGCGTCGTAGGTCAGCGCCAGTTGCGGATTATTGTCGCGGACCTTGATCGGCTCTTCTTTCAGGTAGGAATAAGCGACGTCGAAGGTCAGGTTATCCACTGGCGTCCAGCCGGCGCCCAAGCTGAACACCGTGCGATCGCCCGTAGGAATACGTACGGACCGGTCGGTGTTGTTGGTGGGCGTCTGGTCCACCGAAAAGCCGGTACGCAGCACCAGTTGCTTGTTCAACTGGTACGACAGGCCGATGGCGTGAGACCAGGTGTCATGCCAGTGCTGTTCTTCGGTGATGGAGTTCAGGCCGGCCAGTTCGGTGGCGAGGTCAGAGACGCCACTGTTGTTGATCGTAATCTTCTTCAACTGGCTCCAGCGGGTGTAGGTGCTGCCGACGTACAGGGTCCAGTCATCGTTGAGTTTATGGGTGACCGAGAAGTCCACGGACGACGGCGTGGTGACATCCAGCTTGGCGTCATACCGCTGCGGGCCGCCATCCACCAGGTCGGTGAGCACCCCCGAGGCGTTGGTTTTGCCCGACAGGTGATACACAACCTGCGAGTGGTAGGTCACACCAATGCGCGTGCTTTCAATCGGCTGCACCAGGATACCGGCGTTGAAACCGGTGGCGGTGTCGTCGCCCTTGACCTTTACGTTTTCCGTGCCGAGGCCAAATGCCGGGACCTTGGAGTCCAGTTCGCCACTGATACGGTTGAAGGTCGGACCGAAGCCCACCGAAACCTTGTCGTTGAAGGCATAGCTGACGGTTGGCTGCACGGTGATGACTTGAACCTTGCTTTTGTTGCCAAAGCCATTGCCCTGGAAGCTGTGTTCATAGTCGGTCACGAGGCCGAACGGCGCGTAGATTCCCAGGCCAAACGCCCAGTGTTCATCAATCGGCGTCACCAGGTAGCCCATCGGTACGGCGATGCCGGGGACCATATCGCCTTTGTTGGTGCCGGGGTTGTCCACGCCACCTTGGCTGGAACTGGCGTCCTTGATGTTCGACTTGGCATCCAGGTAGGTCGCCCCGATGCTCACTTCATTCTGCTTGAGGCGAGACATGCCCGCCGGGTTGCCAAACACCGTGCTGGCGTCATCCGCGGAGGAGGAACGCCCGGCGTAACCGGTCCCCATTGAACTGATGCTTTGTTCGTTGAGGGCGAAACCACCGGCAAACAAGGAAGTGGAGGCAAGGGAAATCGACAGCGCCAAAGCGCTCTTGAAGAGTTTTTTATTCATTATTAGAACTCGAATTATTGGGCAGCGAGAGGAAGCTACCAATCTTCGAGCGGGCAAATTATGAAGAGTTTTTCATGCGCAAAATTGTCCGACAATCCTATTTTTTTCAAAGACTTCGACGGTTTTTCCAGCACTTATTCAGACCCCGGAACCTGAATATGACTGACGGGTTTTAATCTCGCCGTCACGCTTGGAGCATGCCGGATTGCCTGCCATCGAATAAGCGTGAAGGCGCTGGTGATATAAGTGTCGCAATGACATGATGACGGCCATTTAACACGCGTGGCAGCACTCAAATGAATAGCACTATCGGGACGGGGCCTGAGACAAACAGCCCACCTGAATCTGGCGAGAGTGATTTGTCCGCCGCGGGCCTCAACCACAGCGAAGCCTTCACCGAACGCGTGCTTGCCAGCATCAACGATTGCATCAAGGTGCTGGACCTCGACGCCCGCCTGACCTTCATGAGCGAAGGCGGCAAGCAGATCATGGAAGTCAGCGACTTCAATGCGATCCGCGGCTGCCCCTGGCCCGACTTCTGGCACGACCAGGGCAATCTCGATGCCAAGGCTGCCGTTGAGGCCGCCAAGGCCGGTCGCAATGCCAGCTTTGTCGGCGCTGCCCACACCCTGGCCGGCAACCTTAAATGGTGGCACGTGAACGTCAGCCCGATCATGGGCAGTGACGGCCTGCCGGAGAAAATCCTCTGCGTGTCCCGGGACATCACGCCCCTGCGCGAAGCCGAAGAGTCCCTGCGCAAACTCAACGAGTCCCTGGAACAGCGGGTGGTCGAACGCACTCGCGATCGCGACCGTATCTGGCGCCTGTCGCCGGACCTGATGCTGGTGGCACAACTCGACGGTGTGATCTCCGCCGTGAACCCGGCCTGGACACGCATGCTCGGCCACGCCGAAAACGACCTGGTGGGCAGCCAGTTGCTGGCCCTGGTCCACCCCGACGACCTGGCCGTCTCATCCTCGGCGGTCAGCCGTTTGGGCGATGGCAAGAACTTCCCCAATTTCAAGAACCGTTACCGCCACCAGGACGGCAGCTACCGCATGATCGCCTGGACGGCCGTGCCCGACAGCGACTACATCCACGCCGTGGGCCGCGATATCCAGGCTGAGGAAGAAGCCAAGGAAGCCCTGCGACTGTCGGAAGACGCCCTGCGTCAGTCACAGAAACTGGAAGCCATCGGCCAGCTCACTGGCGGTGTCGCACATGATTTCAATAACCTGCTGACGGTGATCAAGTCCTGTGCCGACTTGCTCAAGCCACCTGCCCTGAGCGAAGCACGCCGCGTGAAATACGTGGAAGCCATCGCCAGCACGGTCGATCGCGCGGCCCGCCTGACGGCCCAGTTGCTCACATTCGCCCGCCGCCAGGCTTTGCGACCCGAGGTGTTCAACGTCGGCGAAAGTGTAAAGCGGGTGGGCGAGATGATGGACAGCCTGACCGGTTCACGGGTCAAGGTAAGCATCCAGGTGCCTGACGACGCCTGCTTTATCAACGCCGACGAAAGCCAGTTCGATACCGCGCTGGTCAACATGGTGGTGAACGCCAGGGATGCCATGGCCGGCAACGGGCATTTGACCATCACCGTTTCGACGGCAACCTGGCTACCCTCGGTTCGCGCTCACCCGGTACGCATCGCCGATTACGTGACCATCGAACTGGCGGACACCGGCTCGGGTATCCCGCCGGAAAAACTCGACGCGATCTTTGAGCCCTTCTACACCACCAAGGGTATCGGCCAGGGCACCGGCCTGGGCTTGTCCCAGGTGTACGGCTTCGCCAAGCAATCAGGCGGGGAAA
The DNA here is from genome assembly GCF_013385665.1 of Pseudomonas sp. D4002. NCBI lineage: Bacteria > Pseudomonadati > Pseudomonadota > Gammaproteobacteria > Pseudomonadales > Pseudomonadaceae > Pseudomonas > Pseudomonas sp. D4002. The sequence continues at coordinate 6,205 of NZ_JACAPN010000019.1, forward strand.
TCCTGGTACAGAGCGAGTGCGGCAGGGGTAGCCAATTTACGCTGTACCTGCCCAAGGTCGAGCCAAGTGCCATGCCGGTACCTCAAGACACCAGCGCTTCGCCCATCATCTCAGGCTTGTGCGTGCTGATGGTCGAGGACAACGCCGATGTGGGCCTGTACACCTCGCAAACCCTGGAACAGATGGGCTTTCACGTGCTGTGGGTGCCGGATGCGAACAGCGCGCTGGAAGCCCTGGCCCCCAACCCGGAAAGCTTCCAGGTGGTGTTCTCCGATATCTCCATGCCCGGCATGAGTGGCCTGGAGTTGCTGGACGCAATCGAAGCCTTGTACCCATGGCTGCCGGTGGTGCTCACCACCGGCTACAACGACGAATACGCGCGTATCGCCCAGGAAGAAGCCAGCCGTTTTGTCTTGCTGCAAAAGCCGTATTCCACCGAGGTGCTGGCCCTGCTGCTGCAAAAAGTCGTCAAGAGCCGCCTGCCCCTGGTCGCACAAGGCTAGACCGCAGGCCGGGTCGTGTCCGGAACATTCCCCATCTCCAGGGCCAGATCCAGCCAGGCCCGCGCCGCCGGTGGCAAGTGCGCCTGTCGCCGCCAGGCCAGGGCGATGTGCCAATCAGTCTGGGGCTCGTCCAGCTGGATCAGGGCGATGCCGGCGTGCAGGTGTTTGTAAGCCAGCATGCTCGGTAGAAACGCGACACCCAGGCCTGCGGCAACCAGGTCGACGATAAAGTCGATCTGGGCACTGCGGGCGGTGATACGCGGGACTACGCCTCTGCGCTCGCAGGCTGTGAGAATGATCCGGTTAAGCGCAAACCCGGCCTCGAACAGAATAAAGGGCGAGTCAGCCAGGTCGGAAAAATCGACGCTTTTACGCCCGGCCAAAGGATGGTCGATCGGCATCACCACCATCAGTGGCTCGACGCGCACATCCTGATATTCAAATTCTCCCGCCACCGGTACCAGCAACGCGGCCAGGTCCACCTCCCCGGCCTCCAGGCATTCGCCCAACTTCTTGCTGCCATGCTCGATCAGCTCGATCTCGATTTCCGGATAACGCTGTCGATACAAGGCAAACATCGCCGCAAACAGCACCCCACTGCCCACCGGCGGCAAGCCGATGCGCAATACACCGCGCTTAAGCCCCAGCAAGTCGTTGATCTCGGCCACCAGGTCACTGCGCTCCGCCAGCAACACCAGCGCTCGGCGGTAGGCAATTTCGCCGGCGGCCGTGAGCTCGCTCTTGTGGCCGATGCGATTGAACAGCGGCGTGCCCAATTCATCTTCCAGAGTCTTGACCGCCTTGCTGACGGTAGACTGGGTGAGCGAAACCACCTCGGCTGCTTGTGAGAAGCTGCCCTGGCGAACTACTTCGACAAAGGCCAGCAACGTACGAAGGTTCATGAGTATTCCGTTTGCGACTTGATTCAAGTTGGAAAAGTTGTTTTTACCATGAAAGGCCTTTGTCTATCCTCACCCCACCGTTTTCTTCACTCGGGGCATCACTGTTCATGATCATTTCGTCTGCATCGGATTACCGCGAAGCCGCCCGCCGCAAACTGCCGCGTTTCCTGTTCGACTACATCGACGGCGGCGCCTACGCCGAACACACCCTCAGGGCCAACAGCTCCGACCTGTCGGATATCAGCCTGCGCCAGCGCATCCTGCGCAACGTCGAAAGCCTGAGCCTTGAAACCACGTTGTTCGACCAGCCATTGGCGATGCCGGTGGTCCTCAGCCCGGTGGGCCTGACCGGCATGTTTGCCCGGCGTGGTGAAGTCCAGGCGGCGAAGGCGGCAGCGAACAAGGGCATTCCGTTTTGCCTGTCGACCGTTTCCGTGTGCCCGATCGAGGAAGTGGCGTCCCAGAGCCCGCAATCGATCTGGTTTCAGCTGTATGTGCTGAAAGACCGCGGCTTCATGAAAAACGCCCTGGAGCGCGCCCAGGCCGCCGGGGTGAAAAACCTCGTGTTCACGGTCGACATGCCCACCCCCGGCGCGCGTTATCGCGATGCCCATTCGGGTATGTCCGGTGCCTACGGGCCGCAACGCCAAATCCTGCAGGCCATGACCAAACCAGCCTGGGCCTTCGATGTGGGCCTGCTGGGTCGCCCCCACGACCTGGGCAACATCTCCAAGTACCTGGGCAAGCCCACCCAACTGAAGGACTACATCGGCTGGCTGGCCAACAACTTCGACCCTTCCATCAGTTGGAAAGACCTGGAGTGGATCCGCGAATTCTGGAAAGGCCCGATGATCATCAAAGGCATCCTCGACCCACAGGATGCCAAGGACGCGGTGAGCTTTGGTGCCGACGGCATCGTCGTATCCAACCACGGCGGGCGCCAGCTTGATGGCGTGCTGTCCACAGCCAAGGCACTGGCGCCTATCGTACAAGCCGTGGGCAGCGATCTGACGGTGCTGGTGGACTCCGGCGTACGCTCGGGGCTGGACGTGGTGCGCATGCTCGCGCTGGGCGCCAAGGGCGTTCTGCTGGGCCGTGCACAGGCTTACGCACTGGCCGCCGACGGGCAGCGTGGCGTGGAGAACCTGCTGGATATCTTCGCCAAGGAAATGCGCGTGGCCATGACGTTGACCGGAGTCACGTCGATCGCCCAGATCGATGAGTCGATCCTGGTGCGCAGCCAGGGTTGATCAGTGCAGCGACCTCGGAGCATCCCTTCCGGGGTCGCCCACAGATATTTCTAAATGTTTCTTCATAAAGCCAAACCGTCATTAAACAGACACATTTCAGGAATTAAATCGTCACGTCCCAGGCAGGTGGAGTCCTCCACCTGCCCCCTTCCTTTGAGGTGTCGTCGTGATGTTGCTGACCAAAAAGAGTCTGTCAGTGTTGTTCACTGCCCTGTGCCTGAGTGGTGTCGCTCACGCCACTGACGTCACGGGCGCAGGCTCCAGTTTCGTCTACCCGGTGCTGTCCAAGTGGTCCCAGGAATACAGCAAAAGCTCCAGTGACCGGATCAACTACCAGTCCATCGGCTCCGGTGGTGGTATCGCCCAGATCAAGGCGGCTACCGTGGACTTCGGTGCGTCCGACGCGCCGCTGTCGGCGGATGAACTGAAGGCCGGCGGCCTCGGCCAATTCCCAAGCGTGATTGGCGGCATCGTGCCGGTGATGAACGTCGAGGGCGTTGCAGCTGGCCAGCTGAAACTCGATGGTGATGTGCTGGCGAAGATCTTCCTCGGTGACATCAAGGCCTGGAACGACCCGGCGATTGCCGCCCTCAACCCCGGCTTGAAACTGCCGGGCGCGAATATCACCGTGGTCCACCGCTCGGACGGCTCGGGCACCTCGTACAACTTCACCAACTACCTCTCCAAGGTCAGTGATGGCTGGAAAACCAAAATCGGTTTCGGCACCACCGTGCCGTGGCCGGTCGGTGTGGGCGGCAAGGGTAACGAAGGTGTTTCGGCCTACGTGAAGCAGATCAAGAACTCCATCGGCTTTGTTGAATACGCCTACGCCCTGCAAAACAAGATGACCTACGCCTCACTGAAGAACGCGTCCGGCAAATTCGTCGAGCCCAACGCCAAGGCCTTCCAGGCAGCGGCTGATACTGCCGATTGGGCCAACGCCCATGACTTCAACCTGATCATGACCAACGCACCGGGCGAGAACGCGTGGCCGATCACGGCGACCACCTGGATCATCATGTACAAGCAGGCAAAAAACGCCGAGCAAAGCCAGGCCGCTTTCAACTTCTTCAAATGGTCGTTGGAGAAAGGTCAGCAGCAGGCTGCGGCATTGGACTACGTAGCGTTGCCCGATTCCCTCGTGACCCGGATCGAAGGTTACTGGAAGTCTGACTTCGCCCACTGATCCGCCTCTATAGCCCCCTTCCTCAAGCATGTGCATGCTTGATGGAGGCGGGTGAGCACTTCTGATATGAACGACACCGTGCAATCCCTGGTTATGACTACTCACGCAAGCGACGTGTCGGGTGATAGCCGCGCCGCTCGCGATCAGCGCCACGATCTGTGGTTCAAACGCTCGATGTTCGGGGCCGCGATGCTGGTGCTGCTGCTCTTGGCAAGCATCGCCGCCTCCACCCTGTGGGGCGGTGGCCTGGCCTTCAAGACCTTCGGTTTCGGTTTCATCACCAGCACCGAGTGGGATGCGGTCAACAACCACTTTGGCGCCCTGGTACCGATCTACGGCACCTTGGTCACCTCGTTGCTGGCGTTGCTGATTGCGGTGCCGGTGAGTTTCGGCATCGCGATTTTCCTCACCGAAGTGGCGCCGCCCTGGCTGAGAATGCCGGTCGCCTCCGCCGTTGAATTGCTCGCGGGCATTCCCTCGATTATCTATGGCATGTGGGGCCTGTTTGTTTTCGGGCCCTTTATGGCTGAACACTTGTCACCCTGGATCAACGATTACCTGGGTGCGCTTCCGTTTATTGGATCGCTGTTCCAGGGGCCACCGCTGGGCATCGGGATGCTGACCGCCGGCATCGTGCTGGCGATCATGATCACGCCGTTCATCACGTCGGTGATGCATGAGGTTTTCCGCAGTGTGCCGACTCAATTGAAGGAGTCGGCCTACGCACTGGGCAGTACTACCTGGGAAGTGGTGTGGGACATCGTCCTGCCCTACACCCGTTCGGCAGTGGTCGGCGGGATCTTTCTCGGCCTCGGTCGCGCCCTGGGTGAAACCATGGCCGTGACCTTCGTGCTGGGCAACGCGCAACAGTTCTCCGCCTCGTTGCTGATGCCCAGCAGTTCCATCGCGTCCGTCATCGCCAACGAGTTCAGCGAGGCGTACACCGACCTGCATCGTTCGGCGCTGATCGCCCTGGGCTTCCTGCTGTTTATCGTGACATTCGTGGTGCTGGCACTGGCGCGGCTGATGCTCATGCGCCTGTCCCGCAAGGAGGGCCTATGAGCAGCAACGAACGCCTGTACCGCAAGCGTGCCTTGAAGAACCGGGTGGCCATGCTGCTCAGTTGTGGCGCGACAGTCTTTGGCCTGCTGTGGCTGGCGTGGATTCTGCTGACCACCATCATCAACGGCTTTCAGGCGCTCAACCTGCGCCTGTTTACCGAGATGACGCCGCCACCCGGAACAGACGGCGGCCTGGCCAACGCGTTTTATGGCAGCGCCCTGATGTCCGGGATTGCGCTGCTGATTGGCACGCCCATCGGACTGATGGCCGGTATCTGGCTGGCGGAATTCGCACGGCACTCGCGCCTGGGTACCACGGTGCGTTTCATCAACGACATCCTGCTGTCCGCGCCGTCGATCGTGCTGGGCCTGTTCATCTACACCGGGGTGATCCTGCCGCTGAACCTGCTGACCAATCACCAGGTAGGTTTCTCCGCCATTGCCGGTGCCCTGGCGCTGGCCTTGCTGGTGATTCCGGTGGTGGTGCGCACGACCGACGAGATGCTCCAACTGCAACCTTCCACCATGCGCGAGGCGGCCCTGGCCCTGGGCGTACCCCAGTGGAAACTGACGTTGCAGATCGTGTTGAGAGCGGCCAAGGCCGGCGTGGTGACCGGCATCCTGCTGGCGCTGGCGCGGATTACCGGGGAAACCGCGCCGCTGCTGTTCACCGCCTTCGGCAACCAGTTCTGGAGCAGCAACCTGCTCAAGCCGATTGCCAGCGTGCCGGTGGTTATTTTCCAGTACGCCATGAGCCCCTTCGATGACTGGCACTCCCTCGCATGGGCAGGCGCCTTGGTACTGACGATGTTCGTGCTGGTGCTGAGCTTGCTGTCTCGCCTGATTCTTTTGCGCAATAGGTCCCACTGATGCAATCGACCCGCCTTGATCCTGAAAAAACCAAAATCCGTGTCCGTGGGTTGGAGTTTTTCTACAACAACCAGCGTTCGCTGAAATCCATCGACATCGACATTCCGGAAAAACGCATCACCGCGATCATCGGCCCATCGGGCTGCGGCAAGTCGACCTTGCTGCGCGTGTTCAACCGTATCTACTCGATGTACCCGAAGCAGGAAGCCCGCGGTGAAGTGCTGCTCAATGGCGAAAACATCCTCGCCCCCGGCTATTCGATGAACCGCCTGCGCAGCCACGTCGGAATGGTCTTCCAGAAGCCGGTACCGTTCCCGATGTCGATCTACGACAACATCGCCTATGCCGTGCGCCACCACGAAAAGCTGTCGCGCCGGGAAATGGATGATCGAGTCGAGCAAGCCTTGCGCGGCGGCGCGCTGTGGGATGAGGTGAAAGACAAACTCAAGCAGAGCGCCCAGAGTCTCTCAGGCGGGCAGCAGCAACGCCTGTGCATCGCCCGCACCATTGCGCTGCGCCCACAGGTATTGCTGCTGGATGAACCGACCTCGGCGCTCGACCCGATTTCCACCGGGCGCATCGAGCAGTTGATCACCGAGCTGAAAGAGCAATACACGGTGATCATCGTGACCCACAACATGCAGCAGGCCGCCCGGGTGTCGGACAGCACGGCGTTCATGTTCATGGGCGAACTGATTGAGCATGGCAATACGGATGAGATCTTCACCAAGCCGAAGATGAAACAGACCGAGGACTACATCACCGGGCGGTTTGGCTAGCTTTAACAAAAAAGCCGATCACTCTCTGTCGCGAGAGTGATCGGCTTTTTACTGGGCAAAAAAAAACCCGGAAATCCTCACTTGCGTGGGCCTTCCGGATTTTCTAAACCGCCAAAAATGGTGGGTCGTGTGGGATTCGAACCTACGACCAATTGGTTAAAAGCCAACTGCTCTACCAACTGAGCTAACGACCCGCTGTGTGGTGGCGCGTATAATACTGATTTCTAAGGATTATTCAACACCTTATTTAAAATAAATCAGAAATAACGCGTTGGGTCAGTAATTCCGGCCGCTTGGAAGCCCTCTGCACGCAGTCTGCAGCTGTCGCATTTCCCACAAGCGCGACCATCAGTGTCTGCCTGATAGCAGGAAACAGTCAGCGAGTAATCGACGCCAAGTCCTACGCCTGCCTTCACGATATCGGCCTTGCTGCGGTTCTGCAGTGGCGCCAGGATGCGAAAGCCCTGCCCTTCTACACCGGCCTTGGTCGCCAGGTTGGCCATGCGCTCGAACGACTCGATGTACTCGGGGCGGCAGTCCGGGTATCCGGCGTAGTCCAGGGCGTTGACGCCGATGAAGATGTCGCGGGCATTGAGCACCTCGGCCCAGCCGAGGGCCAGGGACAGGAAGACCGTGTTGCGTGCCGGCACGTAGGTCACCGGAATGCCTTCGCTGGGGCCTTGCGGCACGTCGATGGAGCTGTCGGTCAGCGCCGAGCCACCCATGCCGTCGAGATTCAGGCCGATCACCTTGTGCTCCACCGCGCCCAGGTGTCGGGCGACACGGGCGGCAGCGTTCAGTTCGGCACGGTGACGCTGGCCGTAGTCGAAGCTCATGGTGTAGCAGCTATAGCCTTCTGCACGGGCCATGGCGACCACTGTCGCAGAGTCGAGGCCGCCGGACAGCAGGATCACCGCACGTTTTTGATCAGTCATCTCAGCGCCCCGGCTCGTCGTTCCACAGGTACTTGTGCAGCTGCAGTTGCAGACGCACCGGAAGGTTGTCTGCAACAACCCAGTCGGCCAGGTCGCGAGCATTCAGGTCATGATGGCTGGGGGAAAACAGCACTTCGCCGGCGCGGCGGTCCAGGCCATACTGGATCAGCTTGGAGGTCGCCCAGTCGTAGTCTTCACGGGAACAGATGACGAACTTGACCTGGTCGTTGGCCGTCAGCAGCTCGATGTTCTCGTAGCGGTTGCGGTGCACTTCCTTGGAGCCTGGGGTCTTGAGGTCGACGACTCGGCTGACCCGAGGGTCGACTGCAGAGATATCGAGGGCGCCGCTGGTTTCCAGGGACACCTCGTAGCCGGCATCGCACAACTGCCTGAGCAAGGGAATGGCATTGGGCTGTGCCAGTGGCTCGCCACCCGTGACGCAGACATAACGCGGCCGGTAACCGGCCACCTGCTCAAGGATGTCTTCAAGGGTGCGCACGGTGCCGCCGCTGAAGGCGTAGGCGCTGTCGCAGTACTGGCAACGCAGCGGGCAACCGGTGAGGCGCACAAATACAGTGGGCAGCCCGGCAGTGCGCGTTTCACCCTGCAACGAGTAAAAAACTTCGGTGATACGTAATGTGTCTTGCATAGTCGCCACGGGCGTAACAGCTAAACAGGCTGTCCGCCTCCGTCAGGCACTTCGAGGAATTGCGCCAACGCGTAAACCCCAGGAAGCGTGTTTCATAAAAGGGCGTGGATTCTAACGAAAAAACCCGCGCAGGGCGCGGGTTTCTTCTGAACGGGTTGCGACGCTTACATGCGTTGCAGATCCCGCTGAGCCAACTGGGCCGCAGAGGTACCCGGATATTGGGCCACCACCTGCTGCAGAATGCCTTTGACCTTGTCGGTATGACCCAGGCGGCGTTCTACGTCAGCCAGTTTGTACAGCGAATCCGGCACCTTGGCGTGCTTGGGGTACAGCTGGCTGACCTTGGCAAATGCCTGGCCTGCGCCCTGCAGATCACCCTTGGCCAGGTTCACCTCACCCAACCAGTACTGGGCGTTGCCCGCGTACTGGCTGTTCGGGTATTTGCGCAGGAATGCGGTAAAAGCCTGGCTGGCCTTATCGAAATCCTTGGCTTTGATCAGGTCGAAGGCTGCATCGTAATACAGCTTTTCCTTCGCCGGATCACCCGGTTCGCTGCTGGCGGCAGGGGCTTGGCTGGCAGCCGCGGCCCCTGCTGCTGCACCACCGGCGGCGCTTGCGGCGCCACCGGCAGAAGAATTATCAGGAGTAGCGGCTGGTGTAACGCCGGCTCCAATGCGTCGATCAAGATCCTGGTAACGCTCCAGGCCTTCTTGCTTCAGCTGGTTCACTTGATTCTGCAGAACCTCAATCGTGCCTTGTTGCTGCGACAATTGATCCTGCATGCGTTGCAGCTGGTTGAACAGTTCGCCCTGTGCCGAAGGCGCGGCAGTTGCCGCGCCCCCGGCATAGGCGCCGTTCGTGCCATAACCCGCTGGCGGATAACTGCTCCCGCTATTGTTATAGCCAGAGTTGCTATCTTCCACAGGAACCGCAGCCCACACCGCAAGCGGTGCCAGGCTGAGAGCCAATACAGTTAGAGCACGACGGCACGTTCGCATGACGAATTACTTACGCAGTTCGACGCGACGGTTTTGAGCCCAGGACTGCTCGTCGTGGCCAGTAGCAACTGGACGCTCTTTACCGTAGGAAACCAGTTCCAGTTGGCCTGGAGCAACACCTTGCAGAACCAGGTAGCGCTGAACGGCTTTCGCACGACGCTCGCCCAGTGCCATGTTGTACTCACGAGTACCACGTTCGTCGGTGTTACCTTCCAGAACAACGCGAGCGCCGTTAGCTTTCAGGTCCTTCGCGTGAACGTCCAGAGCGCGCATGGCTTCTGGTTTCAGGTCCGAACTGTCGTATTCGAAGTAGAAAGTGGTGATAGCGCGCAGAGCAGCTTCTTCGCTCAGGGAGCCGTCAACTGCACCAGTGTTAGCGCCGTAACCAGCGTTTGGATCAACAGCTGCGCCTTCACCGGCATTGTCGCCGCCTTTAGACGAGCAACCAACGGCTACGGACAGAGCCAGAGCCAGAGCAGCAAACTTACCAAACTTCAGCATTTCCATCGTGAAACTCCTAATGAACCCCAGTGTGTTAAGTACTTCTTTTTGTAGCGCCGCGTCAGTTCAGGTAAGGGGACCAGGACGGTTCTCTGACTTCGCCTTGAGCGGTAGGAAGCGGGAGCCTTACGCGTCCATTAATGGACACGAGCATCAAGACTCCCCGGCCCTGCTGGCGGGTGGCGTAGATTACCATGGTGCCGTTGGGCGCAACAGTAGCTGACTCATCAAGGTTGGTATCTGTAAGGATTTTTACGGTTCCACGCTGCAAATCCTGGGCCGCAACCCGGAAATTAGTGAAACCATCCTGACGGTGAATCATCACCAACGTCTTTTCATCAGCCGAAAGCTTAGGTGCAGCGTTGTAGTTACCAATAAAGGTCACTCGTTCGGCGCCGCCGCCGTTGACGCTGGTTTTGTAGACTTGCGGCTTGCCGCCACGGTCGGAGGTGAAGTAGATGGTCGAGCCATCCTTGCCCCAGAACGGTTCGGTGTTGATGCCCGGGCCGCTGGTAACACGGCTCAGTTGGCGCGAAGCCATGTTCATCACGTAGATGTCCGGGTTGCCATCTTTGGACAGCACGAATGCCAGGCGTGAACCATCCGGCGACCAGGCTGGCGCGCCATTCAGGCCTTCGAAGTTGGTGATCTGCTCACGGCGACCGGTATCGATGTGCTGGACGAAGATCCGTGGACGCTTCTGTTCAAAGGACACGTAGGCGATACGCTTGCCATCTGGCGCGAAACGCGGCGACAGGATCGGCTCACGGGATTGCAGCAACGTCACTGCACGCGCGCCGTCATAGTCGGAACGCTGCAAAGTGTAACGAGTGTTGTCTACCGAAAAACGCTCGGCCGTTACATAGAGCAAGCGCGTGGAGAAGGCACCCTTGATCCCGGTCAGTTTTTCAAACGACTGGTCGGAGATGTAGTGCGCCATGTCCCGCAGCTGATCCGTGGTGCCCGACACGCTGCCGGTCAGCACTTGCTGCTCGGTCGCGACGTTGAACAGGGTGTACTGGATCTGCAGGCGACCGCCGGCGGGCGTGATGCTGCCCACCATCAGGTACTGGGCGTTCAGCGCTTTCCAGTCACGGAAGATGACTTCGCTGGCCTGGGTCGGCTGGCTGATCATGTTGCCTTTGTCGATCGGTGCGTAGTAGCCGGAGTTGCGCAGGTCATCGCTGATGATCTGCGACATGTCGTCCGGCAGCACGCTGCCGCCCTGCCAGCCAAACGGCACAACGGCGATCGGGGTGGCCCGATCGCTACCGCTGGTGACCAGGATGTTCTTTTCATCCGCCGCCGCTATCCCTGCCATGCAGCAAATAACGACAAGCATTCCTCGAAGAAGGTTTCTCACAAGGCTAGATCCTCAGGTGTGAATGTCATCTTGAATGAACGGTAGGGAGCGAAGTCGCTTGGTTTCATTCCCTGCATCTCGGTCAACCGGCCAATGTTCTTGACCGCTGCTACCGCCGAACTGTCGAACGAACCGTCGCCACTGGACTTGGCCACGCTGACCGAAGTCACCGTACCGTCCGGCAACATGCCGATCTGCAGCACTACTGTCATGCCTTTACGTGCCGAAGGAGGACGGGTCCACCCTTCCGCTGCCCGTGAACGAATCAGGTCGTCGAAACTGCCCGCGACTTCATCACCACGTTCATCGGCCAAGGCTTGCTGGCGCTGCGGCGTGTCGGAAAGCAAATCGGCCAAGGCCTGGGCCTTTTTGTCTTCGGTCGATTTACGCGCTGCTTCCTGGGCCTTTTTCTTGGAGGCATCGGCAGCAGCTTTCTTCTTCGCATCGTCGGCGATCTTCTTCTTCGCCTCGTCAGCTTCAGCTTTCTTCTTGGCGTCGTCCGCGGCTTTCTTCTTCGCGTCTTCGACTATCTTTTTCTTCGCGTCTTCAGCGGCCTTTTTCTTGGCCTCTTCTTCGGCAGCCTTCTTGGCTTCTTCTTCAGATTTCTTCTTGGCTATATCAGCCAATTGTTTCTCTTCAGCCTTCTTGGCTTCGGCAGCTTTATCGGCTTTCTTGGCTTCATCAGCCTTTTGCGCCTCTGCAGCTTTCTTCGCCTCGTCAGCCTTTTTCGATTCCTCGGCCTTTTGAGCCGCCTCTTCTTTCTTTTGTTCCGCAGCAGCCTTCACCGCTTCCTGCTCGACCTTCTTCTGTTCCATCTGCTCGACTTCAGTCTGGCGCGCAGCCGACTTCTGGGCCTCACCCGCAATCTTCTGATTGGTCTGGGTGGTGGCCTGGCTTTTCGATTTCAGCTGATACAGGGTCGCCTGCACGATCGGCTTGGCTGGCGGCAGGTCCGGGGTCATGGCAAAGCTGACGAACAGCATGCCAAACACCAGGACGTGCAGGGCAATTGCCCAGACGCTAGGCCAGAAGTAGCTTTCCGAGGCGGACGGCTCTCGCTGTTGGTGCATCAGGGCGCCTCGGTAATCAAGCCAACATTACCGACCCCGGCCTTCTGCAGCCCGCCCATGGCGCCCATGACGGAGCCGTAGTCGACGACCTTGTCGCCGCGAATGAACACCTGGGTGTGCTTGCCACCTTCGTTGCCGGCGCGAATGATCTTGGTCACGGCATCAGTCATCTGCGGCAAGGTCATGGCCTTGTCCTGCTGTTTCTGAGTGTCGACTTCGCTGCCAAGGTTCCAGTAATAGGTCTTGTCAGCCTTGATCGAAATGGTCAGGACCTGGGTGTTGTTGTCCTGCGGCAAGGCTTCGCTGGAAACCTTGGGCAGATCAACCTTCACGCCCTGATTGAGCATCGGCGCGGTCACCATGAAGATAACCAGCAGCACCAGCATCACGTCGATGTAAGGCACTACGTTCATCTCGGCGACCGGCTTGCGCTTTTTGCGAGCTCGAGCGATTAAAGCCATTGGGAATTACCTGCTTATTCTTCGCTGGTGTGCACTTTACGGTGCAGGATCGCCTGGAATTCATCGGCGAAGGTGTAGTAACGGCTGATCAAGGTTTCGCCACGAGCGGCAAAACGGTTGTAGGCGATTACTGCGGGAATAGCTGCGAACAGGCCGATGGCGGTGGCGATCAGCGCTTCGGCGATACCCGGGGCCACGGTGGCCAGGGTCGCTTGCTGGGCCTGGGCCAGGCCGCGGAAGGAGTTCATGATCCCCCATACGGTACCGAACAGGCCGATATACGGGCTGACGGAACCTACGGTGGCGAGGAACGGCAGGCTTTGCTCAAGCTTTTCTTCTTCGCGGGAGATGGCGACGCGCATGGCACGGGCCACACCTTCCATGACCGCTTCCGGGTCAACGCCTGGCTGCTGGCGCAGACGGGAGAATTCCTTGAAGCCGGCGCGGAAGATCTGCTCGACGCCCGAATCCGGGTCCGGGTTGCTGCCCGCCTGGCGGTACAGCTTGGACAGGTCGATACCCGACCAGAAGCGCTCTTCGAAGCTCTCCAGGGCACGTCGACCAGCACGCAGCAGGTTGCTGCGCTGAAAAATCATGACCCAAGAGGTAACCGATGCGGCTACCAGGACCAGCATCACCAGTTGAACCACGACACTGGCATTGCTGACCAGGCTCCACATGGAGGAATGGTCGACGACGGTAGGTTCCACGCTAAATCTCCTGCTCTGAATGTTTACCCGCGCCGCTCACGCCGGCAAAGGCCGCGCGTAGAGTTTCGGGAATGGCCCGGGGTTTCAAACTATTGGTGCGAACACAGGCCACCAGGAACTGCCCCTCACAGAGCAGCGTTGCATCCGTAGCCCGCCTGACCTGCTGTTTAAAGCGCAGGCTGGCACGGTTCAATTCGGTTATTTCTGCGCTGACCAGCAGCTCGTCGTCCAGTCGCGCCGGCGCGTGGTAACGCGCCTCGCTGGAATGCACGACAAACAACAGGTCCTCCCCTGCCAGCTGGGATTGGGCAAAGCCCAGATCCCGTAGCCGCTCGGTTCGAGCCCGCTCCATGAACTTTAGGTAATTGACGTAATAAACGATGCCGCCAGCATCGGTGTCCTCGTAATAAACGCGACAGCGATGTGCGAACGACTGATCCCCGTTTTGCGCGCGCATACTCTAGTGCTTACTCCTCAGGTTGCCAATCCGGCCAGGCAACTGTTTTTCATTCTGTGGCACATTTCTAACGAAAGAATGACGACGCCAGCCACTAGGACAGCACAAACTCCGAATAAATCGAATCGCCAAGCGTTTTTAATCGTCTACTGCATCGAGGAATTCGTCTACTACGGGCATCTCGCCCAATCGTGACGGAATGTTTAACCCAAAGTGCAGATACGCATGCCGGGTGACCACACGCCCCCTTGGCGTGCGCATGATGTAGCCCTGCTGAATCAGATACGGCTCCAGTACATCCTCAATCGTATGCCGCTCTTCGCTGATGGCGGCGGCGAGGCTGTCCACGCCCACCGGGCCGCCATCGAACTTCTCGATCATGGTCAACAGCAGGCGCCGGTCCTGGTGATCAAAGCCATGCTCATCCACATCCAGCAGGTTCAGCGCCAGGTCTGCCACGGGCTTGGTGATATGCCCCTTGGCCCGCACTTCGGCAAAGTCGCGCACCCGGCGCAGCAGACGGTTGGCAATCCGCGGGGTACCACGGGCGCGGCGGGCGATTTCAAAGGCGCCTTCCGGGTCCAGGGGCAAGCCAAGGATGCTCGCCGAACGGCTGACGATGGTGGCCAGATCCGCCGTGCTATAGAACTCTAGACGTTGAACAATCCCGAAACGGTCTCGCAGCGGGTTGGTCAGCATGCCCGCACGGGTGGTCGCACCCACCAGCGTGAACGGTGGCAGGTCGAGCTTGATCGAGCGCGCCGCCGGGCCTTCACCGATCATGATGTCCAGCTGGAAGTCTTCCATGGCCGGGTACAGTACTTCCTCGACGATGGGCGAAAGCCGGTGGATCTCGTCGATAAACAGTACGTCGTGGGGCTCCAGGTTGGTCAGCAGCGCCGCCAGGTCGCCCGGGCGCTCCAGCACGGGGCCGGAGGTGGACTTGATCGACACGCCCATTTCCTGGGCGATGATGTTGGCCAGGGTGGTCTTGCCGAGCCCGGGCGGGCCGAAGATCAACGTGTGGTCCAGGGACTCGCTGCGCCCGCGCGCGGCCTGGATGAACAGCTCCATCTGCTCGCGCACGGTGGGCTGGCCGATGTATTCGGCAAGGCTCAGGGGGCGAATCGCCCGGTCCTGGATTTCTTCACGATCACGAGGCCCGGTGGCCGCGATCAGACGATCAGCTTCAATCACTTAAATCATTCCCTTCAGGGCGCGGCGGATCATGTCTTCGCTGCTCAGGTTCTTGTCCTTGATGGCTGACACGGCCTTGCTCGCCTCTTGCGGCTTGTAGCCCAGGGAGATCAGCGCGCTGACCGCATCGCTTTCAGCGCTGGCCACCGGCACACCCGGCGCATCAGGCTGGTTGGGCACCAGGGCAAACATGCTCGGCACAACCTCCCAGGCCTTGAAGCGGTCTTTGAGCTCCACCAGCAGGCGCTCGGCGGTTTTCTTGCCAACGCCCGGCACCTTGGTCAGCGCGGACGTGTCCTGGGCCGACACACAGCGCACCAATTCATCCACTTCCAGGCTCGACATCAGCGCCAGCGCCAGCTTCGGCCCCACGCCGTTGAGGCGGATCAGCTCACGGAAAAAATCCCGGTCACGCTTGCCAACGAACCCATAGAGCAATTGCGCGTCTTCGCGCACCACCAGGTGAGTGTGCAGGGTCAGCGGTTCACCGACCGACGGTAAGCGGTAGAGGGTGGTCATGGGCACTTCAAGCTCATAACCCAGCCCGTTTACATCCAGAATCAGGTGCGGTGGCTGTTTCTCAGCCAGGGTGCCGCGCAAGCGTCCAATCACGTTCGAATCCTTAAGAATCGGCTCAAATCAAGGCCTGGCCGGTAATAACGCGGGCATGCCGGCCGACAGCACAGGCCGTTCATGCACCCCACGCAGAATGAATGCGCTGATGCTATCAGAGACGCAGCCGGCCGCCACGACTGCGTGCGGTCCCCAAGCCATGGGGCATCAGGCTGGAACGGGTATGGGCATGGCAAATGGCAATGGCCAGGGCGTCGGAGGCATCGATTTGCGGTTTGGCGGTGAGTTTGAGCATGTGCATGACCATCATCATCACCTGCTCTTTATTGGCAGCACCGGTACCGACCACGGCTTGCTTGACCTGGGTCGCGGTGTATTCAGCGATCTCCATGCCCTCCTCGGCTCCGGCCACAATGGCCGCACCGCGGGCCTGGCCGAGCTTCAGGGCGGAGTCGGCGTTTTTCGCCATGAACACTTTTTCGATGCCCATGGTCACCGGCCCATAGGTCTGGATCACTTCACGCACGCCGCGATACACGATCTGCAAGCGCTCGGCCAACTCGCCGGCGCCGGTACGGATACAGCCCGACGCCACGTACACGCAGCCTCGCGGGGTCTGTTGGACCACGCCAAAGCCGGTGATTCGCGAACCGGGGTCGATACCAAGGATTAGAGTCATAACGCCTGCAGTTGGATAAAAAATTCTTGATATAGCCAAGATCAAAATGTGGGAGCGGGCTTGCTCGCGAAGGCGGTGTATCAGTCACCGTATTGACTGACTGACACGCCGCCTTCGCGAGCAAGCCCGCTCCCACATTAGATCTGCATCATCCTTCAGCCTAGCTGTTCGGCCACCGATTCCGGAATATCGGCATTGGAATAGACGTTCTGCACGTCATCCAGGTCTTCAAGCATGTCGAGCATCTTGAGTACCTTCTGCGCCCCGTCCAGGTCCAGCTCGGCGCTGGTGGTCGGCAGCATCACGATTTCCGCGTCGGTGCCTTTGAAACCAGCCGCTTCCAGGGCGTTACGCACCGAATAGAAGCCCGCGAACGAGGTGAACACGTCGATGGAGCCGTCTTCGTTGGTCACCACGTCGTCGGCATCGGCCTCCATTGCCGCCTCAATCAGCGCATCCTCATCCACGCCCGGCGCGAAGGAAATCTGCCCCTTGCGCTCAAACAGGTAGGCCACCGAACCGTCAGTGCCGAGGTTGCCGCCACATTTGCTGAACGCATGGCGCACGGCAGCCGCGGTACGGTTGCGGTTGTCGGTCATGCACTCGACCATCACCGCCACGCCACCCGGGCCGTAGCCTTCGTAGCTCAACTCGACCATGTCGTCTGTATCGGCCGCACCGGCACCACGGGCCACGGCGCGGTCGATGATGTCGCGGCTCATGTTGGCGCCGAGGGCCTTGTCCAGGGCCAGGCGCAGGCGCGGGTTGGAACCCGGGTCACCACCACCCTGGCGCGCGGCAACGGTCAGCTCGCGAATCCACTTGGTGAAGATCTTGCCTTTCTTGGCATCCTGACGCTCTTTGCGGTGCTTGATGTTCGCCCACTTGGAATGGCCAGCCATAACACAACTCCGAAATTCTGTAGAAACCTGTCGATCCCGCCCCAGGCGGGACTTCCCTCTTTAACGTGCAGCCCTTGTAACGCAAAGGCGCATCCGAAGATGCGCCCTTAGCTGACAATGTAAAACCTTATCGCGCTTTCACGCTGCGGCCTTACTCAGCCTTTGGTGTCTCGCGCAGACGGATATGCAGCTCGCGCAGTGCCTTGGCATCCACCACACCCGGCGCTTGCGTCATGACGTCGGCAGCACTTTGGGTTTTCGGGAAGGCAATCACTTCACGGATCGACTGGGCACCGGTCATCAGCATCACCAGACGGTCCAGGCCAAAGGCCAGGCCGCCATGGGGTGGCGCGCCGTATTTCAGGGCGTCAAGCAGGAAGCCGAACTTCTCTTGCTGCTCATCTTCGTTGATGCCCAGCAGGCGGAAGACCGATTGCTGCATTTCCTTGCGGTGGATACGGATCGAACCGCCACCCAGCTCGGTGCCGTTGAGCACCATGTCGTAGGCACGGGACAGAGCGCCAGCCGGGTTGGCTTCCAGCTCTTGCGGCGTGCACTTCGGCGCGGTGAACGGGTGGTGCAGTGCGCTGAAGCTGCCGTCGTCGTTTTCTTCGAACATCGGGAAGTCGACAACCCACATCGGCGCCCACTGGCAGGTCAGCAGGTTCAGGTCGTTGCCGACCTTGATCCGCAGTGCACCCAGCGCTTCGCTGACGATCTTGGACTTGTCGGCACCGAAGAACACGATGTCGCCGTCAACCGCGCCAACACGATCCAGGATCACATTGAGGTTGGCTTCAGGGATGTTCTTGACGATTGGCGACTGCAGGCCTTCGACGCCCTTGGCGCGCTCGTTGACCTTGATGTACGCCAGGCCCTTGGCACCGTAGATGCCGACGAACTTGGTGTAGTCGTCGATCTGCTTGCGCGGCATGCTCGCAGCGCCAGGCACGCGCAGTGCGGCGATACGGCATTTCGGGTCGTTGGCCGGGCCGCTGAACACCTTGAAGTCGACATCTTTCAGTTGGTCTTCAACGTCAACCAGTTCCAGCGGGTTACGCAGGTCTGGCTTGTCGGAACCGTAACGGCGCATGGCTTCTTCGAAGGTCATGTGCGGGAATTCGCCGAACTCCAGGTTCAGCACTTCCTTGAACAGGTTGCGGATCATCTGCTCGGTGATGCCCATGATCTCTTTTTCATCGAGGAAACTGGTCTCGATGTCGATCTGGGTGAATTCAGGCTGGCGGTCGGCCCGCAGGTCTTCGTCACGGAAGCACTTGGCAATCTGGTAGTAACGGTCGAAGCCGGCGACCATCAGCAGTTGCTTGAACAGCTGTGGCGATTGCGGCAGGGCGAAGAAGGAACCGGCGTGGGTCCGGCTCGGCACCAGGTAGTCGCGGGCGCCTTCCGGGGTAGCACGGGTCAGGATCGGCGTCTCGACGTCGAGGAAGCCGTTCTCGTCGAGGAAGCGACGGATGCTGGTGGTCATGCGCGAACGCAGGCGCAGCTTCTCGGCCATTTCCGGGCGACGCAGGTCCAGGAAGCGATAACGCAGGCGGGTTTCTTCGCCAACGTCAGAGAACTCGTTCAGCGGGAACGGCGGGGTTTCCGACTCGTTCAGCACTTCCAGTTCGTAACCCAGCACTTCGATCATGCCCGACGCCATGTTGGCGTTGGTGGCACCGGCCGGACGCAGGCGAACCTTGCCGGTGATCTTCACGACGTACTCGCTGCGCACGCGATCGGCGGCGGCGAAGCTCTCGGCGCGGTCCGGATCGAACACCACCTGGGCCAGACCATCACGATCACGGATATCGAGGAAGATCACCCCGCCGTGGTCGCGGCGACGGTGAACCCATCCGCAAAGGGTGATTTCCTGACCTTCCAGGGTCTCGTTCAGTTGGCCGCAATAGTGGCTGCGCATCATGATAGTGGTTTCGCTTCTCGTAATTCGAAATTCGGTGGAGGCCCGCCTCATCACCGTACAGCTAAGTCAGGTGACGGATAATGCAGGAGCCTGCGCGTAGAGTTCAACTCAGTCTGCTTTGTCGCCGCCGGCCAGATTCTTCTTCGAACCGGTCTTGAAGTCGGTCTCGTACCAACCGTTGCCACTCAGGCGAAAGCCCGGCATGGACAACATCTTCTTGAGCTCCGGTGCCTGGCAGGCAGGGCAATCGACCAGCGGCGCTGCGCTGATCTTTTGAATGGCTTCCAACTGATGACCACAGGAAGCGCATTGATAGTCGTACATGGGCATGGAGATGTCTCGGCGATCAGATCATTACTGCGCCACGCCCTGCCCTGGCTCTATCCTGTGGGAAAGTCCCGGCATGCGCAGCAAAGCCCGGGATTATATCTGGTAAATCGAGGCTGTGCAGCCGTAGCGGCGCGCTGCTCTTTATATAGATGACTGCAGCAGGCTTCTGCCGGGCGCCCGACCCGGGGCAATCCCGGGACGGGCGCCCGGCACAAGGTTCATGCAGGGTCCGGCTGGACACTGGGCGCGACAAGCCGCCCTTTCAATACATGCACCACGCAAACCACCCTGACCAGACCGCTGAAGTTCTTTACACCGCCATAACGCAAGTGCACTTCCCGGTCCACGTAAGACAGCAGCGCACTGACCGAACACGTATTGATCCTGGCGATCTCCGCGAGGATATTCCAATACACCTCTTCGAGCCGCAAACACGTCGAAAAACCATTAAGCCGAACCGATCGGGACAATGGCCTGGCCAAGTTCATATCGAACCCCTTGGCAAAGGGATCTACCTTTATCTTGTGCAATCCGCACGTTTCCATAACTCCATTACCTGCTCCGCGTGACATACACTTGACACTCCATTGCCTGACGGCCACTCATGTTCTCGTTGGCCGTTGAGCTATAAAACATCAAGACGACAAGTGCAGCCAGAAGACAGGGAGCCGATCACCGTAGGACAAGCCAACGCGCGTATCAGGAAGCTCGCGGAATCACGGAAATCGCCGGGAAGCAGGCATGCGAGGGGCGTCAGCTCGACGCCCTCCCGCCACCGGTGTTATTTGTTTTCGAGCAGGGAACGCAACATCCATGCGGTCTTTTCATGCACTTGCATACGCTGGGTCAGCAAGTCCGCCGTCGGTTCATCACTGACTTTATCCAACAACGGGAAGATCCCCCGAGCTGTGCGAGTCACCGCTTCCTGGCCTTCGACCAGTTGCTTGATCATGTCTTCAGCGCTCGGCACACCCTCTTCTTCCTTGATCGAAGAAAGTCGCGCATACACCGAGTAGGCACCCGGTGCGGGAAAGCCCAGGGCACGAATACGCTCTGCGATTGAATCCACCGCCAGCGCCAGTTCGTTGTACTGCTCTTCAAACATCAAGTGCAGTGTACGAAACATGGGCCCCGTTACGTTCCAATGGAAGTTGTGGGTCTTCAGGTAAAGTACATAGGTATCGGAAAGCAGTCGCGAAAGTCCATCAACGATTGATTTACGGTCTTCTTCACTGATACCAATATCGATTGCCATGTGTTTCCCCTTCAATTGATAAAAATTCATTGATCAGGTGCAGGACCACTCTAGCAAGAGTGCCGGCCGTGCGCAGCCTGGCTGACCCTTTCGAGGTGCGGCAAATCGCCCCTTGCAGAGCGGGCTTGCCCGACAGGCAAGGCTTCAACAGCTACCGGAAAAATTACCCAGCACCTGCGAAAAAGCCTGCACCTGTCTAGGACAAGTGTTTGACGCAGAAATGCCGTGCCCCTTGTAACAGCCTGAAATGCTTGATTTGAGTAGGCACAGGCTTTGCTGTTAAATAGGCAGCGTGTCGCCGCCGATATTTTTCGCGGCAAGCGGCATAGGCTGATACCCGTGCACGTGCCCAACGCCTCCCATTGTTCAGAAGCGAACCGTGCCCGTCAGCTCTTCCTTGTGATCCGTCTTAACGTGAGTTAATCAAAATGTTGAAAATCGTCCACCTGCTAACGGGCGCTGCAGCTTTGCTGCTGTCCTTTATCCCCAGCCTGCGATCAGAGACCCTGCCTTACCTGCAGCAACCTGACGCTCTCTACCTGACCTTCTTTGGTCTTCTTAACCTGACACTGGCTCCAGTCATTCCATACTGGAACAAAGGCCCGCGTCATCAACTGCAAAACCTGGTCAGCGCCCTGCTGGTCCTGGCTGTTGTCGTGCAAACCCTCACCCTGCTGGCGCCTATGCCTGAAGTGGGTGGCCACCCGGCCGTCCTGCTCAGCCTGGCAATAGCACTGGTCGCCATCGTTCTTCATCTGGCCATCAGTTTTTACCGCTCCTCCCCGGCCGCTGCGTCGCAAAGCTACGACATGACCAACCGGGATACCGGGACCGTCAAGTGGTTCAACACCTCCAAGGGCTTCGGCTTTATTTCCCGGGATTCGGGCGACGATATCTTCGTCCACTTCCGGGCGATTCGCGGCGAAGGCCATCGCGTACTGGTGGAAGGCCAGCGCGTGGAGTTCTCCGTCATGAACCGTGACAAGGGGCTGCAAGCTGAAGATGTGATCGCCGCATTGCCGCGTCGCTGATTCCAGCACCCCGAAAAAAAGAAACCGCGATGCAGCCTGGCTGCATCGCGGTTTTTTTATGCCCGGGGGGTCAACCCCTGCCTTATTAATAATGAGGCGGCGGCGCCTCTTCCTCGGACGACTCGAACTGGCCGCCCATTTCTTCCTGGCGCTTGAGCAACGCAGTCATCTGCAACTGCAGGCGTTCCACCGCACGCTGCTGGGTGACCAGGATGTCATTCAGGGTCTCGATGGTGTCGTCCTGAAAGGCCAGGCGGCTTTCCAGGTCGGTCACGCGGGCTTGAAGATCCATGGCTCAAGCCTCCAGGAACGTGAAGTCGGCCGGCAGGATCTCGCGCAGGCGCGCACGAATTGCCACCACTTGCTCGTCACTGTAAGGCTTCGCCGGGTGCTTGCCCCAGACCGGCGCAGGCCAGGCCGCGTCGTCGCGCTTGCGTACGATCACATGCACGTGCAGTTGGCTGACCACATTACCCAAGGCACCGATATTCATCTTGTCGGCGCCGAACCCTTCGTTCAGCCACTGTGCCAGCGCCGTGCTTTCCTGCCACACCCGCTGCTGGTCGGCGACATCCAGTTGAAACACTTCGCTGATACCGTCGATGCGCGGCACCAGGATGAACCAGGGGTAATTCGAGTCATTGGAAAGCAGCAGCCGACACAGGGGGAAATCCCCGATAGGCAAGGTGTCTTGTTGAAGGCGTGGATCTAAGGCGAACACAGCAGTCACTCCCGTTCGGCGGGTCAGGTTTCAGGCGCCCAGCATACCTGCGAATGCCGGTCGCTTCACGGCGAATGCGCGTGGCCGAATACGCGCCCAAACAGGACGCCACGAAAAAAAGCGCACCATTTCGAGACAGGCCAATATTTCAGCTACGCTAAATGACCAATGTATCCAATTCTGGTCAAAGTCGGGACGCAGAACATGCTTCAAGACCTTGAGCCAGACGGCTTTCAAAAGGCCAAGGGTGAACGGGAGCAGAAACGCAGTCAGTGAAGCACTGCACCAAAATGACCCATTTGTGCTTCAAAGGGATCCGCCAACTACCCACCGAACGGGGTGAACCGGTAACGTTTTGCTCTCGTACAGGTTTTATTCGCCACCAAACCGGAGTACGGCAGGCGCGTCAAGGCCAAACCAAACGGCGTAAAAAGCCCGTGCTTATGCGGTTTTTACAGGCCGTTGACACTTTTCACGAAAAAATCACATTCGGTTACGGGTTTGTGCACGCTTGTTGCATTCACACCCATATCGTCGACAACGGCACCGGCGGGAAGCAGGTGTTTCGCGACGGAAAATAACAGCGGTTCAATGCCTGACAGGGATGAATTGAAACTTTCAGGGGTGACTTTTCCACCCCGCTTCCAAGGTTTTTAAACAGCATTGAAGTTGTCAGTCCGGTTACAAGTGGACTGTGAATTTGCGACATGGAGCTAGCAATTTACGACAGGCCCGTAAAGAAGCTGAAAGGATAGATGTGCAAGTATCGTCAATAATGTCTGCGTGATATAACTTTGCGCCGACACAAAAAAGAAAGAGCCGCCCAGACAAAAATATAGGTGGGACGGCAGTACTCTTCCTAAAACCAAAGGAGCAAATCACGATGCGCGTGATGAAGTGGAGCATGATCGCCCTGGCTGTTTCAGCAGGCACCTCGCAGTTCGCAATGGCGTCCTCCCAGGACGATTCCAAGGGCTTTGTTGAAGACAGCACTTTCAGCATCAACACTCGCCTCCTGAACTTTAGCCGCGACTTCCGTAACAATGACACCGGCAAGAGCCGCGTCGACGAAACCGGTCTGGGCTTCAACGGCCTGTACCAGTCGGGCTTCACCCAAGGCACCATCGGTGTGGGTGTCGACGTCATCGGTCTGTTGGGCGTCAAACTGGACAGCGGCAAGGGTCGTTCCGGCACTGGCCTGTTTCCAACTGGCTCCGACGGTCGCGCTCAGGATGATTACTCCAAGGGCGGCGGCGCAGTTAAGTTCCGTATCTCCGATACGGTCCTGAAAATCGGCGACCAGTACACCACCGCGCCTGTATTCGCTTCCGATGACAGCCGTCTGCTGCCTGAATTGCCACAGGGTATCTCGCTGACCAGCAACGAGATCAAAGGCCTGAAACTTGAAGGCGGTCACTTCACTTCGAGCGTGGCACAAGCCCAGACCTACCGCGACAGCCTGGGCCTGACAAAAACCGACTTCATCGGTGGTGTCTACGCCCTGACTCCAGAAGTCAGCGCCAGCCTCTACTACGCGAAGACCGAAGACTACTGGAAAAAAACCTACGCCAACCTGAACTGGACCCATGCGCTCAGCAATGAGCAGTCCCTGGCAGTCGACTTCAACATCTACAGCACCAAAAGTGATGGCGCTGGCCTGCAACGGGCTGAGAAAGACGGCACCACCAAACTGGACAACCGTGCCTACAGCTTGCAAGGCGCGTACACCATCCAGGCTCACACCTTTACCCTGGCCTACCAGAAGGTCAGCGGTGACGGTGACTACGGCTACGGCGTAGACGGCGGCGGCACGATCTTCCTTGCCAACTCCATCGCTCGTTCCGACTTCAACGCTGAAGACGAGAAGTCGTTCCAGGCTCGCTACGACCTGAACATGGCGACTTTCGGCGTACCAGGCCTGAGCTTCATGACTCGCTACGTCAAAGGTACCGGCGCCAACACCGCCGACACCTCGAACGGCAAAGAGTGGGAACGTGACATCGAAGCCAAGTACGTGATCCAGAGCGGCCCGGCAAAAGACCTGAGCCTGCGCGTGCGTCAAGCCACTTATCGCTCCAGCGATGGTGTGTACTACGGTTCGGCGTCCATCGACGAACTGCGTCTGATCGCGCAATACCCGCTGAACATCTTGTAATTGGCAGTTTGATTACAACGATGACTTAGGGTTTCGGCCCTAACTAAAAAGCCGCTCACTTGTTCGCAAGTGAGCGGCTTTTTTATTGCAACTTAATCTCAACAACCGGATAACTAGCAAGCTAACTATCTAGTTTAATCCTGCGTAACAAACCTGACACATCGGCCAGGTTTAATCATCCAGTCACACTATTACTTCCCAGCACTTTCCTGCATGACGCGAATAACCCGTTGTGGAAACGGAATATCAATCCCCGCCGCTTTCAAACGGTCACGTGCCAGTTCATTGAACATGAACATCACATCCCAGTAATCCGAAGTCTTGGTCCAGACTCGCAGGGATACCGTGATCGAACTGTCGCCCAAGGTCGAAACTACCGCTGCCGGCGCAGGATCAGCCAATACACGTGGATCCTTGGCCAGTTCCAGCAGCACTTCACGTGCTTTCTGCAGGTCGGCTTCATAGTCGACCCCCACGTCAAACACCACCTTGCGGGTCGGCTGACGGTTGGTGTTGGTGATGAGGCCGTTGGACAGGCTGCCGTTCGGGATGATCACCGTCTTGTTGTCGCCGGTGCGCAACACGGTGTGGAAGATCTGAATGCTGTCGACGGTACCGGAAGTGCCCTGGGCTTCGATCCAGTCACCAATGCGGAACGGACGGAACAACAGAATCAGCACGCCGCCGGCGAAGTTCGCCAGGCTGCCTTGCAAGGCCAGGCCGATGGCCAGGGTGGCGGCGCCGATCGCGGCAACGAACGAGGTGGTTGCGACGCCGATCATCGAGGCCACGTTGACCACCAGCATGACCTTGAGCGCAATGTTCGCAAGGCTGGTAATGAAGTGTTGCAGCGCCAGGTCAGCATTACGCAATGCCAGCAAACGCCCTACCCGGTGGGTCAAGACGTTGATCAGCCACCAACCGATGGCCAGGGTGACCACTGCCAGCAAAAATCGGCTGCCGTATTCCATGATCATCGGTAACCACGACTCCGAGGTCTTGATCAAGTGATCCACTTCAGCGTTCAAGTCCATCTACATTCTCCTGTTTGCCGGATGTGCGGCCTTATCAATCCCCACATAACAAATGAGCCCCGAAGGGCTCAATCGTTTCTGCAGGTTCTGGGCGTGGGACGTCAAAAACGTCCACAGGTTCCCGAGGGGTCCACTCAGTCGCGGAAGTTATTGAACTGCAGCGGCATGTCGAAGGTCTTGGCGCGCAGGGCAGCAATGGCCTCCTGCAAATCGTCACGCTTCTTGCCGGTGATACGCACCTGCTCGCCCTGGATGGCGGCCTGGACCTTGAGCTTGGCGTCCTTGACGTGAGCGACGATTTTCTTCGCCAGCTCCTTGTCGATGCCTTCCTTGAGCACGGCTTCCTGCTTCATCAGCTTGCCGGACGCATAGGCATCCTTGATTTCGAGGCATTGCGCGTCGATCTTGCGCTTGACCAGAGACAGCTTGAGGATCTCAATCATCGCTTCCAGCTGGAAGTCGGCTTCCGCGGTCAGGTTGACGGTCAGCTCTTTTTCCTTGAACTCGAAGCTGCCCTTGCCCTTCAAGTCATAGCGGCGATCCAGCTCCTTGACGGCGTTCTCGACGGCGTTGGTGACTTCATGTTTGTCCAGTTCGGATACCACGTCGAACGACGGCATGTAATTTCTCCAATAAAAAAGGGGCGCGGCTCAGTAGAGATGGAGCACGCCCGGGCTAAAATGCCCGGGCATTATAGCGGTTCTTTCGCCTCGTTCACTGCGGGCAGCCTTACGGAGTAAAAACTGATGTCGACCACCTGGCACGTCCTCGGCGCCGGCAGCCTCGGAACACTGTGGGCCGCCCGCCTGGCCCGCGCCGGGCTGCCCGTGTGCCTGATCCTGCGGGATCACAGGCGGTTGGCGAGTTATCAGACGGCCAATGGCCTGACCCTGGTCGAGCAAGGCGTGGCTCACACCTACCCGGTCGTCGGCGAAACCTCCGACAGCCCTGGGCCAATTCATCGCCTGCTGGTGGCATGCAAGGCCTACGACGCCCAGGAAGCCGTCGCACAGCTGGAACATCGACTGGTGCCGGACGCCGAACTGATCCTGTTGCAAAACGGGCTGGGCAGCCAGGACGCAGTCGCCGCCCAACTGCCCCAGGCACGCTGCATCTTCGCCTCCAGCACCGAAGGCGCGTTTCGCGAGAGTGACTGGCGAGTAGTGTTTGCCGGCCATGGCTACACCTGGCTGGGGGATGCTCGGCACCCTACTCCGCCGCTGTGGCTGGATGACCTGCATGCCGCCGGCATTCCCCATGAGTGGAGCACCGACATCCTCACCCGCCTGTGGCGCAAACTGGCCCTGAACTGCGCCATCAACCCGCTGACCGTGCTTTACCAATGTCGCAATGGCGAGCTGCAAGACCATCAGTGCGAAGTGGCCACCCTGTGCGCCGAACTCGCCGACCTGCTGGAATGCTGCGGCCAACCCGCTGCCGCAGAGGATTTGCACAGCGAAGTGGAACGGGTAATCCAGGCCACGGCGGCCAATTACTCCTCGATGTACCAGGACGTGGCCAGTGCCCGACGCACCGAAATCAGCTATTTGCTGGGCTACGCCTGCCAGGCGGCCGCCCGCCACCAACTGAGCTTGCCGCACCTGCAACAACTCCAGGCGCGCCTGGTACGGCAACTGTCTGCACGCGGATTGCCCAGCGACTGAAGCACGCGCTACCCTGCCTGCTTGTTCCTTTGCAGCGAAAACCTTGATGCCACTGCGCCAGCGTCTCGAAAATCTACCGGTTGGGCAGAAACTGCTGGCGGCCCTGCTGGTTTTGTTGACCACCGTCTTGCTGGTGGCCAACCTGACCTTTATCAGCGCCGCCTACTGGATCTCCCAGGAAAGCATGGCGCCCCAGGCCTTGCAGGCCATCGGTCGGCTGGTGTCCAACCCGTCGCTCGCCGCCGAGTCCCTGGACTCACCGCTCAAGGCGCAAACCCTGCTGGATGAACTGACCAGCTACTCGCCATTGCGGGCCGCGGCCTTATACGACGGAGATGGCACGCGCCTGGCCCAGCTGCAACATGCCAATCGCCTGCACCTGCCAGATAATTTCCGGGACATTGAAACCTGGCGTACCACCGAATTTCGCAGCAACCAGGTGATCACCCTGCCCCGTGCCGGCAAACCGTCCGGGCACTTGCTGTTGGTGGCCAGCAGCGAACTGCCGGTGGCTTTCTATACCGGGACCTTCACCGCCAGCCTGGGTATCCTGATCTTCAGCGTGCTGCTGTGGCTGGTGATCGCCCGGCAGATCAAGCGCCTGATTACCCGGCCGATCCATGAACTGGAAGAATTGTCGCGCCAGGTCACCCGGGAAGAGAACTACGCCCTGCGCGCCGGTCGCGGCAATCATGATGAAATCGGCAGCCTCGCCGAAGCTTTCAACACCATGCTTTCGCGCATTGAAGCCCGTGAGCAGCAACTC
This sequence comes from Pseudomonas sp. D4002, assembly GCF_013385665.1. Taxonomy (NCBI): domain Bacteria; kingdom Pseudomonadati; phylum Pseudomonadota; class Gammaproteobacteria; order Pseudomonadales; family Pseudomonadaceae; genus Pseudomonas; species Pseudomonas sp. D4002. The sequence continues at coordinate 34,134 of NZ_JACAPN010000019.1, forward strand.
AAGCGCGCGCGAGACGATTCCCAGGCCGCCTACGATCAAGCCCAGGGCTTGGCGGAAGAAACCCGCCACACCAATCGCAAGCTGGAACTGGAAGTCCAGGTGCGCAGCAAGATCGAGAAAAAGCTCACCGGCTTCCAGAACTACCTCAACAGCATCATCGACTCGATGCCCTCGGCGCTGATCGCCCTCGACGAACAACTCTACGTCACCCAGTGGAACCAGGAAGCCAGCGCACTTTCCGGGACCCGCCTGGACGAGGCGCTGAACCAGCCGATCTTCCTCGCCTTCCAGCCGCTCAAGCCGTTCCTGCCGCAGATCAAGGCCACGGTAGAGCAACACACCGTAGAGCGGATCGAGCGCGTTACCTGGGTCAAGGATGACGAACCCAAGCACTACGCCCTGACCTTCTACCCGTTGATGGGCGGTGCCGGACGCGGCGTGGTGATCCGGATCGACGACATCACCCAGCGCCTGTCCCTGGAAGAAATGATGGTGCAGTCAGAGAAAATGCTCTCGGTCGGTGGCCTGGCCGCCGGCATGGCGCACGAAATCAACAACCCGTTGGGAGCGATCCTGCATAACGTGCAGAACATTCGCCGCCGGTTGTCCAACGAACTGCCGAAAAACCTCGAGCACGCCGAACAGGCGGGCATCGACCTGGACTCGGTCAACCGCTACCTGCAAAGCCGCGAAGTGCCACAGTTGCTCGACGGCATCCAGCAGGCTGGCGCCCGGGCGGCGAAAATCGTCACTCATATGCTCAGCTTCAGCCGCCGCAGCAACCGGCAGATGGCGCCGTGCGACTTGCCGGCCTTGATCGATCAGGCCGTGGAAATTGCCGGCAACGACTTCGACCTCACCGTCGGCTTCGACTTCAAGGGCCAGGCGATCATCCGCCAGTTCGACCCGCAACTGGGCCCGGTCCCCGGCACCGCCAACGAACTGGAGCAAGTACTGCTCAACCTGCTGAAAAACGCCGCCCAGGCGATTCATCAGCGCGAAGACGGCAGCGAGCCCGGCCGGATCATCCTGCGCACCCGGCTCAACCCGCCGTGGGCAGAAATCCAGGTGGAAGACAACGGCATCGGTATGAGCGAGAACGTGCGCAAACGCACGTTTGAGCCGTTCTTCACCACCAAGGAAATCGGCCAGGGCACCGGGCTTGGGTTGTCGGTTTCGTATTTCATCATCACCAACAATCACAAGGGGCAGATGGAAGTGCATTCGACCCTTGGCCAGGGTACCTGCTTCACCTTGCGCCTGCCCCTGGCGGGCAGCCAATTGCCACCCAACGAACTCACTCAACTGGAGCGCTAACCATGGGCTTTCGCCTGTCGAAAATTTACACCCGTACCGGCGACAAGGGCGAAACCGGCCTGGGCGACGGTCGCCGCGTGCCCAAGGACCATCCACGGGTGGAGGCGATTGGCGAGGTGGATGCGCTGAACAGCCAGTTGGGTTTGTTGCTGGCGGGATTGGAGGAACAAAGCGGGCAGCATCCAGCGTTGAAGGATGTGATCGAGGTGCTGACACCTTGCCAGCATCGTCTGTTTGACCTGGGCGGCGAATTGGCGATGCCGGTGTACAAGGCGCTGAACGCGGCGGAAGTCGACCGGCTTGAGGCAGCGATCGATCGCTGGAATGAAGAGGTCGGGCCGCTGGAGAACTTCATTCTGCCGGGTGGTTCGGCGTTGATTGCCCAGGCCCATGTATGCCGAAGCCTGGCTCGTAGTGCGGAGCGCCGGTGTCAGCACCTGAATGCAGAGGAACCGCTGGAAGGCGTCGGGTTGGCGTACATCAACCGGCTGTCGGACTTGCTCTTTGTGGCAGCCAGGGTGATTGCCAAGCGCCAGGGCGTTGCAGAGATCTTGTGGCAGGCGGCGGCAAAGCCGCACTGACGCTTACTGACCGATTGCAACCTGTGGCGAGGGAGCTTGCTCCCGCTGGGCTGCGTAGCGGCCCCAAAAAAGCGGGAGCGCTGCGCACTCCAGCGGGAGCAAGCTCCCTCGCCACAACAGCTCCCCTGGCCACTCGCCAGGGTTATGCCTAAACCTCAGGCCAGAACGCCCGAATCCCCGCCACACCTTGAGCACCAGCCTCCCAGGCCTTTTCCCGCTCAGCAGGACCCACCCCACCGAGCAAGAACACCGGCTTGCTGAACCCACTGATCAACTGCTGTGCCTGCTCCCAGCCCAACGGCTCGGCATCAGGATGAGTCTGGGTCGGCTGCACCGGCGACAAGGTGACGAAATCCACGTCCATCAACTCCGCCAAGGCTAATTCCTCAGCATTGTGGCAAGACGCCGCCAACCAGCGATCCTTCGGCAAAGGACGTCCCTTGCTGGCGTACTTGCGCAGTTGCGCCGAGGTCATATGCCAGCCGGCCGCGGGAAAATCCCCCAGCCATTCAAACGGCCCCTTGAGCATCAGTTGCGCCTTGCCCGCACACAGGCCCACGGCGTCCACCGCCAGGTCACGGTACTTGGGGTCGTAACCGTTGGGGGCACGCAGCTGAACCAGTTTGATGCCACCAGCGATGGCTTTTTGAATACCGCGCAGCAGGACGGGTGTCTCCAGCTCGCCCGGAGTGATCAAGTAGTCAGCCGGTAAACGCGCCGCCGCAACGATCGGCGCATTGGCTGCCGGAAACTCATAGTTCGGCAGGTCCCGCTGGGCCACCCACTCAAGGGGTTGGCCTTCGGCACCGTGGGGCTCGCCGGTAAAGGCCGAGACTTCCCAGACATCCAGCAACACCTGTTTGTCCGGGTAATCATGCTGCACCTTGATCAACGGGCGAGCCGCCGTGACCTGGATGCCCAGCTCCTCCTGCAATTCACGGGACAGCGCGGTAGCGACCGACTCATCGGCCTCCACCTTGCCACCGGGAAACTCCCAGAGGCCGCCCTGATGCTGGGTATCGGCGCGGCGCGCCAGCAGAATCCTGCCGTCGACACCCCGGATGACCGCTGCTGCTACATGAACTCGTTTCACCGCACTATTTCCTCTGAATCGGTTTGAAGACCTGCCTGGTATCAGGTGCGGTATTCCGCGTTGATCTTCACGTACTCGTGGGACAGGTCAGTGGTCCAGATGGTTTCGCTGCACTCACCGCGACCCAATTCGATACGGATGGTGATTTCTTCCTGCTGCATCACCGCCGAACCCTGGGCTTCGGTGTACGTCTCGGCCCGGGCGCCACGGCTGGCGATGCACACTTCGCCGAGGAACACGTCGATCTTGCTCACGTCCAGATTCGGCACGCCGGCACGGCCCACAGCGGCCAGGATACGGCCCCAGTTCGGGTCGGAGGCAAACAGCGCGGTCTTGATCAGCGGCGAGTGAGCCACGGTGTAACCGACATCCAGGCATTCCTGGTGGTTACCGCCGCCGTTGACTTCAACCGTCACAAACTTGGTGGCGCCTTCGCCGTCGCGCACGATGGCCTGGGCCACGTCCATGCACACTTCGAACACCGCCTGCTTCAACGCGGCGAAATACGCGCCGTTGGACGAGGTGATTTCCGGCAGGTCAGCCTGGCCGGTGGCGATCAACATGCAGCAATCGTTGGTCGAGGTGTCGCCGTCGATGGTGATGCGGTTGAAGGACTTGTTGGCGCCGTCGAGCATCAGGTTTTGCAGCACGTCACGGGAGACTTTGGCGTCGGTGGCGATATAGCCCAGCATGGTCGCCATGTTCGGGCGAATCATGCCGGCGCCTTTGCTGATGCCCGTGACGGTAACGGTCACGCCTTCGTGCACAAACTGACGGCTGGCGCCTTTTGGCAGAGTATCGGTGGTCATGATCCCGGTAGCCGCAGCCGCCCAGTTATCCACCGACAGGTCATCCAGCGCTGCTTGCAGCGCGCCTTCGATTTTCTCTACCGGCAGCGGCTCACCGATCACGCCGGTGGAGTACGGTAGCACCTGGCTGGCCTCCACGCCGGTCAGCTCCGCCAGCTTGGCGCAGGTGCGGGCAGCGGCGGCCAGGCCAGGCTCGCCGGTCCCGGCGTTGGCATTGCCGGTGTTGGTCAAAAGGTAACGCACCGGGCCTTCGACACGCTGCTTGGCCAGAATCACGGGCGCGGCGCAAAACGCGTTCAGGGTGAACACACCCGCGACGGTCGAGCCTTCGGCACAGCGCATCACCACCACATCCTTGCGCCCCGGGCGCTTGATGCCCGCCGAAGCGATACCGAGTTCAAAACCGGCAACCGGGTGCAACGTGGGCAAAGGACCAAGACCAACAGCCATGAATGCGCTCCTAAAAATATTGGGTGTGTACCCCGTCGCTATCGACGGTGACGAAATGGCAAAACGCCGCGACGGCTGATGCCGGTCGCGGCGCGGGGGTGTTGCAGCGTCAGGCGAAAATCTTAGTTGATTTCGCCGTGGCAGTGTTTGAACTTCTTGCCCGAACCGCACCAGCACAGTTCGTTGCGGCCCAGCTTCTGTTCGTTGCGCACCGGGGCCTGGGCCAGGGCCACATCGACCTCTTCGCCCAATACTTCCGGAGCCTCAAGACCAGGCGCTTCGTCGTGCTGGAACTGCATGCGCGCAGCCAGTGCCTCGGCTTCCTGACGCAAGCGAGCTTCTTCCTCGATCGGGTCTTCGCGACGCACCTGAACGTGGGACAGCACACGAATCGAATCGCGCTTGATCGAATCCAGCAGTTCGGAGAACAGCGTGAACGACTCGCGCTTGTACTCCTGCTTCGGGTTCTTCTGGGCGTAGCCACGCAAGTGGATGCCGTGACGCAGGTGGTCCATGGTCGACAGGTGGTCTTTCCACAGGTCGTCCAGCACGCGCAGTACGATTTGCTTCTCGAAGGTGCGCAGTGCTTCGGCACTCGCCTGCTCTTCTTTCTCGTTGTAAGCGGCCAGCAGCTCGGTCATGAGCTTCTCGCGCAGGGTTTCTTCGTACAGGTGGTCGTCTTCGTCGAGCCATTGCTGGACCGGCAAGTCGACACCGAAGTCGCTCTTCAACGCAGCTTCCAGGCCGGCAACATCCCACTGCTCAGGCAGGGACTGTGGCGGGATATGGGCGCTGACGGTGGCGTTGAGCACGTCCTGGCGGAAATCGGCAATGGTCTCGCCGATGTTGGTGGCGGCCAACAAGCTGTTACGCATGTGATAAATCACTTTACGCTGTTCGTTGTTGACGTCATCGAACTCGAGCAGTTGCTTACGAATGTCGAAGTTACGGCCTTCTACCTTGCGCTGGGCTTTCTCGATGGCGTTGGTCACCATGCGGTGTTCAATCGCCTCACCGGACTGCATGCCCAGGGCTTTCATGAAGTTCTTCACCCGATCCGAGGCGAAGATGCGCATCAGGCTGTCTTCCAGGGACAGGTAGAAACGGCTGGAACCGGCGTCACCCTGACGACCGGCACGACCACGCAGCTGGTTGTCGATACGGCGCGATTCGTGACGCTCGGACGCGATCACCTGCAAGCCGCCGGACTCCAGCACTTGCTGGTGGCGCTTCTGCCAGTCGGCCTTGATCTGCGCGATCTGCTCTGGGGTCGGGTTGTCCAGGGACGCAACTTCCACTTCCCAGTTACCGCCCAACAGGATGTCGGTACCACGACCGGCCATGTTGGTGGCGATGGTCAGTGCGCCCGGGCGACCGGCCTGGGCAATGATCTCGGCTTCTTTTTCGTGGAACTTGGCGTTGAGGACCTTGTGCTCGATGCCTTCCTTGGCCAGCAAGCTGGACATGTGCTCGGAAGTTTCGATGGTGGCAGTACCCACCAGCACTGGACGGCCCTGGGCCATGCATTCCTTGATGTCGGCGACGATTGCAGCGTATTTCTCGTCGGCGGTCAGGAACACCAGGTCGTTGAAGTCTTTACGCGCCAGCGGCTTGTTCGGCGGGATAACCATCACCGACAGACCGTAGATCTGGTGGAATTCGAACGCTTCGGTGTCGGCTGTACCGGTCATGCCGGACAGTTTGTTGTACAGACGGAAGTAGTTCTGGAAGGTGGTCGAGGCCAGGGTCTGGCTTTCAGCCTGGATGTTCAGGACTTCCTTGGCTTCGATCGCCTGGTGCAGGCCTTCCGACAAACGGCGACCCGGCATGGTACGACCGGTGTGTTCGTCGACCAGTACGACCTGGCCGTCCTGCACGATGTATTCAACGTTGCGATGGAACAGCTTGTGGGCGCGCAGGCCGGCATACACGTGGGTCAACAGGCCCAGGTTGTGCGCCGAGTACAGGCTCTCGCCTTCGGCCAGCAGGCCGATCTGGGTCAGCATGTCTTCGACGAACTGGTGACCGGCTTCGTTGAGTTCGACCTGGCGGGTCTTCTCGTCGATGGTGAAGTGACCTTCTTTGGTCACCACGCCTTCCACTTCCTCGATGTGTTGCTCAAGGCGCGGGATCAGCTTGTTGATCTCGGTGTACAGGCGCGAGCTGTCCTCGGCCTGACCGGAGATGATCAGCGGGGTACGGGCTTCGTCGATCAGGATGGAGTCGACTTCGTCGATCACGGCAAAATTGAGTTCGCGCTGGAATTTTTCTTCCATGCTGAACGCCATGTTGTCGCGCAGGTAGTCGAAACCGAATTCGTTGTTGGTACCGTAGGTGATGTCGGCAGCGTAGGCGGCGCGCTTCTCTTCCGGCGGCTGGAACGGCGTGACAACGCCGACGGTCAGGCCGAGGAATTCGTACAGCGGACGCATCCAGTTGGCATCCCGGCGGGCGAGGTAGTCGTTCACCGTCACAACGTGCACGCCCTTGCCGGACAATGCGTTGAGGTAAACGCCCAGGGTAGCTACCAGGGTCTTGCCTTCACCGGTACGCATTTCGGCAATCATGCCTTCATGCAAGGTCATGCCGCCGATCAACTGGACGTCGAAGTGGCGCATGCCCATGACACGCTTACCGGCTTCACGGGCGACCGCAAAGGCTTCGGGAAGCAGCTTGTCGAGGGTTTCACCTTTGGCTATGCGGGCCTTGAACTCTTCGGTCTTGGCGCGCAATTGCTCGTCCGAAAGGGCAACCATCTGCTCTTCGAAGGCATTGACCAGCTGCACCGTCTTGAGCATGCGTTTGACTTCGCGCTCATTCTTGCTTCCAAAAAGTTTCTTTAACAAAGGCGCAAACATATCGGCAGGTTCTTCCACACATAGGGATGGAGGGCGCCCCGTGAGTCGCCCGAGCAGCCCTCACGGCCGCATGCGAACGAGCATTCTACCCGGAAACGTGGGTGAGGAAAGTGGCGTTATTCCACGATGCTGGCACGGCGCTCTTGGAGGGCTTGTTTAAAATAAGGGCTTTTTGCTGAACTTCAACCCATTCGGGCAATAAGTTACTCGTTGATTTAATGGATAAACTGCCGGTAATGCAATGGCGGCGGTGTCGCAGACGCTTTCTGCTACCATGGCCTCTCTGTTACTTAAGGTGTCTAGTCATGGCATTTCGCCCTCTTACGGCCCGAGCTCCCGCCGTGTTGCTTCGCGAAACCAAGCCTTTAAAAGCCATCTTCGGCCATGCGCAACGCCTTGGTCATCTGCAACGCCTGGTAGAAAGCCAACTGCAGCCCGCCGCCCGCGAACACTGCCATGTGGCCTCGTGGCGCGAGGGCAATCTGCTGCTGATCGTCACCGACGGCCATTGGGCGACGCGCCTGCGCTACCAGCAGAAACGTTTGCAGCGCCAATTGATGGCCTTCGACGAATTCGCCAGCCTGACGCGCATCCAGTTCAAGGTGCAACCGCCGACCGTGCCGCAAGGTGCGGTGGGGCACACGATGGATTTGTCGGAAATCGCCGCCGAAACCATTCAGGCCACGGCAGACGGGATTACCGATCCGAATTTACGCGCTGCGCTGGAGCGGCTGGCCGCTCACGCCAAACCCAAAACCTGAGACCGGCGTAGAACCAAGTGTGGGAGCGGGCTTGCTCGCGAAGGTGGCGTGTCAGTCACTGGATATATTGACTGATCCACCGCTTTCGCGAGCAAGCCCGCTCCCACATTTGATCCCATCGTTATTTACGTTTGCTGCCGCCTAACAAAGACCCCAGTAACCCGCGCACCAACTGCCGGCCCATCTGATTGGCCGCCTGTTGCATCGCCGATTTCAGTGCCTTGCCTGCCGTAGTACCGAGGAACGCACCGGCCTTGTCGGTAAAGCTTGGCTCTTCAGCGGCGGGCGTCGAATCCTCTTGCGGGCCCAAGTCCTTGCGCGCCATCAGCACTTCGTACGCCGACTCACGGTCAATCGGCTTGTCATAACGCCCCTGCAATGGCGAACTGGCAATCAGTGCTGCCCGCTCAGCTTCGCTCAGTGGCCCGATCCGCGATTGCGGCGGTGCTACCAGTACGCGTTGGACTACTTCAGGCGTCCCCTTTTCCTGCAAGGTTCCCACCAATGCCTCACCTGTACCCAACTCGGTCAGCACCGCCAGCGCATCAAATGCCGGATTGGGCCGGAAACCATCGGCCACCGCCCGCAGGGACTTCTGCTCCTTGGTGGTGAACGCCCGCAGCCCGTGCTGGATGCGCAAGCCGAGTTGCGCCAGCACGGTGTCCGGCAAGTCCCCGGGAGACTGGGTGACGAAATACACACCGACGCCTTTCGAGCGAATCAGCCGCACCACTTGCTCCAGGCGATCCTGCAGGGCCTTGGGGGTGTCGGCAAACAACAGATGCGCCTCATCGAAAAACAGCGCCAGCAGCGGCTTGTCGGCATCGCCACGTTCCGGCAGTTGCTCGAACAGTTCGGCCAACAGCCAAAGCAGGAAGGTCGCGTAGACCTTCGGCGCCTCATGCACCAGCCGGCTGGCGTCCAATAGATGAATACGCCCGCGGCCGTCACTGGCCGGTTGCAGGATGTCTTCGAGTTGCAGCGCCGGCTCGCCGAACAACGCTTCGGCACCCTGCTGCTCCAGCACCGCCAGGCGCCGCAACAGCGCCTGGCTGGAACCGGTGGTCATCAAGGCCGCGTCTTCCCCGAGCAACTCCGGGTGATAGCGCAAATGGTTCAGCAGCGCCTTGAGGTCCTTGAGGTCCAGCAACAACAGGCCTTCACGATCGGCCACCTTGAAGGCTGCGTAGAGGGCCGATTGCTGGCTGTCGGTGAGCTCCAACAGGCTGCCGAGCAACAGCGGGCCCATTTCACTCATGGTGGTGCGCAACGGATGACCGGACTGGCCGTGGATATCCCACAACGTCACCGGATACGCCTTGGGCGTGTAATTAAGGAAAGGCATGCCGGCTATGCGCTCGGCGACCTTGCCCTGAGGGTTGGCCGCAGCGCCCAGGCCACACAGGTCACCCTTGATATCGGCGGCAAATACCGCGACGCCGGCGTCGCTGAAGGCTTCCGCCAGGCGCTGCAAGGTCACGGTCTTGCCGGTGCCGGTGGCGCCTGCGATCAGGCCGTGGCGGTTGGCCAGGCGCATCGACTGGGCAATCGGCTGGCCCTGAAGATCTGCACCAATAATGAGTTGCGAGGAGTCAGGCATTTTGTCACCCATGGTTAATCTTTGGCGCTGAATGGTCGATACAGATAAAGCGAGAGACCCAAAAAGTCTTGGAAAAACAGGCCGGATAATTCCTGCAGGAGCAGATGGAAATATCACACTTTTTTTGACGCAGCCATTCCGCGCGTCCCAGAAGGACGTGCATCGGATATTAAGACCATAGCGGACCCCACAAGCCATGAATAAAAATCTGCGTTTCAGCCATAAAATCCTGCTTGCCGCCGCTCTTGTCGTCATTGCCGCCTTTGCGTTGTTTACCCTCTACAACGACTACTTGCAGCGTAATGCGATTCGCGACGACCTGAACAACTACCTGCATGAAATGGGCGATGTCACTGCCAGCAACATCCAGACCTGGCTTACCGGGCGCATTGTGCTGATAGAAAGCGCCGCACAGAACATCGCCATCAACCCGGATTCAACCAGCGTCGCCAGCCTCCTGGAACAGAAGGCCCTGACGTCCTCGTTCATGGCCACGTACCTTGGCGACAGCAAGGGCGGCTTCGTCATCCGCCCCGATACCAAGATGCCCGACGGCTTCGACCCACGGGTACGCCCCTGGTACAAGGGCGCGCAGGGCAGCAACGGCTCAACCCTGACCGAACCCTACATTGACGCGGCCACCGGCCAGTTGATCATCTCCATCGCCACCCCCAGCACCAAGGCCGGCCAGAGTGTCGGCGTGGTGGGCGGCGACCTGAGCCTGCAAACCCTGGTAGACAACATCGGTGCCCTGAACTTCGGCGGCATGGGTTATGCCTTCCTGGTCAGTGCCGACGGCAAAGTGCTGGTACACCCGGACAAGAGCCTGGTGATGAAAACCCTGGCCGACGTGTATCCGAACAACACCCCCCGAATCAGCAGCGACTTCAGTGAAGTCGAGGTAAACGGCAAGACACGTATCGTCACCTTTACCCCGATCAAGGGCCTGCCCTCGGTGAACTGGTACCTCGGCCTGTCGGTGGATAAAGATAAATCCTTCGCCATGCTCAGCGAATTCCGCACCTCGGCGATCATCGCCACGATCATCGCCGTGGTCATCATCATCGCCCTGCTGGGCATGCTGATTCGCATCCTCCTGCAGCCACTGCACGTCATGACCCGCGCCATGGAAGACATCGCCGACGGTGAAGGCGACCTGACCCGCCGCCTGACCATCCAGAACCACGACGAATTCGGCGTGCTTGGCAGCGCTTTCAATCGCTTCGTGGAGCGGATTCACACCTCGATTCGCGAAGTTTCCTCGGCCACCGAGCAGGTCAATGAAGTGGCCCTGCGGGTGGTCAGCGCCTCCAATTCCTCGATGGTCAATTCCGACGAGCAGGCCAACCGGACCAACAGCGTCGCGGCCGCGATCAACGAGCTGGGGGCCGCCGCCCAGGAAATCGCCCGCAACGCCGCACAGGCCTCCAACCAGGCCAGCGACGCCCGGCACTTGGCCGAAGACGGTCAGCAGGTGGTGGAACGCAATATCAAGGCGATGAACCAGTTGTCGCAGATGATCAGCGCCTCCAGCACCAATATCGAAGCGCTTAACAGCAAGACAGTGAACATCGGGCAGATTCTGGAAGTGATCACCAGCATTTCCCAGCAAACCAACCTGCTGGCCCTCAACGCGGCGATTGAAGCCGCACGGGCCGGGGAAGCCGGGCGCGGCTTTGCGGTGGTGGCCGATGAAGTGCGCAACCTGGCGCACCGCACCCAGGAGTCGGCGCAGCAGGTGCAGAAGATGATCGAGGAGCTGCAAGTCGGCGCCCGGGATTCGGTCAGCACCATGAGCGAAAGCCAGCGGCACAGCCAGGACAGTGTGGAAATCGCCAACCTGGCGGGCGAGCGCCTGAACAGCGTGACCCAGCGCATCGGCGAAATTGACGGGATGAACCAGTCGGTAGCCACCGCTACCGAGGAACAGACCTCGGTGGTGGAGTCAATCAACATGGACATCACCGAGATCAACACCCTCAATCAGGAAGGTGTGGAAAACCTGCAATCAACCTTGCGGGCCTGTTCCGACCTGGAACAGCAAGCGGCGCGCTTGAAACAACTGGTGGGTAGTTTCCGGATTTGATCCCGCCGGGTCAGCGGCTGCCTTGCACAGCCGCTGACGCCTTTTCTTCAGGCAATTCGGATGTGTCCTGCAATTGTTCCCACAACTCGGCGGCGCCTGGAAACTCGGTGCCGTCCTCACTGCTCAGGTCATCCGGGTCATATCGACTCAAACAACCCTCTCCCAGCGTCGCGGGGGCTTTGGAAGTCGCCTTGTCCAGTGGATCGCTCATGCTCCAGTCCTCACCCGCGCTCAAAAAAAGGGCCTGTAGCGATTTAACGCCCAGGCCCTTCATTCTTCAATCAAAACACTTCAATCAGAACACGACAGTCTTGTTGCCGTGCACCAGTACCCGGTCTTCCAGGTGATAGCGCAGGCCGCGAGCCAGCACCATCTTCTCGACGTCACGGCCAAAACGGACCATGTCTTCGATGCTGTCGCTATGGCTGACACGCACCACGTCCTGCTCGATGATGGGACCGGCGTCCAACTCTTCGGTGACGTAGTGGCACGTTGCACCGATCAGCTTCACGCCACGCAGGGATGCCTGGTGATACGGCTTGGCACCCACAAACGATGGCAGGAAGCTGTGGTGAATATTGATCACCTTGCCAGCGTATTCACTGCACAGCTCCGGCGGCAGAATCTGCATGTAGCGCGCCAGTACCACGACGTCCGCATCGTGCTGCTTGACCAGGCGCGAGACCTCGGCAAAGGCCGGCTCCTTGTCCTGCGGGTTGACCGGGACGTGGTAGTACGGAATGCCATGCCACTCGACCATGCTGCGCAGGTCGTCATGGTTGGAAATCACGCAGGAGATCTCGCAGTCCAGTTCATCGCTGTGCCAGCGGTGCAGCAGGTCTGCCAGGCAGTGGGACTCACGACTGGCCATCAGGACCACGCGTTTTTTCTGTTCCGTGTCGGTGATGCGCCAGGTCATCGAGAACTCTTCAGCGATCGGCGCAAATGCCTCGCGAAATGCCTCTAGACCAAAGGGCAGCGTATCGGCACGAATTTCGTGACGCATGAAAAACCAGCCGCTGAGATTGTCCGAGTGATGGCTCGCTTCGGTGATCCAACCGTTGTGGGAAGCCAGAAAGTTACTGACCTTGGCAACGATGCCAACCCGGTCCGGGCAAGCAATCACCAGCCGAAAAGTGCGCATTAGGGGGAAACTCCAGAACTTCGCAAAGGCCGCCATTCTAGCGATTGCGCAGAAAAACTGCAGTATTCCTCAACGCTTATTCTGATCGGCTGCGTCAACCCTGCCCCTTAATAGCGTAAGGTTTTTCCCCACTATGTGTGCAAACGCGTGGACTCCGGCAGTAAGCCAAGACTTAACCAGAGTATCTTTAGGCCATCCCCCTTACTAATTAACTCAATTCCACGCTTTTGCCACAAACAACCAAAGTAAATTACATAAATGCGGCCTTAAATGTTTACTTGGGCAAACTGTCTGACTATTATTGAGCCACTATCCCCTTTCACCCAGCGCCCTGCATAAGGTAGTCCCCATGTCCCTGATCAACGAATATCGCGCCACCGAAGAAGCTATCAAAGAGCTGCAAGCCCGTTTGAAGAACCTGTCCCAAGACGACAAACTGCAAACCGAGCTGGAATTCGAAGGCAAATTGCGCACCCTGATGGGCGAATACTCCAAATCCCTGCGTGACATCATCGCGCTGCTGGATCCGGATTCGAAAGTTAAGGCTCCACGTGGCGCCGTAAAAGCTACCGGCACCAAGCGTGCACGCAAGGTTAAACAATACAAAAACCCGCACAACGGCGAAGTGATTGAAACCAAAGGTGGCAACCACAAGACTCTGAAAGAGTGGAAAGCCAAGTGGGGCGGCGACGTGGTTGAAGGCTGGGCTACCCTGCTGGGCTAAGCCTCGCCAGGACGCTGCGTGATACGCAACGCAATAAAAAACGCCAGCTTGCTGGCGTTTTTTATTGTCCGTATTTTACCGGGAAGCTGATTACAGACTCATTCGAGTCGCTAAGGCATCAACATACTCCTGCCATTCATCAAGCACCTGGCGCTGAAACGGTGTGGCACTAACAGCCAACTCAAGACACGCCTGCTTAAAACCCTCAAGGGTGTTTGGCGCGCCCCATTGAGGGTCTGACAAACGTTGCTGACAGAAAACTCTCCAGCGTTGTTGCTCTTCACTATTCAAGGTGTCTGGAAAGTTGCGTGCACGATAGCGAAATAATAATTCAGGCAAACGTTCATCATCGAAAGGCCATTGCTGGCGCGCTAGTTGCGCCGGCTCGGCGACTCTCACTTGCTCACATAAACGTCGATCACGATCCCCGATAAAACCATCGTATAGCTGCTGCTCGGGATCGGCGCTTGGCGCAAAATCTTCCTCGGCGTAAATCGCCGCCAGTTTATCGCGCCATAGTTCCTGTGCGTCGCTTAGCCGCAGGGCCCGCGCCTCACACTCATCCATATCCAGCTGCAAACGCTCGCGGTCTTGCGGCCGAAGCACGCTCAACGGTGCGACCACCGGGCAACGATTGATGTGCAGCAACTTGAGCGGTACCGGCAATTCACCTTCGGCCAGTTCGTCGCGGCGGGTATATAAGCGCCGGCGCAAGGTATCGGCGTCCTCGTCCAACAGCCCTTGCGGATCGAGCCCCAGGTCGCAGACGATCAATGCATTGCGATTGCGCGGGTGCCACGCCAGCGGCAGCACCACCCCCAGGTAATGACGCTCGGCAGAAAAACGACCGGAAATATGCACCATCGGCTGCAACAACCGCACCTGGTCCATGACCCGTTGTTTGCTGCGCAGTTGAAACAGCCAGTCATAGAGCTTGGGTTGCTTCTCGCGGATCAACCGGGCCAGGGCGATGGTGGCGCGCACATCGGACAAGGCGTCGTGGGCCTGGCCGTGGTCGATGCCGTTGGCGGCCGTCAACCGCTCAAGCTTGAGGGTGACGCGCCCGTCCTGTTCCGGCCAGACGATCCCGTCAGGGCGCAGGGCGTAGGCAGTGCGCACCACGTCGATCAGGTCCCAGCGGCTGTTGCCGCCTTGCCATTCCCGGGCATAGGGATCGAAGAAATTGCGGTACAAGCTGTAGCGCGTCATCTCATCGTCAAAACGCAAGGTGTTGTAGCCCGCCCCGCAAGTGCCCGGGGTGGCCAGCTCGGCGTGCACCCGGGTCATGAAGTCGGCTTCGGCCAGGCCTTTTTCCGCCAGCACGCCGGGAGTGATGCCAGTGATCGCGCACGCTGCCGGATGCGGCAGGATATCGTCGCTGGGGTGGCAGTAGAGATTGACCGGCGGCCCGACCTCGTTAAGCTCGAGGTCGGTGCGAATACCGGCTACCTGCAGCGGGCGGTCGGTACGCGGATTGATGCCGGTGGTTTCATAGTCGTACCAGAAAATGGTGGTCACGGGCTATTCCTGTGCTGAAGACCGGCAAAGTCTAGGCGCTTGCAGGCATCGGGGGCCAGCGCTGTGTTCCCTGTACAAATATTCAGTAAATCGTTGAGTGGTTGCTTCCACCGTCGACACTGCTAGCATCGGTCTTTCCAACCCCGCCGCTGCCGCCCAGGCGCCAGCGCCGCACTGCCAAGGACCGCGATGCCACCTGCGCCACTGGATACCCGCTACCAGATCGAGACCCCGGAGGGTATCGACCTGCCCCTGCGCCCGGCCGGCCTGCTGGTACGCTCACTGGCCTTTGCCTTCGACCTGGGTTTGCGCGGCCTGATTCTCGGCATCCTGTTTATCGCATTGGCCTTTCTCGGCAACCTGGGCATTGGCCTGGGTTCGCTGCTGCTGTTCCTCGTCAGTTGGTGGTACATGGTGCTTTTCGAAGTGCTCAACCAGGGCTGCTCGCCCGGCAAACAGGTCATGGGCCTGCGGGTGGTACAGGACGATGGCACGCCCATCGGCTGGTCCGCCTCGCTGATCCGTAACCTGCTGCGCTTTGTCGACATGCTGCCCTTCGGCTATTTCCTCGGCGCCATCAGTTGCCTGCAACACCCAAACTTCAAGCGCCTGGGCGACCTGGCGGCCGGGACCCTGGTGATCTACCGCGAACAACCGCTTTCCCGCCCGCAAGTGCCCCAGGCCCCGGCGCTGCGCCTGCCGTTCGCCCTTGAGCTGAACGAACAACGGGCGATTCTCAGCTTCGCCGAACGCCAGGGCGAACTGTCGGCCGAACGGGTCAACGAACTGGCCGCTATCCTGGCCACGCCCCTGCAGGTCTCCCCTGCCCGCGCCGTGGCAGAACTCAACGGTGTGGCCCGCGGATTGTTGGGGCCAGCATGAAACAGAGTCTTTTCGAAAGCCGCCATCAGCCACAATGGCAAGCCTTTGCCGAGCAATTGACGCAGTTGGAGAAAGGCAAAGCCAAAGGCGCCGACTTCGTCGACTTCCCTCATCAATACCGGCAGTTGTGCCAGCACCTGGCCCTGGCCCAAGAGCGCGGCTACAGCAGCTACCTGGTGGACCCGTTGCAGCAGCTTGCCTTGCGCGGCCATCAACAGTTGTATCGTCATCGCAGCCGGATGGGGGCAAACGTGCTGAGCTTCCTGCTGGCCGATTTCCCCAGGCTGGTTCGCGCGCAATGGCCATTTGTGCTGGCTGCCGGCCTGCTGTTCTTTGGCAGCCTGCTCGGCATTGCCTTGCTGGTGTACCTGTTTCCGGACTTGATCTACAGCATCGTCAGCCCTCGGCAGGTGGCCGAGATGCAGGCCATGTACAACCCCGATGCCAGCCGCCTGGGCCGGGCAGCCGAACGCGCTTCCAGCGAAGACTGGATGATGTTCGGCTACTACGTGATGCACAACATCGGTATCGCCTTCCAGACCTTTGCCGCCGGGTTGCTGTTCGGCCTGGGCAGCGTATTTTTCCTGTTCTTCAATGGCCTGATCATTGGCGCCGTTGCCGGGCACCTGACGCAAATCGGCTACGGGCAAACGTTCTGGTCATTTGTCATCGGCCATGGCGCCTTCGAGCTCAGCGCAATTGCCCTGGCTGGCGCGGCTGGCCTGCAACTGGGCTGGGCGCTGATTGCACCGGGGCCCCTCACCAGAGGCGAATCCCTGCGCCTGGCCGCGCGCAAAAGTGTGCAAATGATTTGTGGTGTGATGGTGTTCCTGCTGATCGCCGCGTTTATCGAGGCGTACTGGTCGTCCACCAATGCCGTGGCGCCGTGGGTCAAGTACCTGGTCGGCACCGCCCTGTGGTTGCTGATGGCGGCCTACCTGCTGTTTGCCGGACGGAATCGCCATGCGCCTGAGTGATGCCAGCGTCGTGATCCGCCCGCGTACCTCCTGGGAGGCCATGGACCTCGGCATCCTGCTGGCCCGGGAACACCGGCTGCTGTTGATGAGCAGTTGGGCCATCGTGACCTTGCCGGTCTTCGCCCTGTTCAGCGTGCTCCTGTGGAATCACCCCACCACCGCGCTGTTGCTGTTCTGGTGGTTGAAACCGGCATTCGACCGCCTGCCACTGTATATCCTGTCCAAGGCCCTGTTCGGCGAAACACCCAGCCTGAAACAAGCGCTGCGCCAATCGCCGCGGCTGCTCAAGGGCCAACTGCTGGCCAGCCTGACCTGGCGGCGCTTCAGCCTCAGCCGTAGCTTCGAGATGCCGGTGGTCCAGCTCGAAGGGCTGCAAGGCCAGGCGCGCCAACAACGTCTCGGGGTGTTGCAGCAGCGCAACGCAGGCGCCGCGCGCTGGCTGACCCTGATCGGGGTGCACCTGGAAATCGCCCTGTGGTTCGGGTTGATGGCCGTGTTCTATTTCTTCCTGCCGCAAGAGGTCGAACGCGACTGGGATTGGCAGCAACTGGCGCTCACCGCCGGCCACGACTGGCGTTGGCTGGAGCACCTGACCAACATGTTCTACGCCTTGATCCTGGTGTTCTGGGAGCCGATCTATGTCGCCTGTGGCTTCAGCCTTTACCTGAACCGCCGCACGGTGCTGGAAGCCTGGGACCTGGAACTGGTGTTCCGCCGAATGCGCCAGCGCCTGAGCGGTGTGGCGTCGCTGCTGTTGCTGGTGGCCGGGCTGACGCTGATTCCGCCGATCCCATCGGCATGGGCTGATGAACCGGTTCCCCAAACGCCGCTGACTACACAATCGGCCAGTCACTCGATCAAGACGCTGTTGGAGCAGCCACCGTTCAAGAACCCGGAAACGCTCACTCGCTACCGCTTCGGCGAGGATAAAGCAGCCGACAAAAACAAAGCGGCAGGTGATGCCAAGCTGCCAGCCTGGCTGGAAGCATTGCTGAAAAACCTCAACAGTGATTCGTTCAAGCACATCGCCAAGGGCCTTGAAGTACTGTTCTGGGGATTGCTGGCAGGTGGCCTGGCACTGGTGATCTGGCGCTACCGCGACTGGCTGCATGCCTTTGTCAGCCGCCGCAGCCCGCGCAAACCCAAGGCTGCCAAACCCGTGCCTTCGCAGCTGTTCGGCCTTGAACTGGGGGCTGACACCTTGCCCGAAGACATCGCAGGCGCCGCCGAACAGCTGTGGGCAACACAGCCCCGGGAAGCCCTCGGCCTGCTCTACCGTGGGTTGCTCAGCCGCTTGCTGCACGACTTCAACCTGCCGCTGAAAAGTGCCGACACGGAAGGTGAAGTCCTGGAACGTATCCGCCAACTGCAACAACCGCAGCTGCTGGCATTCAGCGGTGACCTGACCCGTTACTGGCAAAACCTTGCCTATGGCCATCGCCTGCCGCCTGCCTTGGTGCAACAACAGCTATGCAGCGATTGGCGAACCCTGTTCGGTTCGGGAGCGGCGCAATGAACCGGCCGTTGCTGTGGGTCGGGCTGCTGGTCGCGGGCTTGCTGGCAGCAGGCGGTTTTTATGCCTGGCACAAGGCGATTCCTTATCAGGAAGTGGTCGATCGCGGCCCTTCACCCGAAGCCCTGGCCAACCCCTACCTGGCAGTTGAACACTTTCTGCGCCAGCAGGGCCTGGTGGTGGAACATGCCAACAGCCTCGAACGGCTGGCCAGCCTTTCGCCCAAGGGCAACAGCCTGCTGTTGCTGGGCGAGCGCAGCAACATGAGCCCGCCCCAGGTTGATCAATTGCTGCAGTGGACCCGGGCTGGCGGCCATCTGCTGCTGGTAGCCGAAGCGCTGTGGGATGAGGACACCGGTGAAAGTGGCGACCTGTTGCTGGATCGTGTGCAGATACACCAATCCTTCAGTGAAGAATTCGACGCTCCGGCACCCGCGCGTAAAAAGAAAACGCCGGACCTGACCAAACTCTATGTGGACAACGAAACAGCGCCGGCCTATTTCAGCTTCGACACCGACTTCAACCTCACCGCCCCCAGGCACCTGGCACAATTCTCGGCCAACAGCGCCCGGTCGACGCACCTGATGCAGGTCAAACTCGGGCAAGGGCGTGTGACCGTGGTCACCGACAGCGACCTGTGGAAAAACCCGGGCATCGGCCTGCACGATAACGCGTGGCTGCTCTGGTACCTGAGCCAGGGCACCCAGGTCACACTGCTGTTCAACACTGATGTCGAGGACCTGTTCAGCCTGTTGTTGCGCTACTTCCCCCAGGCACTGGTGGCACTTGCCGCACTGATCGCCCTGGGCCTCTGGCACGCCAGCCTGCGCCAGGGTCCGATCCGGCAACCGGCGCCCAAGGCACGGCGGCAATTGCAGGAACACTTGAACGCCAGTGCCGACTTCCTGTTGCGCCGCAGCGGGCAAGACAGCTTGCTGCAAGCCTTGCAGCGCGACATCCAGCGCACCGCTCGGCGCCGTCATCCCGGGTTCGAACACCTCGATACAGCCGAACAATTGCGGGTGCTTGAACGCCTGACCCGCCAACCCTCCCTTGTTATCAGCCAGGCCCTTGGCCCACCTGCGACGAAACGGCTCTCCAGCGCCGATTTCAGCCGCCAGGTGGCCTGCCTGCAAACCCTCAGGAATGCCCTATGAGCGAATTTCCCGCCACTGACCCGATTCAGCGCGCCAGCCAACTGGCCCAGGCCTTGCGCGTCGAACTGCGCAAGGCGGTTATCGGTCAGGACCCGGTGATCGATGACGTGCTCACGGCGTTGATCGCGGGCGGCCATGTGTTGCTTGAAGGGGTTCCCGGCCTGGGCAAGACCTTGCTGGTACGCGCGCTGGCACGCTGTTTTGGAGGCGAGTTCGCGCGCATCCAGTTCACCCCGGACCTGATGCCCAGCGACGTGACCGGCCATGCCGTATACGACCTGCATACCGAACAGTTCAAGCTGCGCAAGGGACCGTTGTTCACCAACCTGCTGTTGGCTGACGAGATCAACCGTGCCCCGGCGAAAACCCAGGCAGCGTTGCTGGAAGCCATGCAGGAACGCCAGGTAACCCTTGAAGGCGAGGCGCTGCCCATCGGCCAGCCGTTCATGGTACTGGCCACCCAGAACCCCATCGAGCAGGAAGGTACTTACCCGTTGCCCGAAGCCGAACTGGACCGTTTCATGCTCAAGGTGCGCATGGACTATCCCGAGGCACAGCAGGAACTGGACATGGTGCGCGAAGTCACCCGCTCGTCCCGAGCCGACATGCTCGACGTACAGCCGCTGCGCACGGTGCTGCAAGCCGAAGACGTGCTGCTGTTGCAACAGATTGCCAGCGAGTTGGCGCTGGATGAGCAGGTGCTCGACTACGCCGTGCGCCTGGCCCGCACTACGCGCAGTTGGCCGGGCCTGACCATCGGCGCCGGGCCCCGGGCCTCCATCGCCCTGGTTCGCGGTGCACGGGCTCGGGCCTTGCTGCGCGGGGGCGAGTTCGTGACCCCGGACGACATCAAGGGCTGCGCCCTGGCAGTGTTGCGCCATCGGGTGCGTATTGCCCCGGAGCTGGATATCGACGGGTTGGAAGTCGACCAGGTGCTCCGGCAATTGCTGGACCAAGTCCCGGCGCCACGCCAATGAGACGCCCATGAGACCAACCCGCCTGCTGTTGACCTGGCTCGGTGTACTGCTGGGCCTGAGTATCCTGCTCGGCGCACTGGTGGCGCTACAGGTCAAGGTGCCAGACGCCCTGCACTCAGTGACGTGGGGCCTGCTGCTGGCCCTGTTGCTGCTGGCCTTGCTGGATGCCAGCCGCCTGCGCCGCCGGCCGTCCCCGCGCGTGCGACGGCAGATGCCCGGCAGCCTGGCACTGGGGCGCTGGGGGGAAGTGCGGGTAAGCCTGGAGCACAACTATCCCCAGCCGTTGGCGGTCCAGGTATTCGATCATGTGCCTGACGGCCTGGCGGTGGAGGACCTGCCGCAGTCCATCGAACTGCGGCCCGGCGAGCACAGTGAACTGGGTTATCGGCTAAGGCCCCAAAGGCGCGGGCATTTCAGCTTTACCCGCTGTGAAGTGCATCTGCCCAGCGCCCTGGGGCTATGGTCGGCCCGGCGCCTGATCGACGTCAGCGACGCCACCCGGGTCTACCCGGACTTCGCACGCCTGTATGGCGCGCAGTTGCTGGCGGTGGACAACTGGCTCAACCAGCTGGGCGTACGCCAGCGGCAACGGCGTGGGCTGGGCCTGGAGTTTCACCAGCTGCGTGAGTTTCGCGAAGGTGACAGCCTGCGCCAGATCGACTGGAAAGCCACCGCCCGGCAACGCACGCCCATTGCCAGGGAGTACCAGGACGAGCGCGACCAGCAGATCATGTTCATGCTCGATTGTGGCCGCCGTATGCGCAGCCAGGACGCCGAACTGTCGCACTTCGACCACGCGCTCAACGCCTGCCTGCTGCTCAGTTATGTAGCCTTGCGCCAGGGCGATGCCGTAGGGCTGTGCACATTTGCCTGCGACCAGCCGCGCTACCTGGCGCCGGTCAAGGGCAGTGGCCAGCTCAACCTGTTGCTGAATGCGGTGTATGACCTGGACACGTCCCGGCGTACGGCCGATTACCAGGCGGCCGCCAGCCAACTGCTGGCCCGGCAGAAACGTCGCTCGCTGGTGATCGTAGTGACCAATTTGCGGGATGAGGAAGATGAAGAGTTACTCAGCGCCGTAAAGCGCATCAGCCGCCAGCACCGGGTAATGGTCGCAAGCCTGCGGGAGGAGGTCCTTGACCAGTTACGCCAGGCTCCCGTGCAAACCCTGCCCGAAGCCCTGGCCTACTGCGGCACGATCAACTATCTCAATACCCGGGACGAACTCCACGACCGCTTGAACGCCCACGGGCTGTCGGTACTGGACACACTGCCTTCGGACCTGGGTGCCGCCCTGGTGACCCGCTACCTGGGCTGGAAAAAAGCCGGCGCGCTATGAACGCCGGATGCAGCACCTAGGCAGAGGCCTGCAACGGATCAAAGCTGAAGTAATCCAGCAGCGCGCTGATCACCTCCCCATATTCGGCAGGGGCCTGGGATATGCTGAACCCGGAATCGTAATGCTGGGGGTTTATATCCTCATGACACCACAGGCAGGTGGCCGTGAGGTCTACCGCCTGCACCTCACCCTCAGGCCCGGGGATCTTCAAGCGCAGCTCGAACTCCACATCGACCATCATGGGTAACTGGCTGATCAACATCAGGCCCTGCTCGGAAACATTGCCCAGATAGCCGATTGGCTTGTCCGTCAGGCGATTGAACACTTGAAGGAAGCAAGGTAACTGATGTCGCTCGATCCGTCGGGGAGTAAACATGATGAGGTCGCCATCCAATGGCCATGATTGTGGCCGCTCCAGTGATTCGAAACGAGCCTGAAGGCCCGCTCTCCCCGGATATCGGTGCGACAACCGCAAACGGGTTGCCACTTTTACAGCTGCCAAATCCGGGAACGCCATCCGTTTGAATAGAAACTTATACAAACTGACATTCAAAGATTAGCCCAAGACTGGCAACGAGCCAGCTATGGCATGACAAATATCATCACAACGACGCCGGCCGCGGCTGGGCAACGCTCGCGCCGGGGTAATGCCCCAGTTGCTGCAGGGTATCCAAACGGGCACGGGCACGGAATGCGTACTCGCTCGCCGGGTACTGGCTGATGATGAACTGATAGGTTTGCGCCGCATCGACAAACAGCTTCTCGCGCTCCAGGCACTGCCCGCGCAACATCGAGACTTCCGGTTGCACGTAGCGCCGGGAACGGCTTTCACGGTCGACCTGGGACAACTCAAGGGTGACCCGCTGGCAATCGCCCACACCGTAGGCGCGGTACGCATTGTTCAAATGATGGTCCATCGACCAACGGGTGCAGCCGACAACACTGACGGCCAGGGCAGCAATGATCACGATTCGCATGGGGGTTCTCCTGTCTTGTGCAGTGTATCGACCCTTCATCGAAAATCTTCAAGGTTGTTCATCTGTTCATGCAGAGTGAAAACAAGCGAATCATCGATAAGTAGTGCAAACGAACAATGACTACAACCAAAGAGCATAGTAGCCTTCCCCAGCGCTTGAACTCAGGAGTCCGTGCATGTCCGTCCGTCGTACCAAAATCGTCGCCACCCTTGGCCCGGCCAGTAACTCGCCGGAAGTCCTCGAACAGCTGATTCTGGCTGGCCTGGACGTTGCCCGTCTGAACTTCTCCCACGGCACCCCGGACGAGCACAAGGCTCGCGCCAAGCTGGTGCGTGACCTGGCCGCCAAGCATGGCCGCTTCGTGGCGTTGCTGGGTGACCTGCAAGGCCCGAAAATCCGTATCGCCAAATTTGCCAACAAGCGGATCGAGCTGAAGATCGGTGACCAGTTCACCTTCTCCACCAGCCATCCGCTGACCGAAGGCAACCAGCAAGTCGTGGGTATCGACTACCCGGACCTGGTGAAAGACTGCGGCGTGGGCGACGAACTGCTGCTGGACGACGGCCGTGTGGTAATGCGCGTCGACACCGCCACCCCGACCGAACTGAATTGCACCGTGATCATCGGCGGCCCGCTGTCGGACCACAAAGGCATCAACCGTCGCGGCGGTGGCCTGACTGCCCCGGCCCTGACTGAAAAAGACAAGGCCGACATCAAGCTCGCCGCCGAAATGGAAGTGGACTACCTCGCGGTATCCTTCCCGCGCGACGCCGCCGACATGGAATACGCCCGTCAACTGCGCGACGAAGCCGGCGGCACTGCCTGGCTGGTGGCGAAGATCGAACGCGCCGAAGCCGTAGCCGACGATGAAACCCTCGACGGCCTGATCAAGGCTTCCGACGCCGTGATGGTTGCCCGTGGCGACCTGGGTGTGGAAATCGGTGACGCCGAGCTGATCGGTATCCAGAAGAAAATCATCCTGCACGCACGTCGCCACAACAAGGCGGTGATCGTTGCGACCCAGATGATGGAGTCGATGATCCAGAACCCGATGCCAACCCGTGCCGAAGTGTCCGACGTGGCCAACGCCGTGCTCGACTACACCGACGCCGTGATGCTTTCGGCTGAAAGTGCGGCTGGCCCGTACCCGCTGGAAGCCGTGCAGGCCATGGCACGCATCTGCGTCGGCGCTGAAAAGCACCCGACCAGCAAGACCTCCAGCCACCGTATCGGCAAGGTCTTCGAAAGCTGCGACCAGAGCATCGCCCTGGCGGCCATGTACACCGCCAACCACTTCCCGGGTGTGAAAGCGATCATCGCCCTGACCGAAAGTGGCTACACGCCGTTGATCATGTCGCGCATCCGTTCCTCGATCCCGATCTACGCGTTCTCCCCGCACCGCGAAACCCAGGCCCGTGCGGCCATGTTCCGCGGCGTCTACACCGTACCGTTCGACCCGGCATCGCTGCCGCCTGAGCAAGTCAGCCAGGCCGCGATCGACGAGTTGCTCAAGCGCGGCGTCGTGGAGAAAGGCGACTGGGTCATCCTGACCAAGGGCGACAGCTACCACACCATCGGCGGCACCAACGGCATGAAGATCCTGCACGTTGGCGACCCAATGGTCTGAGTGACCGCTCGCTGAAAAACAAAAGCCCTGCCATGTGAATGGCGGGGCTTTTTGCATTGCAAATTGGCTTGTGTGTTGGCTTTACTGGCCTATTCGCGAGCAAGCCCGCTCCCACATTTGATCGCGTACATCCTGAAGAAACACGGTCGAATGTGGGAGCGGGCTTGCTCGCGAAGACGGCCGACCAGTCAACGCTCATTCATCTCCGAGTGATAAACCCCGACAACGCCGCAATCGCCTCCGGCGACTTCAACCTCTGGGTAAACAACGCCCCCTCCTCCTCGATCACCTTGCGCAACTGCTCGCGATCAACGCTTTTCATCAGATGCTTGCTGACTTGCACCGCGCCCGGCGCCAGGGTCTCAAACCGTCCAGCAATTTCCCGTGCCTTGGCCAGGGCCGATTCACCGCTGCCCAATGCCTCGGTGGCAATGCCCCAGGCGGCAGCCTGTTCGCCGGTAAACCCTTCACCCAACAGCAGCAACTCCGCCGCCTTGGCATGCCCCAGCAAGCGCGGCAGGATCAAGCTGGACCCAAACTCCGGACACAGCCCCAGGTTGACGAACGGCATGCGCAACCGTGCATCCCGGCTGACATACACCAGGTCACAATGCAGCAGCAGCGTCGTGCCAATTCCCACCGCCACGCCCGCCACCGCCGCAATCACCGGCTTGCGGCAGTTGAGCAAGCTGCGCATGAAATTGAAGACCGGGCTGTCGAGATCCGCCGGCGGTTGTTCGAGGAAGTCGCCAATATCGTTACCGGCGGTGAAGCACTCGCTGCTGCCCTGGATCAGCACGGCATTCACGCTGGTATCGGCATCCGCCTGCTCCAGCGCCTCGGCCAATTGGCTGTACATGGCGCGGGTCAGGGCATTTTTCTTGTCCGGGCGATTGAGCTGCAAAATCAGCAACCCGCGTTCGCGTTGCTGCAGGATGGCATCGGTCATGACAAATCTCGCGGCTGGGAAATTCAGCGCTCAACCACGGGGCAGGAACACATCGGCCAGCAGTTGATTGCGCGGCAGTCCGGCCAGGAACAGGCGCTTGGAAAAGGCCTCGACACTGGCCGGGTGCCCGCAGAGTAAAGCCAGAGTTTGCCGGGAAACAAGCCGCAGTTGCGCCAACGCCTGCGTCACCTCAGCCGCTGTCCATAGCTCAACGGTCACGTTCGGATGCGCACCAGCCAGCTGGGCCAATGGCCCGGCGAGGTAATGACCGCCCGCGTCATGGGCCAGGTGAATGACCCGGATGGCGCCCTGGTGATCCTGGCGCAAGGCCTCGCGCAACACGCCCCATAGCGGGCCGAGTCCGGTGCCCGAGGCCAGCAGCCAGAGCGGCCGCGATTGCCAGTCGGGGTCGTACTGCAAGGCGCCGCCCCGCAATTCGCCCAGGCGCAGGCTGTCACCGGCCTTGAATTGGCGGGCGGCGTCGCTGAATTCGCCGGGCAGGCGGCAATCAATGTGAAATTCGAGAAACGGATCTTCCTGGGGCAGGCTGGCCAATGAATAAGGCCGCGCAACGCTGCCGGCCCACAACACCAGATGCTGCCCCGCCCGGTAGCGCAAGCCGCGTTCGGGTTGCAGCCGCAAGCGCAGTACACTCGGGTTCAACCAATCGACGCTCAACACCGTCGCCGGCAACCCGTCACGCAGCGGGTCGAAGGCTTCGACCTGCAAGTCACCTGCGACCTGGCACTGGCACGCCAGGCGCCAGCCATCCTGGCGCTGCGCCGGGCTCAGGGCATCCGGCTGGTTGTCCTGGATATCCCCCTGGCAACGCACCAGGCAGGCATGGCAGCTGCCGGCGCGGCAACTATAAGGCACGGCCACGCCCGCCTGGTTCAGGGCATCCAGCAGGTTGCTGCCGGCGGCTACCGACCAGTGGCGTTCACCGACGTGAAGTTCAGGCATCAAGGGTCTCGGATCAAAAAGGCGTCTACAGGGAATCACGCCCGGTAGAGTTTGACCATAGTCGGGTGTATCGGCCACCGTGGCGGGTTATACTGCCGCGCCTTTTTAGCGTCGCGCCTGCACCACTTTGGCGTGCCTTGGAAAGGTGGCTTCAGCCGACCGATGCAACACTGACGCCACCTTTATTGAATGTTCCCTTATAGAGGAGCGCGACTCATGACCGTGATCAAGCAAGACGACCTGATTCAGAGCGTTGCCGACGCCCTGCAATTCATTTCCTACTACCATCCCGTTGACTTCATCCAGGCGATGCACGAGGCCTACCTGCGCGAAGAATCGCCAGCGGCCCGTGACTCCATGGCGCAGATCCTGATCAACTCGCGCATGTGTGCCACCGGCCACCGCCCGATCTGCCAGGACACCGGGATTGTCACCGTATTTGTACGTGTAGGCATGGACGTGCGCTGGGATGGCGCCACCATGAGCCTGGACGACATGATCAACCAAGGCGTGCGCCAGGCCTACAACCTGCCGGAAAACGTCCTGCGGGCTTCGATCCTCGCCGACCCGGCCGGTGCGCGTAAAAACACCAAGGACAACACCCCTGCCGTGATCCACTACTCCATCGTCCCGGGTAACACCGTGGAAGTGGACGTGGCCGCCAAGGGCGGTGGTTCCGAGAACAAGTCGAAAATGGCCATGCTCAACCCGTCCGACTCGATCGTCGACTGGGTGCTCAAGACCGTTCCGACCATGGGCGCCGGCTGGTGCCCACCGGGCATGCTTGGCATCGGCATCGGCGGCACCGCCGAGAAAGCCGCGGTAATGGCCAAGGAAGTGTTGATGGAATCCATCGACATCCACGAGCTGAAGAAGCGCGGCCCGTCCAACCGTATCGAAGAGATGCGCCTGGAGCTGTTCGAGAAGGTCAACCAACTGGGCATCGGCGCCCAGGGCCTGGGTGGCCTGACCACCGTGCTCGACGTGAAAATCATGGACTACCCGACCCACGCGGCCTCGCTGCCGGTGTGCATGATCCCCAACTGCGCCGCCACCCGTCATGCGCACTTCGTGCTCGACGGTTCGGGCCCTGCATCGCTCGAAGCGCCACCGCTGGACGCCTACCCGGAAATCGTCTGGGAAGCCGGCCCGTCGGCCCGTCGCGTCAACCTCGACACCCTGACCCCGGAAGACGTGCAGAGCTGGAAGCCGGGCGAAACCGTGTTGCTCAACGGCAAGATGCTCACCGGTCGCGACGCCGCGCACAAGCGCATGGTCGAGATGCTGAACAAGGGCGAAACCCTGCCGGTGGACCTCAAGGGTCGCTTCATCTACTACGTCGGCCCGGTTGATCCGGTGCGCGAAGAAGTGGTGGGGCCTGCCGGTCCGACCACCGCCACGCGGATGGACAAGTTCACCCGCCAGATCCTCGAGCAAACCGGCCTGTTGGGCATGATCGGCAAATCCGAGCGCGGCCCGACCGCTATCGAAGCGATCAAGGACCACAAGGCGGTTTACCTGATGGCAGTGGGCGGCGCGGCTTACCTGGTGGCCCAGGCCATCAAGAAATCCCGCGTCGTGGCGTTCGCCGAGCTGGGCATGGAAGCGATCTACGAGTTCGACGTGAAAGACATGCCGGTCACCGTTGCCGTTGATAGCAAGGGCGAGTCGGTACACATCACCGGTCCTGCCATCTGGCAGAAAAAGATCAGTGAAAGCCTGGCGGTTGAAGTGCAGTAAGCATTTCCCCTGCAAGGATAAAAGGCGACCACTACGGTCGCCTTTTTTTGTTTCATGCACCTCTCACTGTGGCGAGGGAGCTTGCTCCCGCTCCCGTGCGCAGCGCTCCCATTTTTTTGGGGCCGCTACGCGCCCCAGCGGGAGCAAGCTCCCTCGCCACAACAGCCATGCGCCTCGTGCTATGGTGCTCGCCCCTAATTGCACTGTTCATCTTCGTATGATTGCGATTCCCCGTCCGCTGCGTTTGACCTTCTACTCCTTGCTGATCATCGCCGGCGCGGTACTGGCTGCCGCCCTGGCTACCCGCCACGCCGAACGCCTGGCCCTGGTGGATGACGCCGCCCGCGCCAATCAGCAGCTCATGCTTTATGGCAACTCCCTGCACACCCTGATCGAACGCTACCGCGCCCTGCCCGCCGTACTGGCCCTGGACTCGGAAATGATCAGCGCCCTGAAGGGCCCGCTGGACACCGCCACCCAGGATTTGCTCAACCGCAAGCTGGAGCGCATCAACGGCGCCGCCCAGTCCTCGACCCTGGAACTGATGGACCGCAACGGCCTCGCCGTGGCCGCCAGCAACTGGAACCTGCCCAGCAGTTATGTGGGGCACAACTACGCGTTTCGTCCCTACTTCAGCCAAACCCTGAGCCAGGGCACCGGGCGTTTTTATGCAGTGGGCGTGACCACCGGGATTCCGGGGTATTTCCTCTCCAGCGCGGTGGTCGGCGAGAACGAGCAGTTCCTCGGCGCCATGGTGGTCAAGCTGGAGTTCCCGGAACTGGAGCGCGAGTGGGCCCAGGGCAATGACTTGCTGCTGGTCAGCGATGCCCGGGGCATTGTGTTTATCGCCAATCAGCCGGGCTGGCGCTACCGCGCGCTGCGTCCGTTGTCGGACAGCGACCACGCCGAACTCAAGGCCACCCGCCAATACGACAAGAAACAATTGCTGCCGCTGGACACCGAAGCCTTGCAACGCTTTGACGAAAACAGCCACCTGATGCGCGTCGACGGCCCCGACGGCAAGGCCAATTACATTTGGGAGTCCCTGCCGCTGAAGGCCGAAGGCTGGACCTTGCACCTGTTGCGCAAACCACAGGTGGCCTTTGAAGACCAACGCAACGCCGGCCTCGCCGCCGCCGGCTCATGGCTGGCGCTGGTGTTCCTGGTGCTGTTCCTGACCCAGCGCTGGCGCCTCGCCCGCTTGCGCCAGCGCAGCCGCGAAGAACTTGAACAACTGGTGGAAGAACGCACCCGCGCCCTGCGTACTGCCCAGGATGGCCTGGTGCAATCCGCCAAACTGGCAGCGCTGGGGCAGATGTCTGCCGCCCTCGCTCACGAAATCAACCAGCCATTGACCGCCCAGCGCATGCAGTTGGCGACTCTGCGGCTGCTGCTGGACCATGGCCGGGTGGACGACGCCTACCAGGCCCTGACCCCGCTGGACGACATGCTCACACGCATGGCCGCGCTCACCGGCCACCTCAAGACCTTCGCCCGCAAGAGCCCCAGCGGCCTGCGCGAACGCCTCGACCTGGCGACGGTGGTGGACCAATCCCTGCACTTGCTCGATGCGCGCCTGCGGGACGAAGCCATCGGCACCGTACTGGACCTGACCCGCCCGGCCTGGGTACGCGGCGACGCGATCCGCCTCGAACAGGTGCTGATCAACCTGCTGCGCAACGCTCTCGACGCCATGGCCGACAAGCCACGCAAGCGCCTGGAGATCCGTCTGCACGCCGATCAGCAGCTATGGCACCTGACCGTCAGCGACAGCGGCGGCGGGATCGCCGAGGAAAACCTCAACAGCGTGTTCGACCCGTTCTTCACCACCAAGCCGGTGGGCGACGGGCTCGGCTTGGGGCTCGCCGTGTCGTACGCTATCGTCCACGAACTTGGCGGGCGCCTGAGCGCCGGCAATCAAGGTGACGGGGCGATCTTTACCCTGACCTTGCCCATCGCACTGGAGACGCCAGACCTATGTTGAATGCGGTGATTGTGGTCGACGACGAAGCCAGCATTCGCACGGCCGTCGAGCAATGGCTGAGCCTGTCGGGCTTTGAGGTGCAGTTGTTCGGCCGCGCCGAAGAATGCCTGGCGCAATTGCCCAGGGACTTTCCCGGGGTGATCCTGAGCGACGTGCGCATGCCCGGCCTCAGCGGCCTGGAGTTGCTGGCTGAAGTGCAGCGGCGTGACGCCGACCTGCCGGTGATTCTGCTCACCGGCCACGGCGATGTGCCGATGGCCGTCGAAGCCATGCGCGACGGCGCCTACGACTTCCTCGAAAAACCCTTCAGCCCCGAAGCCCTGCTCAGCAGCCTGCGCCGGGCGCTGGACAAGCGCGGGCTGGTGCTGGAAAACCGCCGGTTGCATCAGCAGGCCGATCACCGGGCCCAACTGGAATCGAGCCTGCTGGGGGTGTCCCGGGGTTTGCAGAACCTGCGCCGGCAAGTCCTGGACCTGGCCGGCTTGCCGGTCAATGTGTTGATTCGCGGCGAAACCGGCAGCGGCAAGGAACTGGTCGCCCGTTGCCTGCATGATTTCGGCCCCCGGGCAAAGAAGCCGTTTGTGGCGCTGAACTGCGCGGCGATTCCCGAGCAGCTGTTTGAAGCCGAGCTGTTCGGCCATGAAAGTGGCGCGTTCACCGGCGCCCAGGGCAAGCGCATCGGCAAGCTGGAATACGCCAATGGCGGCACGCTGTTTCTCGATGAGATCGAAAGCATGCCGCTGGCCCAGCAGGTGAAATTGCTGCGGGTGTTGCAGGAGCAAAAACTCGAACGGCTCGGTTCCAATCAAAGCATCAAGGTGGACTTGCGGATCATCGCCGCCACCAAACCCGACCTGCTGGACGAAGCTCGCGCCGGGCGTTTTCGCGAGGACT
Organism: Pseudomonas sp. D4002; assembly: GCF_013385665.1. Classification (NCBI taxonomy): domain Bacteria; kingdom Pseudomonadati; phylum Pseudomonadota; class Gammaproteobacteria; order Pseudomonadales; family Pseudomonadaceae; genus Pseudomonas; species Pseudomonas sp. D4002. The sequence continues at coordinate 65,054 of NZ_JACAPN010000019.1, forward strand.
TGGCCTATCGCCTGACCGTCGCACAACTGCGCCTGCCGCCGCTGCGTGAACGCCGGGAAGACATTCCCCTGCTATTCGAGCACTTTGCACAAAGCGCCGCCGAGCGCCTGGGCCGCAACTTCGCGCCCCTGAGCGGACCCGCGCTGGGGCGCCTGCTCAGCCATGACTGGCCGGGGAATGTGCGGGAGCTGGCCAATGCCGCTGAACGCCAGGTGCTGGGGCTGGGTGAACCGGAGCCGGAAGGCATCGAAGCCGGGCAATCGTTGGCGGCGCAGCAGGAAGCATTTGAAGCCCATTGCCTGAAAGCCGCGCTGACCCGGCACAAAGGCGATATCAAGGCGGTGCTGGCCGAGCTGCAGCTGCCACGGCGCACCTTCAATGAAAAAATGCAGCGCCATGGCCTGGCGCGGGATACGTTCCTCTAACCCGGTCCTTGTATCGCCTGGTAGGGCCTCATCGCAGGCATAAGCGGATTTCCGCTCATCCCCCTTGATTCATCAGCAATTTTCCGCTCAAAAATTTCCGCAAACCCTTCTAGACCGGGCCTTCATCGGCTTGGCACAGCTCCTGCTATAGCCCAGCCAGGCTGCGCTACCGCGCGCTCCACAAAAACAATTAGATGAAGGATCCTTAAATGGATAACTCCAACTCCCTGCCTCTGGGGTCGGCGGCTGCGCCGGCAAAAGAACGCACCACCTCCAGCCGTATCAGGTCGATCTTCAGCGGATCGGTCGGCAACATGGTCGAGTGGTACGACTGGTACGTCTACGCGGCTTTCTCCCTGTATTTCGCCAAGACCTTTTTCCCGAAAGGCGACACCACCGCCCAACTCCTGAACACCGCCGCGATCTTCGCCGTGGGCTTCCTGATGCGCCCGATCGGTGGCTGGCTGATGGGCCTGTACGCCGACAAGGTCGGGCGTAAAAAGGCCTTGATGGCGTCGGTCTACCTGATGTGCTTCGGCTCGCTGCTGATTGCCCTGAGCCCGGGCTATGAAGCCATTGGTATCGGTGCGCCGATCCTGCTGGTATTCGCCCGTTTGCTGCAGGGCCTGTCGGTCGGCGGTGAATACGGCACCTCCGCCACTTACCTCAGCGAAATGGCGACCAAGGAACGTCGGGGCTTCTACTCCAGCTTCCAGTACGTGACCCTGATCTCCGGCCAGCTCATCGCCCTGGCGGTATTGATCGTGCTGCAACAATTGCTGACCACCGAACAACTGTACGACTGGGGCTGGCGTATCCCGTTCGCCATCGGCGCGCTGTGCGCGGTAGTGGCGCTGTACCTGCGTCGTGGCATGGAAGAAACCGAGTCGTTCACCAAGAAAGAAAAGGCCAAGGAAAGCGCAATGCGCACCTTGATGCGCCACCCCAAGGAACTGATGACCGTAGTCGGCCTGACCATGGGCGGCACCCTGGCGTTCTACACCTACACCACCTACATGCAGAAATACCTGGTGAACACCGTCGGCATGAGCATCTCCGACTCCACCACCATTTCGGCGGCCACGCTGTTCCTGTTCATGTGCCTGCAACCCATCATCGGCGGGCTGTCGGACAAGGTTGGCCGCCGGCCGATCCTGATCGCCTTCGGCGTCCTCGGCACGCTGTTCACCGTGCCGATCCTCACCACCCTGCACACCATCCAGACCTGGTGGGGCGCGTTCTTCCTGATCATGGCGGCGCTGATCATCGTCAGCGGCTACACCTCGATCAACGCCGTGGTGAAGGCCGAATTGTTCCCCACCGAAATCCGCGCCCTGGGCGTTGGCTTGCCCTATGCACTGACCGTGTCGATCTTCGGCGGCACCGCTGAATACATCGCGCTGTGGTTCAAGAGCATTGGTATGGAAACCGGTTACTACTGGTACGTCACCGCGTGTATTGCGGTGTCGCTGTTGGTGTATGTGACCATGAAAGACACCCGCAAGCATTCGCGGATTACTACGGACTAAGGGTTCTGCCAGGATAAAAAAGGGGCTGTGTCAGTGTATGACACAGCCCCTTTTTCATTGGCGAACACTCCACCTGAGTGCACTATGATGCCCTTCCCCGAACCACCAGCAGGAACCCCGGCCCATGTCCGACGATATTCATTTCTACGAACCCGCCAACGGCCACGGCCTGCCCCATGACCCGTTCAATGCGATTGTCGGCCCGCGCCCGATTGGCTGGATTTCGTCACACGACAGCCAGGGCCGCCTGAACCTCGCACCCTACAGTTTCTTCAACGCCTTCAACTACATTCCGCCGATCATCGGATTTTCCAGCGTCGGGCGCAAAGACAGCCTGAACAACATCGAACAGACTGGCGAATTCGTGTGGAACCTGGCTACCCGCCCGCTGGCCGAGCAGATGAACCAGAGTTGCGCGCCGGTATCACCCGAGGTCAACGAGTTTGAATTGGCCGGCTTGACGCCGGTGGCTTCAAAGGTGATCGCCGTGCCTCGCGTGGCCGAAAGCCCGGTGTCGTTTGAGTGCAAGGTGACGCAGATCATTCAGCTGCAGCGCGCCGACAAGGAGCTGGTGCCAAGCTGGTTGGTGCTCGGCGAGGTGGTCGCGGTGCATATCGCCAAATGGCTGCTGAAAGACGGGGTGTACGACACGGCTGCCGCCCAGCCGATCCTGCGTGGAGGTGGCCCGGCGGATTATTTTCAGTTGGGGCCGGAAGCGCTGTTCAAAATGTACCGCCCAGGCGCCGCGCAACGCTGATTGGAACGAGATAAAAATGTGGGAGCGGGCTTGCTCGCGAAGGGGGCGTATCAGTCAATGCATATGCCAACTGATCCACCGCATTCGCGAGCAAGCCCGCTCCCACACAAGCCCGCTCCCAGATTTGGATCAGCGGTGTTTTTAGTTGGCGGAAGTTGCCCAAGAGAGCTGACCGTCTTCATCTACATCGACCAAGCGCTCCAGTTGCAGAGCTGCGGCATCGTCGGCGTCGGAGGCAGTCTTGAACGTCTGTCCATCGAGGATCTTGTGAAAGCGCGGTGCGCCCATGCCATCCAGCGCCTTGACGGCGATGGCGGCGCTATAGCCACCCTCTTCTTCACGCACCAAGGCGGAAACGGCTTCGTGGTGGGCAAACTCTTTACGTGCCATGTTGCAGGTCCTGGCCAATGGGAAAGGCGGCCATTCTAAAGCACTAGCCCGCCAGTTGCAGGTACTCGCCATAGGCATTGGCCGCCGAGGCGTCGGTAAAGGTCTGGAAGTCCATGCTGCGAACCACCATGTCATTCAACAACTCGGTGAAGACCATCAGCGCCGGCGAGCTGAAGTAGGCACTCATCGCCTGCTCGCTGCTCCAGAAGCCCGACACCAACCACACATCCGGGTCGGCCAGGGAGTGCTGCAACGAGAATTGCAGGCAACCCTGAGCCTGGCGGCCCGGTTCGATCAAACTGCTCAAGCGTGCACCCAGTTCGGTGCTGTACCCGGTACGGGCACGGATAAAGGCCATATGGCTCGCGGGAATGGGGGTGGACATGTTCGACTCTCCCGTTGAGAAGTGATGCTCGGCAAGCACTGTGAGGGCGTGTTGCCACAGGATCAAAGATACGGGCGCGGGTGTGGATGCGGTTAGTCAATTCCTGCTGGCTTATTGCACAATCCTGCGAGATACGTAGATATAGCAATCGGCCTGCGAAGTTTATTCCCGGCATGACTGCCGTATTTCAGGGGCATGACAGGCCCCGGCTTGCCTGATTCACGATTTTTCGCAGGATCAGGCAAGGATTGTGCAGAATCGAAATACCGCTTTTTGCAAAGCCGCCCTTAAGCTGTGCCCATCGTCAAAGCACCAGAGGATGTCCCATGTCGTCGCCCGAACTTCGCTCCAAACCCCTCGACGCCGATATGGAAAAGCAGCGCGCAGAACTCGCCGGCATCGTTCGCCGGCATACCTGGGAGGATGGTTCCTACGGCACGGCGATCACGTCGCTGTATCTCAACCGCCATAACTCCCCGCGTGAATTCACGCCGGTGCTGGTTGAACCCGCGCTGTGCATCCTCGCCCAGGGCAGCAAGGAAGTGCGCCTGGCGGATGAAGTCTTCGCCTACGACCCGCTCAATTACCTGGTGTTTTCGGTAGCGATGCCGGTGGCCGGGCGCATCCTTGATGCCACGCCGGAAGACCCCAACCTGTCGATTCGGGTGAATATCGACCCGGCACAGATCACCGCACTGATTGCCGAAGCCGGGCCGATGGGCGTGCCCCCGCGCCCGACCTCCCGAGGGATGTATGTCGACCGCCTGGACAGCCAGCTACTGGACGCCGTGCTGCGCCTGACCCGATTGCTCGACGCACCGAAAGACATCGCAATGCTCGCGCCGCTGATCAATCGGGAAATTCTCTATCGCCTGTTGCGCGGTCCACAGGGTTATCGGCTGTATGAAATTGCCGTCGCCAACAGTCAGAGCCATCGGGTGAGCCAGGCGATCACCTGGTTGAACGGCAACTACGAACAGCCCCTGCGCATTGATGACCTGGCCAAGGAAGTGAACCTCAGCGTCTCGACCTTGCACCACCGCTTCAAGGCGATGACCGCCATGAGCCCGTTGCAGTACCAGAAGCAACTGCGTTTGCAGGAGGCTCGGCGGTTGATGATCGCCGAGGGCCTGGAAGCCTCGGCGGCGGGGTATCGGGTGGGCTATGAGAGCCCATCGCAGTTCAGCCGCGAATACAGCCGGCTGTTTGGTGCGCCGCCGTTGCGGGATCTGGCCAGGTTGCGCCAGAGCGTCTAACCACGGTTATAACGCCGGATACTAATAATGTGGCGAGGGAGCTTGCTCCCGTTGGACTGCGCAGCAGTCCCATCTTTTGGGGCCGCTTCGCGCCCCAACGGGAGCAAGCTCCCTCGCCACAAGTACTCAATCAGCTGCGGTATTGGTGGCGTTCAATCCAGGCCACGAGGCAGTTGCAAGGTCACCCGCAAACCGCCCTCCCGCAGATTCTGCAAACTCACTTCACCGCCATGGCTGTGGGCAATGTTGCGGGCGATGCCCAGGCCCAGGCCGTAACCCTGTTGCTGCCCGGCCAGGCGGAAGTGCGGTTCGAAGACCTGCTCCAGGCGCTGTTCCGGCACGCCCGGGCCTTCGTCGTCGACGTGGAGGATGAACTCCGCGCCATCGTCTTCAATGTGCAAATGGGCGTTCTGCCCGTACTTCAGGGCGTTGTCGATCAGGTTGCCGATGCAGCGCTTGAGCGCCAGCGGCTTGCCCGGGTACGTCGTAAGTGCCCGACCATGTTGGGTCACGCGCCCATTGCCGTTGGGCGCCAGGTACGGCTCCACCAGGCAGTCGAGTACGTGGTTGAGGTCCACCGGTTCGATGTTTTCGTGGATGTCGGTGTCCTTCACGCACTGCAACGCGCCTTTGACCAGCAACTCCAGTTCATCCAGGTCGCGGCCGAACTTGGCTTGCAGGTTCTCGTCTTCCAGCAATTCCACCCGCAACCGCAGGCGTGTGATGGGTGTGCGCAGGTCGTGGGAAATGGCGCTGAACAGCTGGCTGCGTTCGGTCAGGTAACGGCTGATGCGTTCGCGCATGGCATTGAACGCGCGGCCTACTTCCACCACTTCGCTGCCGCCGCCTTCGGCCACCGGCTCCACGTCGGCGCCCAGGGACATGTCCCGCGCCGCCCTCGCCAGGCGCTTGAGTGGACGGCTTTGCCAGTGCACCAACAGGCCGATAAACAGCAGCAGGAAGCCGCTGGTGAGCACGATAAACCACACCTGCTGGTATGGCAGGCCTTGTTCTTCGAGGCTGGTATAGGGTTCGGGCAGCAAGGAGGCAATGTAGAGCCATTCGCCCTGGGCCAGCTGGATCTGGGTGACCAACACCGGCGGATTCACCGGTTCCAGGGTCAGCGCGTAATGCGCCCAGGAACGCGGCAGTTCGTCGAGTTTCAAGCCGGCGTTGAAGATGCGCAGGTCTTCGGCGCTGACGAACTCCACCGAAACATGCACGTCGCTGCCCAGGGTCTGGCGCAACACTTCTTCGACAGCACCGAGCACTGCATGCTTGCGCGGGGTTTCCGGCAATACCGCCATGTCCAGGGGCTTGTCGTTGAGCGTCACCACAAACCGGGTACCGCCCATGCTGCGCAACTGGTCCAGTACCAACGGCCGGAAGGCCACCGGCAACGAGCGGAAATAACTGACGCTGGCGGTCATCGAATGCGCCAGGCTGCGGGCGGCGGTTACCAGGCCTTCAAGCTGGGTAGCGCGCAATTGCGAGACCCAGATCACGCTGGACAACGCCTGGGCAAACAGCACCGCCAACAGGGTCAGCAGTAACATCCGCCCCAGCAGCGAACGCGGTACCGGGATGCGCCGGCGCAGTTCACGCAGGCGCTCAGTGGGCATTGCCGGCAACCACGCTGGCTGCCAATTGATAGCCACTGCCGCGCACGGTGCGGATCAGCCGGGGTGGTTTTTCGGTGTCGCGCAGGCGTTGGCGCAGACGGCTGACGGCCATGTCGACAATCCGGTCCAGGGGCATCAGGTCGCGGCCACGGGTGGCGTTGCCGATGGTGTCGCGGTCGAGGATTTGCTGGGGGTGATCGAGGAACAGTTTGAGCAGGGCAAAATCGGCGCCGGAAAGAATCACTTCCTCGCCGTCGACGTGGAACAGCCGGTGGCTGACCATGTCCAGGCGCCACTCGCCAAACACCAGCACCTCGCCGCCGCTGCGCTCCTGGCCAAACTGGCAGCGCCGCAACAAGGCCTTGATACGGGCCTGCAGCTCACGGGGGCTGAAGGGTTTGCCGATGTAATCGTCGGCACCCAGCTCCAGGCCGATGACGCGGTCGGCTTCGTCGGAACTGGCGGTGAGCATGATGATCGGCACCTGGGCCTGGCGCGGGTGCTGGCGGATCCAGCGGCAGAGGCTGAAACCGTCTTCGTCCGGCAGCATCACATCAAGGATCACCAGGTCGCACGGCGCTTCGTTCATCGCCTGGCGGAACCCCGCGCCATCCGGCACGCCACGCACCTGGAAACCGGCGCGGCTGAGGTAGGTTTGCAGCAACTCGCGGATTTCCTGGTCGTCGTCGACCAGGAGAATGGATTTACTGATTACGCTCACGGGGTCCTCCTTGTTGTTATGGCCAAGCTTAAGTCATTTGTTGCCCTTGAGGCCGCCTTCGCGAGCAAGCCCGCTCCCACATTCGACCTCATTCATCCAGTTGGAATGGGATTGAATGTGGGAGCGGGCTTGCTCGCGAAGAGGCCATCACTGCCTACGCAAATGCCTGCTCAAGCGCCACACCAGCACCTGTCAACCCTGAATACGGTGCCGTCACCAGCCACACCGGAATGCCTTTGAAATAGTCGCTCATGCAGCCCTTGTCGCCAAAACTCCTGGCAAAACCACTCTTGATAAAGAAATCGGCAAAGCGCGGGATCACCCCACCCACGATGTACACCCCGCCACGACCACCGGTGGTCAGCACGTTGTTACCGGCAACGCGGCCCAGCCAGATACTGAACTGGTCCAGCACTTCCAGGGCAATCGGATCACCCGCCAGGCCGGCAGCAGTGATGGCCTCGGGGGTTTCCAGAACCGCCTCGTGACCGTCCACCGCGCAGATCGCCCGGTACAACCTGGGCAAACCGCCACCGCTCAAGGCAGTTTCAGCGCTGACATGGCCGATCTCATTGTAGATGTGCTGCCACAGCTGGGCTTCACGCGGGCTGCTCACGGGCAGGTCGACATGGCCGCCCTCCCCCGGCAATGCCGCCCAACGGCCATGGCCGAGGTCGAGCAAGGTGCCGACGCCCAGGCCAGTGCCCGGGCCGATCACCACCGCAGGGCGCAACGGCTCCGGCGTGCCTTCGCACACCACGCGGAATTCGTCGGGCTTCAGGCGGGTCATGCCCAGGGCCATGGCCGAGAAATCATTCACCAGCAGCAGCTCGTCCACCTGCAAGGTCTTGCAGAACGCAGTCTTGCTCAGGCGCCAGTGATTGTTGGTGAATTTAAATTCATCTCCACTCACCGGCCCCGCGACCGACAGGCACACCGCGCCAATCGAGCCGATGGCCAGGCCTTCTTCCTTCAGATAGACCTGGATCGCCTCTTCCGGGCTGGCATGATCCGCCGTCGCATGGACGCGGATCGAATGCAGCTCCTGATCCCGCCACAACGCAAAACGGGCGTTGGTACCACCGATATCACCGACCAGCGCTAGCTTCACTTAAGTGTCTCCAAGGCAGAGGTAAAGGCGCTGGCGCCCTGCTCTGCGGAGCTTGCAGCCAAACGCATAAACGCAAACAACTCGCGACCGGCCCCCACGTTATTGCCCAGAAGGCCCGTGGCAGGCGCGCGCGCGGCAAATTCTTCGGCGTCCACCTTAAGCTCCAAGGTGCCTTTGACGCCATCCACGCGAATGATATCGCCATCGCGCACACGTGCCAGTGGCCCGCCGCTCTGGGCTTCGGGGTTGACGTGAATCGCGGCGGGAATCTTACCCGACGCGCCGGACATGCGCCCGTCTGTTACCAACGCCACTTTGAAGCCACGATCCTGCAACACGCCGAGGAACGGGGTCATCTTGTGCAATTCCGGCATGCCGTTGGAGCGCGGGCCCTGGAAACGCATCACTGCAACAAAGTCTTTTTCCAACTCACCGGCCTTGAACGCGTCGGCCAGGTCTTGCTGGTCCTGGAACACCACGGCCGGGGCTTCGACGATTTGATGTTCGAGGGCCACGGCGGAAACCTTCATCACACCCCGGCCGAGGTTGCCTTCCATTACCCGCAGGCCGCCTTCCGGAGAGAACGCACGGGCCACGGGACGCAGGATGGTTTCGTCGAGGCTTTCGATCGGGCCTTCACGCCATACCAACTCGCCGTCCACCAGGAACGGTTCCTGGGTGTAGCGGCTCAGGCCATGACCGGCCACGGTGTTGACGTCGTTGTGCAGCAGGCCGGCTTCCAGCAGTTCGCGGATCAGGAACGACATGCCTCCCGCCGCCTGGAAGTGGTTGATATCGGCCTTGCCGTTTGGATACACGTGGGAGAGGGTCGGCACCACCTCGGAGAGGTCGGCCATGTCATCCCAGGTCAGGATGATGCCCGCCGACATCGCGATGGCCGGCATGTGCAGGGTGTGGTTGGTGGACCCGCCAGTGGCGTTGAGGGCGATGATGGAGTTGACGATGGATTTCTCGTCGACGATCTCGCCGATCGGCGTGAAGCTGCCGTTGGCCTTGGTCAGGCGCGTGACCTGGTGCGCGGCTTCGCGGGTCAGGGCGTCACGCAGCGGCGTGTACGGGTTGACGAACGAAGCGCCCGGCAGGTGCAGGCCCATGACTTCCATCAGCAACTGGTTGGTGTTGGCGGTTCCGTAGAAGGTGCAGGTGCCCGGGCTGTGGTAGGACTTCATCTCCGATTCCAGCAGCTCTTCGCGGGTGGCCTTGCCTTCGGCGTAGCGCTGGCGCACGTCGGCTTTCTGTTTGTTGGAGATCCCCGACGGCATCGGGCCGCCCGGTACGAAGATCATCGGCAGGTGGCCGTAGCGCAGGGCGCCCATCATCAGGCCGGGGACGATCTTGTCGCAGATACCCAGCATCAGCGCGGCGTCGAACATGTTATGGGACAGCGCTACCGCCGTGGACATGGCAATCACTTCGCGGCTCAGCAGGCTGAGCTCCATGCCTGGCTCGCCCTGGGTCACGCCGTCGCACATGGCGGGGGTACCGCCGGCGAACTGGCCAACAGAACCGACTTCACGCAGGGCCTTTTTGATTTGCTCGGGGAAATGTTCGTATGGCTGGTGGGCCGACAGCATGTCGTTATATGACGAAACAATTGCCACGTTGGCGGCGTTCATCATGCGCAGGCTGTTTTTGTCTTCGGTGCCACACCCGGCCACGCCGTGGGCAAAGTTGGCGCATTGCAGCTTGCCGCGCATCGGGCCGTCGCTGGCAGCGCCGCGAATGAGCGCAAGGTATGCCTCACGGGTTGCACGGCTGCGGGCGATAAGCCGTTCGGTGACCTCAAGTACGCGGGGATGCATGTATAGAACTCCAGGCTAACGGATGTGGCGACCTGAGTGTCTATGCTGGTCAAAAGCCCGCCGCGAAGAGGTTGGCAGGGTGTTGCTTGACCAATCGGACCAGTTGATTCAGGTCACTCGTTGTAGATTGAACAAAATATTGCCACTAAAAAGGCTTGTTTTCTATTTTTATGCGAATAATCTTGTAATTCTTACAACAAATCGACGACAGGCACCTTCCAATGACTCTACGTATCGCTATCAATGGTTTTGGCCGTATTGGCCGTAATGTCCTGCGCGCACTTTATACCCAAGGTTACCGTCAGGATTTGCAGATCGTCGCCATCAACGATCTCGGCGACAGCTCGATCAATGCCCACCTGCTTAAATACGACACCGTCCACGGTACTTTCGACGCAGAGGTCGCTCATGATCAGGAAAGCCTGACCGTGAACGGTGACCGGATTGCCGTGAGTGCCATTCGCAACCCGGCCGACCTGCCGTGGGCTGCCCACAAGGTGGACGTGGTGTTCGAATGCACCGGTCTGTTCACCGACCGTGACAAGGCCGCCGCCCATATTACCGCCGGCGCGCGCAAGGTAATCATCTCGGCCCCGGCCAAGGGCGCCGATGCCACCGTGGTGTACGGGGTAAACCATGACATTTTGCGTCAATCCCACCAGATCATCTCCAACGCTTCCTGCACCACCAACTGCCTGGCGCCCGTGGCCCAGGTGCTGCACCGCGAGCTGGGCATCGAAAGCGGCCTGATGACCACCATCCACGCCTACACCAACGACCAGAACCTGACCGACGTCTACCACACCGACCCGTACCGCGCGCGCTCGGCCACCCAGAACATGATCCCGAGCAAGACCGGCGCTGCCGAAGCCGTGGGCCTGGTGCTGCCGGAACTGGCAGGCAAGCTGACCGGCATGGCCGTGCGTGTACCGGTGATCAACGTGTCGCTGGTGGACCTCACCGTGCAACTGAAAAAAGAAGCCAGTGCCGAGCAGGTCAACGCGCTGCTGAAAGAAGCCAGCCAGCACTCGAAAATCCTCGGCTACAACACCCTGCCGCTGGTTTCCAGTGACTTCAACCATAACCCGCTGTCGTCGATCTTCGACGCCAATCACACCAAAGTGAGCGGCAAACTGCTGAAAGTGCTGGCCTGGTACGACAACGAGTGGGGCTTCTCGAACCGCATGCTGGATAACTGCCTGGCGCTGTGCAACGCCGAGTAATGCTCGGCCTGTAGGAGCGAGCTTGCTCGCGAAAAACGCAAAACCACCGCGTTTATTCAGGATGCCAGCGATATCGTTGACGCCCTTCGCGAGCAAGCTCGCTCCTACAGTAATCCAAAGTGCCACTTGCCATTTGCGTTGATGATAAGCATTATCATTCGCTGCAAATCGGTCTGGTATCACTGTGAGCCAATCTCGTTTCAACCAAGTCTTCCTCACCCAACGGGTGATTTTGCTGCGCACCTTGCAGCGGATGGTGAATAACCACAGCACCGCCGAGGACCTGTTGCAGGAAACCTACCTGCGCGTTACCCGGGCCCTGAGCGAACGGCCGATCGACCACCTCGAACCCTTTGTCTACCAGACGGCGCGCAACCTGGCGCTGGACCACCTGCGCGCCCGCAGGATTCAGGCCCGCACCCTGCAGGAAGATGTCCCGCTGGACGTCCTGCAAAGCGTCGCCTCCCCCGTCAGCACCCCCGAAGACGCGACACAGGCCGAGCAATTGCTCGAGCACCTGAGTGTCAGCCTCGGCCAGTTGAGCGCCCGCCAGCAGCAGATATTCATCCTCAGCCGCCTGCACGGTTGCAGCTATCAGGAGATCGCCGACAAGCTCGACGTGTCCCTGAGCACCGTGCAGAAGGAACTGAAACTGATCATGGCCATCTGCATAGGTGTGGCCGAAAGACTGGATCGCCCTTAAGCTTTGTCGGCACAGTCTGTAGGACTATTGATTAAAACGTGGCGAAGACCCGAGGAACACCGTGACGGAACCGAATAAACGGCACCCCCATGAGCTGGCTCATGAGGTGTTGCAAGACGCGGCCATGGACCAAGCCCTCGACTGGCTGATCGCGTTGCAGTGCCCGCAACCCGGGCAGCAGGCGGAATTTGAAGCCTGGCTCGCCAACGACCCGTTAAACGCCGAAGCCTTCATCAAGGCCCAGACTGCCTGGGGCGGCGCGCCGGTTCACAGCGCTGCCGTCGCCCTGAATGCGCCACGCAAACCCAGCGCCTGGCGCCGTATCAAACCGCACTGGAAGCCCCTGGCCACTGCCGCCGTGTTGCTGCTGGGCCTGTTCAGCTTCAGCAACCTGCCTATGCGCCTGCAGGCCGACCATCTGACCGTGGTGGGCGAGCGCCAGCGCCTGCAGTTGGACGATGGCTCGAAAGTGTTGCTCAACACCAATTCAGCCTTCTCCAGCAGCATCAAGGACCACCAGCGCATCGCCCGCCTGTATCAGGGCGAGGCGTTTTTCGAAGTGCTGCCCAGCCGTGGCCTGCCCCTGGAAATCGACGCCGGCCCGGTGCGCGCCAGCGTGAGGGACACCTCTTTCGCGGTGCGCTACTTGAACGGTGAAGCCCAGGTTCAGGTACAGCGCGGTGATGTCGACCTGAGCAACACGTTTGACGACGCGCGGGTGCGCCTGAGCGCCGGTGAAAGTATCCGCATCGGGCCCAAGGGCTTCGGCCAACCGGCCAAGCTCGACACCACCAAGGACCTGGCCTGGGTCGAAGGCCGGCTGATCTTCGAAAACTGCCCGATGAGCGAAGTGCTGGCCGAATTGCGTCGCTACTACCCCGGCTGGATCGTCAACAACAACGACAGGCTGGCCAGCGTGGCCGTCACCGGCAATTACCGGCTCGACCAGCCGCTCGACGTGGTGCGCTCCCTGGCCCACATCACCTCGGCCAAGCTCTCGGAATACCCGGCGCTGGTGATCCTGAACTAAATGAGAATTATTTTTACTCGATAGCCAGCGACGATACGTCTCGTTATAGCCAATGCAACTGATTCCTATTTGATTCAGTGCGCAACTATAAGATTCGTACCTTCCGGAGCGCTCTCGATGTCGTCTCGTTTCAACCGCCGGTCCTCTTCGCCCGTTCGCCGCCAGGGCTTGTCGCTGCTGACGGCCGCAATCCTGTTGGCCGGTGCGCCCGTCATGGCTGCCACCGCCGCCGAGCCTGCCAGCCGCAGCCAGGGCAATTACAGCTTCAGCATCGAGCAGCAATCCCTGGTCTCGGCGCTGAACGCCTTCACCGCGGTGACCGGCTGGCAAGTCGGCCTGCCGGCAGAACTGGGCCAGGGTGTGTCGTCCCCTGGCGTGCGCGGCTCATTGCCGGCGGATAAAGCCCTGGACCGGCTGTTGGTGGGGACCAACCTGGGTTATCGCAAACTGGGCAACAACAACATCGTGCTGGAAAAACGCGTCGCCGTCGGCGCCATCACCCTGCAACAGATGACCATCAGTGCCACCCGCCAGGAACAGGCCGTGGACAGCGTGCCCAGCACCGTGACCGTGCACGACCGCGAAGAACTGGACCGCCAGAACGTCAACACCATCCGTGAACTGGTGCGTTATGAGCCAGGTGTTTCGGTGGGCGGTGCCGGCACCCGCTCCGGCAATGCTGGCTACAACATTCGCGGGATCGACGGCGACCGTATCCTGACCCAGGTGGACGGCGTCGAGGTGCCGGACAACTTCTTCAACGGCCCCTACGCCAAGACCCGCCGCAACTACGTCGACCCGGAAATCGTCAAGCGCGTGGAAATCCTGCGCGGCCCGGCCTCGGCCTTGTACGGCAGCAGCGCCATCGGCGGCGCGGTGAGCTACTTTACCCTCGACCCCAACGACATCATCAAGCCCGGGCAGGACTACGGCGCACGCCTGAAGACCGGCTACAGCTCCGCCGATGAGAGCTGGCTGACCTCCGGCACCGTCGCCGGTCGCGTGCAGGACTTCGACGGCTTGCTGCACCTGAGCCAGCGCAACGGTCACGAGATGGAATCCTACGACGGGAATAACGCCACCGGCCTGGCCCGCACCGGCGCCAACCCGGAAGATGCGCGCACCACCAACGTGCTGGCCAAACTGGGTTGGAACTACGGCGAAGACAACCGCCTGGGCCTGACCTACGAGAAGTTCAAGGACGATCGCGACACCAACCTGAAAAACGCAGTGGGTGGCCCGTTTGTCGGTGGCCAGGGCTTCAATTTCTACCGCGGCCGCACGGGCAACGACACCATCACCCGCGAACGCTTCGGCATCGAAAACAAGTTCGCCCTCGACTCGCCGATTGCCGATCACATCAAGACCAGCCTCAACTACCAGATCGCCAAGACCGACCAGACCACCGCAGAAATCTACCAGCCATCGCGCAAGGTATTGCGCACCCGCGAGACCCTGTACGAAGAGAAGCAGTGGGTATTCGACGCGCAGTTGGACAAGGCTTTCAGCATCGGCGAAACCGACCATGTCGTGACCTACGGCACCACCCTCAAGCAGCAGAAAGTCACCGGTTCCCGTGAGGGCGCCGCGACCTGCCTGGCGGTCGGCGCAGGCTGCACCGCCATCGGTGCACCAAGCCCGTCGGCCGCCGACAGCGTGAAAAAAGCCAGCGACTTCCCCGACCCGACCATCAACTCCTACGCGCTGTTTGCCCAGGACCAGATTGCCTGGGACAAGTGGACCTTCCTGCCCAGCGTCCGCTACGACTACATCCAGCTCAAACCCAAGCTGACCCAGGAATTCCTCAATACCGTTGACCCGACACGCATCTACGACCACAGCGATTCGGAAAAGAACTGGCACCGTGTAACGCCCAAGTTCGGCGTGACTTACGCCCTGACCGAGCAATACACCTGGTTCGGCCAATACGCCGAAGGCTATCGCACCCCGTCGGCCAAGGCCTTGTATGGCCGCTTTGAAAACCTGCAGCAGCGCTACACCGTCGAACCCAACCCGGACCTCAAGCCGGAAAGCAGCCGGGGCGTCGAAACCGGGATTCGCGGCAACTTCGACTCGGGCTCGTTTGATGTGGCGGTGTACTACAACAAGTACCGTGATTTCATCGACGAAGATGCCTCGGTTGCCGGTGGCACCGTCCAGCAGTTCGAAGCCAACAACATCAAGCACGCCACCATCAAGGGCGTGGAGGCCAAGGGCCGCTTGAGCCTCGACGCATTCGGCGCACCGCAGGGCCTGTATACCCAAGGCTCGATTGCCTACACCTACGGGCGCAATGACGACAACGGCGAACCGTTGAACAGCGTCAACCCGCTCAAGGGCGTGTTCGGCCTGGGCTATGACCAGCAGAACTACGGTGCCCTGGTCAGCTGGACCCTGGTCAAGAAACAGGACCGCGTCGACAGCACCACCTTCTTCGCCCCTGACGGCAACAGCGCCAACGGCCCGTTCAAGACCCCGGGTTTTGGCATCGTCGACCTGACCGGCTTCTACAAGGTCACCAACGACGTGACCATCAACGGCGGCCTGTACAACCTGACGGACAAGAAATACTGGAACTGGGATGACGTGCGCAGCTACGACAGCGTCGGCGAAGCCGGTGTGACCGGCCCGGCCAACCTCGACCGCCTGACCCAGCCGGGCCGCAACTTTGCGATCAATCTGATCTGGGACATCTGATCCATGGAGCCTCACCCCGGCGCGATTTAATCTGCGCCGGGGTGAGGATTTTTTACTGTGACGCGTCTTCTGGTTCGTCTAGTTCATAACAGCCTGGCAACCAGACGCTTTCTCTTCTCAAGGACTCCCCGATGACCGCCTCCCCTACCGCAGAACGTGCAGCCCTGCGCTCCCAGCGCCTGAACCAGATCACCAACGAACCGCACACCAAGCTCGATGCGTTGGTGAAGGCCCATGCACCGTTTGAAACCCAGGCCAACTTCGCCCGCTTCGTGGTCGCGCAATACCTGTTCCAGTCGGAGCTGGTGGCGCTGTACAACGATGCAGAGTTGATCAAGATCGTCCCTGACCTCGCCGAACGCTGCCGTGCCGAAGCGGCCAAGCTGGACCTGGGCGACCTGGACACCGAAGTACCGGCACCGGTGGCCGGCGCGGTGAAAAACCCGAGCAAGGCCGAAGCGCTGGGCTGGCTGTTCGTGTCCGAAGGCTCCAAGCTGGGCGCCGCGTTCCTGATCAAGCGTGCCGTGGGCCTGGGTTTGAGCGAAACCTTCGGTGCCCGTCACCTGGGCGAGCCTGCGGGGGGTCGCGCTGAAGGCTGGAAGCGCTTCACCCGCACCCTCGACGCACTGGAATTCACCGCTGAAGAAGAAGCTGAAGTGGAGAAAGGCGCGATTGATGCGTTCGTGCGCTTCACCGTGTTGCTGGAACAGGCGTACGCTAGCGCCCCTGAGCTGGCCTGATTCCCTGATTGGAATGCAATCAAATGTGGGAGCGGGCTTGCTCGCGAATGCGGTGGATCAGTCAATATATCTGGTGACTGAACCACCGCATTCGCGAGCAAGCCCGCTCCCACATTTTGATCCGGTTTCACTTTGAATCCTTCGTAAATCCATCCATGCAAACCGCACCCATGACCGGCAAAACCCAATCCTCATCCAAAATCGCCCGCGTCCTGTTCGGCCTGCTGGCCTACGTCAGCCTGGGCATCGGCTTGATTGCGATTGTGGTACCGGGCTTGCCCACCACCGAGTTCATCCTGCTGGCCGCCTGGGCCGCCACCAAAAGCTCGCCGCGCCTGAGTGCCTGGCTGGAAAACCACCGGCTGTTCGGGCCGATCCTGTTCAATTGGCGCAATGGCAGGATCATCGCCCGCCGGGCCAAAGTCAGCGCCACCGTGAGCATGCTGCTGTGCGCCGGCCTGATGCTGGTGATGCTCGACCACGGCTGGCCGATCTACCTGGCCATCGCCGGAATGAGCATGGGCAACCTGTGGATCTGGTCGCGACCGGAACGTCTCCCGCAACCCACCTGACACCCTGACTACCGCTCATCGGCTCCCGCTCATGAACTGCCGGCCCAAGCCGATGTTCCGGGCATAGCGCCGAATGGACTCGCCTGAGCTTGCATACTAATAAGTCCATTCGCGGGTACTTCTATGTTCGACACCCTCTCCATTCGCTTGAAAATCGTGCTGTTGTCCGGTCTGTGCCTGCTGGGGGTGATCGCCCTGGTGGTCGGCATGAACCTGTACCAGACCAACCAGAACGACGAACTCATCAGCGATTCAAGCTCGCGAATGCTCACCGACAGTGTGCAGAACCTGCTGCAGGCCAAGGCCGCCGAGCAAGCGGTACAACTGCAAAAAACCTTCGGTGAAAGCCTGTTGGTGGTGACGGCCCTGGCCGACCAGATCAAGGACCTGCGCACTCTGGCCGGCAAGCGCTCGTTGGATGCCGGGGCCCTGCGTGAAGAACTCAACCACAGCCTGAAAACCGCCTTCGACCGCAACACCAAGGTGCTCGGCATCTGGCTGTCGTTCGAGCCCAACGCCCTCGATGGCAAAGACAGTGAATTCGTCAATGATGCCGCCCGTGTGTCCAACGAAAAAGGCCGCTTTTCCAGCTACTGGAGCCGCGCCGGCGGTGAAGGCCTGAACACCGTGATGGTCGAGGATGACCTGACCAAGACCACCCTCAACCTCAGCGGCACGCCCTACAACATCTGGTACACCTGCCCGCGGGACACAAAAAACACCTGCCTGCTGGACCCGTATGAAGACACCGTGGCCGGCAAGCCGGTGTTGATGACCACCATTTCCCTGCCGCTGCTGGTCGACGGCAAAGTGATCGGCGTGGTCGGTGTGGACCTCGCCCTCAATGCCCTGCAAGCGGCGACCGATGCGGCGCAAAAAGAACTGTTCAACGGCGCCGGAATTCTCGAAATACTGTCCGGTAACGGCTTGATCGCCGGCTACAGCGGCGAGCCGGCCAAAGTCGGCAAAAACCTGGTGGACACCCTCGGTGCCGAAGGCAAAGAGATCGTGCAACTGCTGGCCAGCGATACCCGCAAGATCCGCGAGGAAGACGGCACGATTCGCGCCGTGTACCCGGTCAAACCGATTGCCGACGCCAAATCCTGGGGCGTGGTGATCAAACTGCCCAAACAAGTGCTGCTGGCAGACTCGCTCAAACTCCAGGCGGTGCTCGACAAGGCTCAGGCCAGTGGCACCGTCAAGGCGTTGCTGGTAGGCGCAGCCGCCGGGCTGCTGGGCCTGTTGCTGATCTGGCTGACCGCCACCGGCGTGACCCGGCCGATCAACAGCGTGGCCGCCATGCTCAAGGAAATCGCCAGCGGCGACGGCGACCTCACCCAGCGCCTGGCCTACGGTAAAAAAGATGAACTGGGGGAACTGGTGAACTGGTTCAACCGCTTCCTCGACAAGCTGCAGCCGACCATCGCGCAGATCAAGCAAAGCATCACCGAAGCCCGTGGCACCGCCGACCAGTCCTCGGCAATCGCGCGCCAGACCAGCGAAGGCATGCAGGTGCAGTTCCGTGAGATCGACCAGGTGGCCACCGCCTCGAATGAAATGAGCGCCACCGCCCACGACGTGGCCAACAGCGCCTCCAACGCCGCCAGCGCGGCCCGCGGTGCCGACCAGTCAGCCCGCGAAGGCATGCAGATCATTGAACGCAGCACCCGCGACATCACCACCCTGGCCGAAGAAGTGAGCAAGGCCGTGACCGAAGTCGAAGCCCTGGCGGTGAACAGCGAGCAGATCGGTTCGGTACTGGAAGTGATCCGCAGCATCGCCGAACAGACCAACCTGCTGGCCCTGAACGCTGCGATTGAAGCGGCGCGAGCCGGGGAAAGCGGGCGCGGTTTTGCGGTGGTGGCCGACGAGGTGCGCAACCTGGCCAAGCGCACCCAGGACTCGGTGGAGGAGATTCGCCTGGTGATCGAACGCATCCAGACTGGCACCCGTGGAGTGGTGGCGACCATGCATTCGAGCCAGACCCAGGCGCAGAACAACGCCGGGCAGATTCATCAGGCGGTGCAGGCCCTGGGCAAGATCAGCGATGCGGTAACGGTGATCAGCGACATGAACCTGCAAATCGCCAGCGCCGCCGAGCAGCAGAGTGCGGTGGCCGAAGAGGTCAACCGCAATGTCTCGGCAATCCGCACAGTGACCGAAACCCTGACCGGCCAGGCCACCGAATCGGCGGCCATCAGCAGCCAGCTCAACGCCCTGGCCAGCCAGCAGATGAAGCTGATGGATCAGTTTCGGGTTTGACCCGGGCTTGAAGCCAGTAAGCACCCAATGTGGGAGCGGGCTTGCTCGCGAATACGGTGGATCAGTCGGTACATGTATTGACTGACACACCGCATTCGCGAGCAAGCCCGCTCCCACACAAGCCCGTCCACATTAAAGTTGCGGTGCCTTATTGACCCGTCCAGGCCGCCACAAACGGCGCCAGGTCTTCTTTCGGCGCGGTACGCGGCGGGTTTTGTGGGGTGCCCAGGTAGAGGAAGCCAATCACTTCCTCATCCGCCTTCAGCCCGAGGCCTTTGGCGACATGGGCCGAGTACGACAACTCACCGGTGCGCCACACCGCGCCGATCCCCTGGGCGTACGCCGCCAGCAGAATCCCGTGAGCCGCACAGGCCGCCGCCAGCAGCTGCTCGGATTTTGGCACTTTGAAATGTTCTTGCAGGCGGGCAATCACCACCACCACCAACGGCGCCCGCAGCGGGCCGTTCTGCGCCTTGTCGATCGCGGCCTGGGGCGCGTCGGCGTCCTGCAGGCGGGCGGCTTCGGCCAGCAGGGTGCCCATGCGCTCACGTGCCGCGCCTTCCACCGTCAGGAAGCGCCAGGGGCGCAGTTGGCCGTGGTCGGGCGCGCGCACGGCAGCGGCGAACAGCAGGTCGCGCTGCTCCTGGGTCGGTGCCGGGTCCAGCAGTCGCGGCACGGAAACACGGTTGAGCAAAGCGTCGAGAGCCTGCATTGGCCACCTCCAGAGAAAAATGTGCGGTCATTCTAGCGGGAATGAATCGGATACCACCAAACGATAATTGCTCTTATTCAATCCGCCCTGCCCTGTTAGACTTTGCGGCCTTATTTTCAGCCTACGTTCAGGAAGACTGATGTCCCGTTCGCCCCTTCGCCTGTCTGCACTGTTGATGGCCTTGAGCCTGAGTGCCTGCGATGACGCCCCGCGATTCACCAAGGCCGAGCCTGGTGAAGCGCGTGCCGGTGGCGCGACCACGGTGAGGAAGACCGACCAGAACGCCTTCTCCCTGCCCTCGGCCAACCTGTCGCCCACCCGGCGCCTGGACTTCAGCGTCGGCAACAGTTTCTTTCGCAGCCCCTGGGTGATTGCCCCGTCCACCACCACTGCCCGCGACGGGCTGGGGCCGCTGTTCAATACCAATGCCTGCCAGAACTGCCATATCAAGGATGGCCGTGGGCATCCGCCATTGCCCGATGCGCCCAACGCGGTGTCGATGCTGGTACGCCTGTCGATTCCCGATGCGCCGCCCTATGCGAAGGTCATCGAGCAACTGGGTGTAGTCCCCGAACCGGTCTACGGTGGGCAATTGCAGGACATGGCCGTGCCCGGCGTCGCCCCGGAGGGCAAGGTGCGGGTCGACTACACGCCGGTCAACGTCCGCTTCAAGGACGGCACCGTGGTCGAATTGCGCAAGCCGGCCCTGCAAATCACCCAGCTCGGTTATGGGCCGGTGCACCCCGACACGCGCTTCTCGGCGCGGGTTGCACCGCCGATGATCGGCCTGGGGCTGCTCGAAGCGATCCCCGACGCCGACATCCTGCGCAACACCGACCCGAAAACCGCCGACAAGGAAGCCATTGTCGGGCGGGCGAATTGGGTCTGGGACGACGCGCAACACAAGACCGTACTCGGTCGATTTGGCTGGAAAGCCGGGCAACCGAACCTCAATCAACAAAATGTTCACGCGTTCTCTGGTGATATGGGCCTGACCACCTCCCTGAGACCGTTCGATGACTGCACCGATGCACAAGTGGCCTGCAAACAGGCGCCCAACGGCAATGGCCCGGATGGCGAGCCTGAGGTCAGCGACAACATCCTGCGCCTGGTGCTGTTCTACACCCGCAACCTGGCCGTCCCCGCCCGCCGCGACGTCAACGCACCGCAAGTGCTGGCCGGGAAAAACCTGTTCTACCAGGCCGGTTGCCAGGGCTGCCACACCCCGCAATTCACCACGGCGCCCACCGCCGCCGAACCTGAATTGGCTAACCAGGTGATTCGCCCCTACAGCGACTTGCTGCTGCACGACATGGGCGACGGCCTCGCCGACAACCGCAGCGAATTCAAAGCCAGTGGCCGCGACTGGCGCACGCCGCCGTTGTGGGGCATTGGCCTGACGCAAGCCGTCAGTGGCCACACCCAGTTCTTGCATGACGGCCGCGCCCGCAACCTGATGGAGGCCGTGCTGTGGCACGGCGGTGAAGCCCAGGCGGCGCAGCAGCATGTGTTGTCGTTCAATGCCGAGCAGCGCGCCGCGTTGCTGGCATTTCTGAATTCTTTATAAGCTTTGTCCTAATTACAGAAGGGAGCTCGACATGTTCCGTCCCAAGTTGTTGTTCACCAGCCTGGCCGCCCTCGCCCTCGGTGCGTGCTCGCCCCAGGACCCGCAAGCGGTGACCTCGGCGGCCATCGCCAAGCAAGTGATCCTGCCGACCTACAGCCGCTGGGTTGAAGCCGACCGCCAACTGGCCGTCAGCGCCCTGGCCTACTGCCAGGGCAAGGAAAGCCTGGAGACCGCCCGCGCCGACTTCCTGCACGCGCAAAAGGCCTGGGCCGAGTTGCAACCGCTGCTGATCGGCCCGCTGGCCGAGGGCAACCGCTCGTGGCAGGTGCAGTTCTGGCCGGACAAGAAAAACCTGGTGGGTCGTCAAGTCGAGCAACTGGTGACCGCCCAACCACAGATCGACGCCGCCGCCCTGGCCAAATCCAGCGTCGTGGTGCAGGGCCTGTCGGCCTACGAATACATCCTCTACGACGCCAAGACCGATCTGGCGGACGAGACGCAAAAAGCCCGCTACTGCCCGTTGCTGGTAGCCATCGGCGAGCGCCAGAAACTGCTGGCCGAAGAGATCCTGTCGAGCTGGAACAGCACCGACGGCATGCTGGCGCAGATGACCAAGTTTCCTAACCAGCGCTACGCCGATTCCCACGAAGCCATCGCCGACCTGCTGCGGGTTCAAGTGACTGCGCTGGACACCCTGAAGAAAAAACTCGGCACCCCGATGGGCCGCCAGACCAAGGGCATCCCGCAACCGTTCCAGGCCGATGCGTGGCGCAGCCAGTCGTCCCTGCAAAGCCTGGAAGCCAGCCTGGCTGCCGCCCAGACCGTCTGGGTCGGCGTCGACAACAAAGGCCTGCGCGGCCTGTTGCCTGCCGATCAAAAGCCATTGGCTGACAAGATCGACGCCGCGTATGCCGCCTCCCTGAAACTGTTCGCCAGCAACCAACGTACGCTGAATGAAATGCTGGCCGACGATGCCGGGCGCCAGCAACTCAACGATATCTACGACAGCCTCAACGTGGTCCACCGCCTGCACGAAGGCGAGCTGGCCAAGGCGCTGGGCATCCAACTGGGCTTTAACGCCAACGACGGTGACTGATGATGCTCAGGCGACAGGCTTTGGCCCTCGGCAGCGTGCTGCTCAGTGCGATCACTTTGGGCGGCTGGACGCTGTTCAAGCAGAAGGGCAAAAGCCCGCTGCTGCTCTCGGCGCGGGATGACAGTGATGGCAGGCACTACGCCGTCGGCTTTCGCCTGGACGGCAA
Organism: Pseudomonas sp. D4002; assembly: GCF_013385665.1. Classification (NCBI taxonomy): domain Bacteria; kingdom Pseudomonadati; phylum Pseudomonadota; class Gammaproteobacteria; order Pseudomonadales; family Pseudomonadaceae; genus Pseudomonas; species Pseudomonas sp. D4002. Next base: position 87,841 of record NZ_JACAPN010000019.1, read on the forward strand.
GCAGGTATTTGCCACCGAGGTCGGCCAGCGCTGCCACGACATCATCAACCACCCGACGCTGCCGATTGCGCTGTTTGTCGCCCGCCGGCCGGGCACCGAGAGTTACCTGATCGACTTGCGGGACGGGGCGCTGCTGCAAACCATCACCTCCAAGGCCAATCGCCACTTTTACGGGCATGCGGTGGTGCACAAGGATGGCGAGTGGTTGTATGCCACGGAGAACGACACGTCTGACCCGGGTCGCGGTTTGCTGGGTGTGTACCGGTTCGAGGGTGAGCGGCTGGTGCACACCGGGGAGATTTCTACCCATGGGATCGGGCCGCACCAGGTGTCGTGGATGCCTGATGGCGAGACGCTGGTGGTGGCTAACGGCGGGATTCGCACTGAGGCTGAGAGCCGGGTGGAGATGAACCTGAATGCCATGGAGCCGAGCCTGGTCCTGATGAAGCGCGACGGGACGCTGTTGAGCAAGGAGACCCTGGGCCAGCAGATGAACAGTGTGCGGCATATGGGGATTGCCAGCGACGGGACGATCCTCGCGGGGCAGCAGTTCATGGGGGCGTCTCATGAGCGTTCGGAGTTGCTGGCGATCAAGCGGCCGGGGCAGGCGTTTGTGGCGTTTCCGGTGGCGGATGAGCAGTTGCAGGCCATGGGGCATTACACGGCCAGTGTGGCGGTGCACAGCGAGTTGCGGCTGGTGGCGTTGACGGCGCCACGGGGGAATCGATTCTTTATCTGGAACATGGACAGCGCGCAGTTGCTGCTGGACGGGCCGTTGCCGGATTGTGCCGGGGTGGGTGCGGTGGCTGATGGGTTTGTGGTGACTTCCGGGCAGGGCCGTTGCCGGTTTTACGATTGCCGGCAGGTGCCGTTGGTGGGCAAGCCGCTGGAGTTGCCGGCGGGGCTTTGGGATAACCATCTGCATCTGGTTTGATCGGAGGCTGATTGGGGGCATATCCGTTGCTGCGGTTATGGCTGCTATTGGTTCCGCTCTTACAGCGGCTCACTTTTGAAAAGCGCAAAAGTAAGCAAAACGCT